>DAIRVA010000004.1:0-66694 GCA_036803045.1 Lysobacter sp. | reverse complement strand
AGTCGAGGAAGAACAGCGGCTCGGCGCCCTGCACCAGCACGTCGTTCACGCACATGGCGACCAGGTCGATGCCGATGGTGTCGTGGCGGCCCAGCTGCTGGGCCAGCTTCAGCTTGGTGCCGACGCCGTCGGTGCCGGAGACCAGCACGGGCTCACGGTACTTGGCCGAGAGGTCGAACATCGCGCCAAAACCGCCCAGGCCGCCCATCACCTCGGGTCGGAAGCTCTTCTTGACCAGCGGCTTGATCCGCTCGACCAGTTCGTTGCCCGCGTCGATGTCCACGCCGGCATCGCGATAGGTGAGGGAGGTCGGCTGGCTCACGGGCGTTCCGGGTGATGGAAAGCGCGCATTTTAACAGCCGGGGACGCTGCGGATGGACGCATCAGCTCCGCTGCGGCACCATTCCTCCTCGGGATACCGGAAGCATGGCGATGCGGGCAGCGATGATGCGGTGGACATGGATGGCGATACTGGCGCTGGCGGCGTTCGCCGCGCAGGCGCAGCGGCTGGAAGGCAGCCGGGCGTCGGCGCAGGGTGCCTACGGGGCCGAGGTATCGGTTCGTTCGCAATCGGCCGCCGAGCGCGATACCGGCTTTTCGCGGGCGCTGATCCAGGTTCTCGGCCGGATCACGGGAGAGCGCGCTCCGCAACAGTTGCCCGGCATCGGCGAGGAAATCCGCAAGGCCAAGGACTACGTCGAAGGGTACGACTACCGCCAGGATGAGAGTGTCTCGCCGACGACCGGGGCGCCGACCTATGGCACCACGCTGGTGGTGCGCTTCAAGCCGGGCATGGTGGACGAACTGGCCAGTCGGATCGGCGTGGTCGCATGGCCCAATCCCCGGCCGAAGCCGGTGCTGTGGCTGGCAATCGACGATGGCAGCGGACCGCGCCTGGTCGCGCTCGGGCAGGCCAACGTGGCACGCAGTGTGCTCGACCGCGCCAAGGTCCGTGGCTACAGCCTCGGCCTGCCGCAGGGCACCGCCGCCGAGCAGGCCATCGTCGGCGCGATCTGGCGCGGCGATACCGGTGCCGTCGCCCGCATCTCCAAGACCTACAGCCCGCCGATGCAGCTGATAGGCAAGCTCCAGCGAGCCGGCAGTGGCTGGAAGGCCGACTGGATCTTCGTGGACAAGGGACGGGTGACGGCCCGCAGCTCCAGCAGCGACGGCGATGCCCGCCGCGCCATCGCCAGTGGCGCGGAAGTGGCGGGCGACGCGCTGGTGCGCAAGTACCTGCGCCGGGCTCCGCCAAGGCCGGCGGCCAGTCCCGAGCCTGTCCAGGTCGTCTTCACCGGCGTCAACGACGCCAGCGACTACCTGCGCCTGATCGGGTATCTCGAGCGCCACAAGCAGGTCGGCGGGATCCTGCCGGTCTCGGCCTTGCCGGGCCGCGCCGTGTTCGTCCTTGAGCTGAAGGAAGGCGTCGCCGGCTTCCGTGCCGCTGCCGAGCAGGATGGCATGGTGGTGGCCGCCGCGGACGGAAGCGATCCGGATTCCGATATTTTCGAGCTCAAATGAGGCAAGCCGTGCCCGCATCCCCGTCATCGCGCCAGGCGCTCCAGGACATCGCGCGGTTCTACCGCAGGGTGCAGTACGCCGCGATCCTGCTGGTCGTCCTGTGGGTGACGTGGCAGTTGTCGTCGGTCCTGGTGCCGTTCCTGTTCGCCGCCATGCTGGGTTGGCTGGGAGATCCGCTGGTCGATCGCCTCGAGGCGCGCGGCATGCGCCGGGCCCATGCGTTCTGGATCGTCTATGCGGCGATGATCCTGCTGCCGCTGCTGGCATTGCTGGCGTTGCTGCCGGCGTTGATCCAGCAGGTCGGCACGCTCGGCATCGAGATGCCGCGTTACGCGGCCTGGGTGATGGATACGGCGGTGCCATGGCTGGACGCGCGCCTGCGGACCGATTTCGCGACGTGGCTGGATTTCGACTACCTCGCCGGCTGGGTGCGCGGACATTGGGGCCAGGTCAGCACCGTGCTGCAGGACGTGCTGGGCGTGGCGACGCGCTCCGGCCTGTATCTGGTCGGCATCGCCCTCAACCTGGTGCTGGTCCCGATCCTGTCCTATTTCTTCCTGCGCGACTGGGATTCGTTCGTCGAGCGGCTGGGTGCCCTGATTCCCCGCAGCCATGTCGCGCAGGCGCATCGGCTGGTCGACGAGTCGGCCGGCATGCTGCGCGCATTCCTGCGCGGCCAGTTCGCGGTGATGATCATCATGGCGGTGTTCAATGCCGTCGGCTTGAGCCTGGTCGGCCTGAACGTGGGCATCCTGATCGGCGTGGTCTCGGGACTGCTGAGCTTCGTGCCGTACATCGGGCCCACGACGCTGCTGGTGGTCGGATCGATCGCGGCGCTGGTGCAGTTCGGCGACTGGCAGCATCTGCTGGGCGTGGTCGCCGTCTGGGGGATCGGGCAGCTCCTGGAAAGCTACGTGATCACGCCCAAGCTGGTCGGCGACCGCATCGGCCTCCATCCCATGGCGGTGATCTTCGCGGTGATGGCAGGTGGCGTGCTGTTCGGGTTCATCGGCATGCTGCTTGCATTGCCGGTCGCGGCCGTCTTGAACGTGCTGCTGCGCTTCGCGCTGGTGCGCTATCGCGAAAGCCGGGCCTACATCGGCGAGGATCCGGGCATCGCGGCATCGCGGTCCGGCCTGGCCGATGTCCCGGACACGACCGGCGATGCGCCGGCTGCGCCCGAAGCGTGAGCAACACTTCCCGGCAACTCCCGCTGGCGCTGCGTTATCCCCCTGACCAGCGTCTCGATGCCTTCGTCGAGGCGCCAGCGGGAGCGCTCGCCCAACTGCGCCAGCTCGCCGCCGCCGGCGCGGACGGGCTGTACGTCGCCGGGCCGCGTGCCGTGGGCAAGACCCATCTTGCGCTGGGCTTCTGCGCCGAGGCCGATGCACTTGGGCATGCCGCGGTCTACCTGCCGATGGCGGCGATGGCCGGTCGCCTGGGCGAGGTGTTGCCGACGCCCTCGGCCGGCATGCGCGTCGCGCTCGACGGCATCGAAAGCATCGCCGGCGTGCGCGAGGATGAAGTCGCCCTGTTCGATTTCCACAATGCCGCCCGCAGCGCCGGCACGGGTGTGCTGTACACCGCGCGCGAAACGCCGGATGCGTTGGGCCTGGCATTGCCCGACCTGCGTTCGCGCCTGTCGCAGATGGCGCGCTTGTCGCTGGCCCCCCCTGACGATATCGCCCGCGCGGCCATCCTGCGCCTGCGCGCGGAGCGCCGGGGGCTGGCGATGGACGATGCGGCGATCGACTGGCTGCTCAAGCGCGTCGAGCGCGATCTCGGCAGCCTGGCCGCGTTGTTCGAGCGGCTGGACCGCGAGTCGCTGGCCGCGCAACGGCGCGTGACCGTGCCGTTCCTGAGGCAGGTGCTGGGCGGTTAAGCCGGGTCGGCCTGGGCCAATCGCGCGTCCAGCTCGGCCAGCCGCTGCGGGGTGCCGGCATCCGTCCACTGGCCCCGATGGTGCACGCCGGTCGCGGCACCACGCGACATCGCCGCGCGCAACAACGGGGCCAGCTGGAATCGTGGCGGCGCCTGCGCAGCCCCCGGTGTATCGCCGATCACATCTTGCCAACCGTCGAGCAGGCGCGGGCGATACACGCCGATGCCGGAAAAAGTCAGCCGCTCGTCGCCGATCGAATGGAGCCGTGCTTCCTCGTCCAGCGCAAAATCGCCGTTGGGGTGGTGCGCCGGGTTGTCCACCATCACCAGATGGACATCGCCTTCGGGTTCGCGCGGCAAGCGGGCGAAATCGACATCGCACCAGATATCGCCGTTGACGGCCAGGAACGGCGCTTCGCCCAGCAACGCGAGGGCATTGAGCATGCCGCCGCCGGTTTCCAGGGGCTCGGGCCCTTCATAGGCATAGTGCAGGCGCAGGCCGAAGCGATCGCCATCGCCCAGGATGGACGGGAACTGCTCGGCCAGCCATGATGTGTTGATGACCACGTCGCGGATGCCGAGTGCCGCGAGTTTTTCCAGATGCCACGCGATCAGCGGCTTGCCGCCGGCCTGCAGCAGCGGCTTCGGCGTGCGGTCGGTGAGCGGGCGCATGCGTTCACCCAGCCCGGCGGCGAAGATCAGCGCCCTCATGCCGGTGCGTCGATTCGCAGGGCTTCGCGCGCGGCCATCGCCGGCTTGATCCGATCCTCGATGAAAGCGCGCAGGCCGGCCAGTTGCGGATGCCTGGGCAGCGCATCGTCCAGATAGACGAAGAAGCGTGGCGTATCGGTCAGGTACTTGGGCTTGTGGTCGCGATAATTCAGCCGCGCGAAGATGCCGATGATCTTGAGATGGCGCTGCACGCCGATCAGGTCGGCATCGCGGAGGAAGTGCTCCAGTGCGGGGACCGGCACGCCGGCGGCCTGGGCGCGGGCATGGTAACGGCGCAACCAGCCATCGACGCGCTCGGTCGGCCAGCTCAGGAAGGCGTCCTTGAACAGCGACAGCGGGTCGTAGGCGACCGGCCCGATCACGGCGTCCTGGAAATCCAGCACCGCCGGGCCGCCGTCGGCGCGCATCAGGTTGCGCGGCATGAAGTCCCGATGCACCAGCAGTTGCGGCTGCGCCAATGCGGTATCGATCAGGAAACGATAGGCGGCATCCAGCGTTTCCATCTCGCCGCAGTCGAGCGTGAGGCCCAGATGTCGGCCGCAGAACCATTCATCGAACAGGCGCAGCTCGCGCGCCAGCATCGCCTCGTCGTAGCGGGGCAGCGCGACGGGCGGCGCGATCGCCTGCAGCTTGAGCAACTGGTCGATCGCGGCGTCGAACATCGCATCGGCATTGGCATCGTCGATGTCATGCAGGTAGGTGGTCGCGCCCAGGTCCTCGAGCATCAGGAAACCGCTCTCGATGTCTTCGGCCAGAACGCGCGGGACGCGCACACCGCCGGATTCGAGCAGGTTGCGGACCGCGAGCCAAGGGCGCACGTCTTCCTGGCCGGGCGGCGAATCCATCACGATGCGGGAGGGCGCGATGCCCGCGGTGCGCCAGTAGCTGCGGAAGCCGGCATCGACAGAGGCGCGTTCAAGTTCAATCGCCGGCGCGCCCAGTGCGCGGCGCGCCCAGGCCAGGCGTTCGGTTTCGCGAGTCATGCAGTCGGGATCAACGGGTATTGGTGAAGATGCGGCGCTCGCGCGGGCGTCGCAGCAGCGAGACCAGCAGCAGAATGACGATGGCTCCGCAGGTCGCGCCGATGAAGCTTGCCGGCTGGCCAGGTGCGTACCAGCCGAAATGTTGCCCGGTCACGCCAGCCAGCAGGGCACCGCCGATCCCGAGCAGAGTGGTGAGGATCAGCCCCATGCGCCGGCGGCCGGGCGTGACCAGACGGGCCAACAGGCCGACCAGCAGGCCGATGAGGGCGATATACAGCCAGTTCTCGCTGCCGAACAAAGGCATGGGCGTCCCCGTGGCGAATCGCGACAAGCATAACAGCCGGCACCAACGAAGACGCCCCGCGTTTGGCGGGGCGTTTCGTGCAGGTCGCGGGTCAAGCTGCGGGCGGGCGCTTCTTGCGCATGGCCTCGTAGGCGAACAGCAGGACGATGGCGGCGACGATCGCGACGACCCAGGTCATGAAGCCCTCCAGCCCGAACGTGGTCGCGGCCCAGCCGCCAATGACCGCGCCCAGGACGCCCAGGATGATCGTCATGATCCAGCCCATCGGGTCGGCACCCGGCTTGAGCAAACGCGCCAGCACGCCGATGACCAGGCCGCCGATGAGATAGCCAAAGAATCCACTGAACATTCGTTTCCCCCAGGTTGATGAAGTGCCGGGCGATGCTAGCAAGCCCGGCAAGGCAGTGGTGTTGCATCGCAGCAACGAAAGATTGCCGCGATGCCGAGGGATGCGGCTCAGCAGCAGCCGTGGTCGCCGTGACGCTTGCCGCTGTCCGGTGCCACCGCCACGCCGGTGGTTTCACCGCGCAGGCTGGCCGCGTGATGGGCTGTGATCACATGCGCCACGCAGGACGTGACGTTCTTGCCCATCGGGATGTGCAGGAATTCGTTCGGGCCGTGCGCGTTGGAATGCGGGCCCAGCACGCCGGTGATCATGAACTGCGCACCGGGGAACTTCTCGCCCAGCATGCCCATGAAGGGGATGCTGCCACCTTCGCCCATGTACATCGCCGGTTGGCCGAAGACCTCGCGGCTGGACTCATCGATGGCGGTTTCCAGCCACGACGACAGCGCCGGCGCGTTCCAGCCCGAGGAGGACTTCTCCAGCTCGAAGCTGACCTTGGCGCCGTTTGGCGGGTCTTTGAGCAAGGTGTCGCGCAGCAGCTTGCCGCCGGCATCGCCGTCGAGCGTCGGTGGGATGCGCAGCGACAGCTTCACCGCCGTGTGCGGGCGGAGCACGTTGCCGGCCGAGGACAGCGACGGCATGCCATCGACGCCGGTGATCGAGAGCGCCGGACGCCAGGTGCGGTTGAGGATGCGATCGACATTGTCATCGCCCATCGGCTTCAAGCCTTCGACCAGCGGGAACTTGTCGTAGACCTCGTCGCCCAGCACCTCGGCGGCTTTCTTGGCCTGCGCTATGCGCTCGGCGGGGATGTCGACGTACAGGCCGTCCAGCTTCATCTTGCCGCTGGCCTCGTCCTCGACGCGATCCAGCAACTGGCGCAGCAGGCGGAAGCTCGAAGGCACGATGCCGGATGCATCGCCGGAGTGCACGCCTTCTTCCAGCACGTCGATGCGCAGGTTGCCGCCGGCGAGGCCACGCAGCGACGTGGTGCACCACAGTTGGTCGTAATTGCCGCAGCCCGAATCGAGGCAAACGACGAGCGACGGTTTGCCGATGCGGTCGGCCAGGTGGTCGACGTAGGCCGGCAGATCATAGCTGCCGGACTCCTCGCAGGCCTCGATCAGCACCACGCAGCGCGCATGCGGCAGGCCCTGCGCCTGCAGCGCCATCACGCTGGTCAGCGAGCCGAAGATCGCGTAGCCATCGTCCGCGCCGCCGCGCCCGTAGAGCTTGTCGCCCTTCAGCACGGGCTTCCACGGGCCGAGGTCATCGTCCCAGCCGGTCATCTCAGGCTGCTTGTCCAGGTGCCCGTACAGCAGCACACAATCGTCGCCGACCGATTCGCCGCTGGCCGGGATGTCGATGTAGATCAGCGGCGTGCGGCCTTCAAGACGCACCACCTCCAGCACCATGCCGGGTATGTCCTGCGCGCGGGCCCATTTCTCCATCAGCTCGACGGCCTGGTCCATGTAGCCGTGGGCGACCCAATCGGGGTCGAACATCGGCGATTTGTTGGGGATGGCGATGTAATCGACCAGCTGCGGGACGATCTCGTCGTTCCATTTTGCGCTGACGAACTGCTGCAGCCGGCCGGTATCGAGGCCGTGGTCGGACGGATTCTGGGTGGACATCGCTCGCTCCATTGGGTCGTTGGCTTCCGATTTTATCCGGCAGCGTGGAAGGGTTCCTTATAGACGCCGGCTATCGGCACGGACGTAGGGTTTTTCCTACAGAACTTGGGGGGATTGGCTGGCTGTCGGATGGGACAGGTGGCGATACGTTGGAAACCTTGGAACGGGGACGCTGTACCTGCCCGGTGCCACTGCAACGGGACATCGACGCAGTTCCCAACCAGACAGGAGTCGCACCATGAAAACCTTCATCCATACCTGCCATGCCCTGCTGCTCGCCGGCCTGCTGTTCGCGGGACAGGCCCTTGCCGCCGAAGGCGTCGTGAACATCAACACGGCGGATGCCGGCGCCCTCGACGCCGTCCTGTTGAATGTAGGCCCGGCCAAGGCCGAGGCGATCGTGCAATACCGGCGCGAACATGGCGCCTTCAAGAGCGTCGAAGAGCTGGCGATGGTCAAGGGTATCGGACTCAAGACCGTCGAGAAGAACCGCGAGCGGATCACTCTCGGCAATGGCCGTTCCAGGGTGCCGGTGGCTTCGCGCGCGGCCCCGAACGTCAGGCCGGTCGCTCGGCGCTGACCGGTTGCGTCGCCCATCGGACGGGCGACGAGGCGCTGGAAGCGCCGGCAGGACGGGCAGGAAGCCCTTTACAAGGAGTTCCCCATCGCCCGGCACGCATGGATGCGTTGTCGGGCGATGACTTGTCGGCGGTTCGTGATGGCTAGAATGCGGCGATGGAATCCGGCATCGAACTCGTTCGCTACGCGCAATGCGCCCGCCAGCGTTGGCGGAATGATGGCGGCTGGACGCGGGAAGTCGCCCGCTCGGACGATGGCGACGACTGGGCATGGCGGCTGTCGATCGCGGAGGTTGAGCGCGATGGGCCGTTCTCGCGATTCGAGGGGGTAGACCGGGAGATCGTGCTGCTTTCCGGGACCGGAATGGTGCTCGACTTCGGGTCGAAACTGGAAGTCGCCTTGACGCCGTCGTCGCCGCGTTGGCGCTTCGCCGGCGAAGCACGGGTTGATTGCCGATTGCCCGCAGGGCCGACGCGGGATTTCAACCTGATGTGGCGGCGTGGCCTGGCGGAAGCCGATCTGTCCCTGCGCGACCACGAAGGTGAAAGCACCGTGTTCGCCGCCGCGGGTGAGACCCTGGCGCTGCACATCGCATCCGGGCAAGGGCGGCTTCCGGATGCCGCAGGCACCACATTGAGTGCGGGCGACACGCTCCTGATGCATGACGACGGGACGCGTCGCGGCCTGCGCCTTGAAGCCGATGCCCGCCTGATCCAGGTCCGCCTGTGGCCTCTCGTCGGATCCTGAGACGGGCAGAAGCTCAGGAAAAGGCCAGCGCCAGTACCGAAGCCAGCACCGCGATGCCCAGGCCCATCACGCTGAATACCATCTGCCTTGGCGTGCGCCCGCGCGCCCACATCCAGATGCCGCTGAGGCCCAATACCACCATCGCGATGGCGTAGGAGTCCGACAGCAGGATCCAGGTCTTCCCGCCGCCCACGCCCTTGTGCAGACGGTTGAACACGGCCAACGGCGTCTGCCGGCTTTGCTTGACCGTGATCTCCGCACTGCCGGCGGTGAATTCCGCGCTCCAGCTGTTGCGCGCGCTGCCGCCGGACAGGTTCCACTTGGCGGCGGCAGCGGGGCGCGCATCGCCGCCCTGGCCACCACGTGGGCCGCCATCCTCCGGCCGCGGCTTGCGGATCGTGTGTGCATCCAGTCCATGCGTCTGGCGCAGCCACTGCGAGAGATCTTCGGCGGAACCCGCCGCCGAGGCAGGCACGGCAAAGGCCATCTTTCCGACTTCCTCGCTCTTGCCTTGGGGCCAAGGGTTGTCGCCGAAGCGGTGATTCATCAACAATCCGGTGATGCCGAAGACCAGCGCGGCGATCGCGCCCCAGGCGCCCAGCCATAAGTGCAGCTGGCGGATGTAGCGATAGCGGGTATTTGCGGCGTTCCGTGCGTGTTGCGCGCGATCGCTTTGGCGGGAGGGCTGGTTGTTCATCAGAAAGTGAACCTGGCGGTGAGGGTGGCGCCGCGCGGTGCGCCCGGCGAGATGTTCTGGTTGCTGTGCGCGCTGGCGAAGTATTTCTTGTCCAACAGGTTCTCGATGTTGAGCTGCAGCTGGATCTCTTCGCTGGCATTCCAGTACAGGGCGCCGTCGAAACGGGTGAAGCCCGGCACCGTGACTGCATTGTCCACCGAGGCGTAGAAACTGCCGCGGTGGATCACGCCGACGCCGAAGCCGAACGACGGCGTGATGTCGAAGCGGTTCCACAGCGATGCGCTGTTCCGGGGCAGCTGCGACAGGGTGTTGCCGGCCTGCGGGCTGATTGCGGGATCGCCCAGAATCTCGCCGTCTTGCCAGGCGTAGCCGCCCATGACTTGCCAGCGCTCGTTGATGCGGCCGGCCACGCCGATTTCGACGCCGCGGGCGCGCTGCCCATCGATCAGGATCATGCGGGTAGGATCCTGCGGATCGGTGACTGCCACGTTCTCGCGATCAAGCTGGTAGGCCGCGACGCTGAGCGAGATGCTGTCGCTCACTTCCCACTTCCAGCCCAGTTCCTTGTTGACGAACTTCTCCGGTTCCAGCGCCGCGGTGCTGCTCGAGAGCGAAGTGAGCTGCTCGCCCGCCCGCGGCTGGAAGGTCATGCTGTAGCTGCCGTAGATCGACATGTCGGCGCGCGGCTTGAAGATCAGGCCGGCACGCGGCGACCACGTCGAATCGTTGCTGCGCAGGCGCTGGCCGCCGGAGATGTCGGTCATGTCGATCTTGAAGTGGTCGTGGCGCAGACCCACCACCGCCATCCACTTCGCCGAGAACGCGATCTGGTCCTGCACGTAGAAGGCGGCGATGTCGGCCTGGCTCTCGTTCTGTCGGCTCGGCGTGAACGTCACGTTGCCGGTGTAGAGCGGATTCGATACCGGCACGCGGTTGCTGCCCGGGAAGCTGCCGCTCATGCGCAGGTTGGCGGTGTCCTGGCGGCCGAACTCGGCGCCCGCCAGCAAGGTGTGGCGGACGCTCCCGGTCTGCGTTTGGAACACGAGGTCGGTCTGGTTGAACCAGTTGCGGCGATCGGTCCGCTGGTTGTAGGCGGCCAGCGTCGCCTCCAGCGAACCGTTGCCGGCGCGCACCAGGCCATTGGCGAAGATGTTCTGGTAGAACTTGTCGTAATCCGCCCAGCGGAAGTGGTTGCGCAGCTCGACGCCATTGGCGAAGTCATGCGTCAGGGTGGCGTCGAAGGCATCGACACGCGCCGTCACCGGACTCAACCCGGGGCTGCCGAAGAAGGTCGAGGGATCGGTGTCGAGCGGACGGCCATCGAGCGAAGGCACGCCGCGGTCAGCCACGCGCTCGTCGCGGAAATGTTCGTAGGACAGATCCAATTGGGTGCGTTCGCCCAAGCCGAAGCGCATGACCGGGTTGATCCCGCGGCGGGACAATTCGAAGCCGTCGCGGAAGCCCTCGGATTCTTCGACCACGCCGTTCACCCGGAAGGCCGCGCGCTCGCCTGTCCGAGCCTGCCAGTCGATGGTGCCGCGTTTGCGGTTCCAGTTGCCGTATTGCAGCGTGACCGCGCCGCCTTCGCGGCCATTCGCCTGCTTGGTCACGCGATTGATGATGCCGCCGGAGCCACCGCGCCCGAAGATCATCGCGTTCGGCCCCTTCAGCACCTCGACCCGCTCGATGTTGTAGATGTCGCGGATGTACTGGACATCGTCGCGTACGCCGTCGACGAAGAAATCCGCCGTCGTGCTGTTGCCGCGCATCACCGCGGTATCGCGGTTGCCTTCGCCCTGGGCGACGCCGGCGCCGGGTACGTAACGCAGCACCTCGGGCAGGCCGGTCATGGCTTGGTCGCGCATCAGTTCCTCGGTCACCACGCTCGCGGCCTGCGGAATGTCGAGCAGCGGGGTATTCGTCTTGGTGGCGCTGCGGGTATCGCGAACCTGGTAATCGGGCAGATAGCGGCTGCCCCTGACGATCACGCGATCGAGCTGCGCGGGGTCGGCCGGCACATCGGCCGACTCGACGGCGGCGAGTGTCGGGGCCGAAAGTGCGAAGAGGACGGCGACCGCCAACGGGCGGAAGGCTGGGCGGGAGGCATGGGGCATGTCAGGGATCTCTGGTTCGGGAAGGTGTCGTGGGACACCGCGATGCCAATATTAATGAGAATGATTCGTATTGGCAATCGTATCCAGCCAGATTTTGACTGAACCCTGCGACAGAGCCGGGTGACGGCGCAGTAATTTGATCCTGCTCACCCACCTCCGGGCTTGGGCGCTTAAGATCCACCGATTCAGGTGCCATCCCGGCGCCGGGGACAATCCATGGCAACCGTGCTGTACGAATCCGGCGACCACCGTTGTGTCGCCTTCAACGATCTGGTCCGTGGCGATGACGGCGTCCAGGCCAACCAGTTCCTGATCCAGCACGGCGATCGTTCCGCGCTGCTCGATCCGGGCGGCGCGTTGCTCTACAACCCTTTGATCCTCGCGATCGGGCAGTACGTGAAACCGACCGGGATCGATTACATCCTCTGTTCGCACCAGGACCCCGACATCATCGGCTCGGTCGACAAATGGCTGCTGTACACCGAGGCGACCATCGTCTGTTCGGAGCTGTGGGGCCGCTTCGTGCCGCACGTGGTGCCCGGCTACATGAAGAACGCCGGTCGCGAACGCTACAAGCTGGTCCCGGATGGCGGTGGCCAGGTCGAACTGGGCGCCGCGCGCGTGCACCTGCTGCCGGCGCACTTCATGCATTCGGTCGGCAACTTCTCGTTCTGGGATGAAAGCAGCCGGATCCTGTTCTCCGGGGACGTCGGTGCCTCGCTGGTGCCCAGCGGCGAGCCCTATCACTTCGTGACCGAGGGCTTCGACCAGCACCGGCGCCGGATGGAGGGGTTCCATCGCCGCTACATGGCCTCGAACCGGGTGGCGCGCTACTGGGTCAGGATGGTCAGGGATCTCGATCCCGAGATGATCGTGCCGCAGCACGGCCTGCCGATGAAAGGCGAGGCGATGCGCGATTTCCTGGATTGGCTCGAAGGGCTGGAATGCGGCATCGACCTGCTGACGCAGGCGAACTATCGGGGCCCGGCATCCCTGTGAGCGGGGCCGTTCAGCGGTCGTCGCGGGTCCAGACCGCGCCGTCGACCACCTTCACCGGAAAGGTGGCTACCGGCGTGTAGGCCGGTGCGCAGGTAGCCGCACCGGTGCGCAGGTTGAACCGGGCGCCATGGAAAACGCATTCGATCTCGCCCTTCTCGGCATCGACCGGGCCGGCGGAAAGCTCGAATTCCTCGTGCGTGCATTGATCCTCGACCGCGTAGTACTCGCCGTCCAGGTTGACGACGAGGATGGGCGTGTCGCCATGCCAGACGGTCTTCTTCTCGCCGGGCAGCAGCTCGGCCTCGGTGCAGACGAACTCCCAGTCGCGCAGGTCGTCGCTCACAGGTTCTTCTCCAGTATCTCGAAGCGCAGGTCCGGGCGCCTGGGGATGCCGTAGCGTTCGTCGCCGTAGGGGAACGGCTTGTGGACGCCGGTGCGGCGATAGCCTCGTCGTGCGTAGTAATCGATCAGCTCGTCGCGCACGTCGATCACGGTCATGCGCATCGCGCCCTGGACAAGTTCGTCGCGGGCGATGCGCTCGGCCTCGTCCAGCATGAGCTTGCCGATGCCATGTCCCTGCAGCGACGGGCGCACCGAGAACATGCCGAAGTAACCGGCGCCGTCCTCGGCCGCGACATGCGCGCAGGCGACGACATCACCATCGGCCTCGCCCAGCAGCACGACGCTCTGCGGCCGGTCGATGTCGGCGGCGATGCGCTCGGCATCGATGCGCAAGCCATCGAGCAGGTCGGCCTCGGTGGTCCAGCCCGTGCGGCTGGCGTCGCCGCGATAGGCGGACGTCACCAGTTCGACCAGCAGCGGGATGTCCGCGTGCGTGGCGTGTCGGAACGTCAGGTTCATGCGAGCAGCTTCCTCACCTTGTGCAATGCGCCGACGAGCGCATCGACATCCTCGTGCGTGTTGTAGAACGCGAACGATGCGCGGCAGGTCGCGCCGACGCCGAGCGATTGCAGCAGCGGGTGAGCGCAATGCTGCCCCGAACGCACGGCGATGCCCTCCAGGTCGAGCAGGGTGGCGAGGTCGTGCGCGTGGGTGCCGTCGATCAGGAAGGAGATGATCGCGGCCTTGCCGGGCGCGGAGCCGAAGATGCGCAGGCCGTCGATGGCCGACAGCGCCTCCGTCGCGTGCGCGAGTAATTCCGCCTCGCGCGCATGGATCGCGTCCATGCCGATGCCGGACAGGTAATCGACCGCGGAGCCCAGCCCGACGAAGCCCGCGATGTTGGGCGTGCCGGCCTCGAACTTGTGCGGCGGGTCGTTGAACACGGTGCCGTCGAAGCGGACCTCCTTGATCATCTCGCCGCCGCCAATGAACGGTGGCATCGATTCAAGGTGCTCGCGGCGCGCCCACAGGAAGCCGGTGCCGGTCGGACCGCACAGCTTGTGGCCGGTGGCGACGTAGAAATCGCAGCCGATCGCGGCGACATCGACCTGCATGTGCGGCGCGGCTTGGGAGCCGTCGATGACGGTGACGATGCCGCGCTTGCGCGCCTCGCGACAGACCTCGCGGACCGGGTTGACGGTGCCGAGCACGTTGCTGACGTGGGTGAGGCCAAGCAGCCTCACCTCCGGCGTCATCCCCGACCACAGGCCTTCCATGTCGAGGCTGCCATCGGGCAGCAGTTCGGCAACGCGGATGCTCGCACCGGTGCGCTCGGCGATCAGCTGCCAGGGCACGATGTTGGCGTGGTGCTCCATGCGCGAGAGCAGGATGACGTCGCCCACCTGCAGGCGAGGCAGTGCCCACGAATACGCCACCAGGTTGATCGCGAAAGTGGTGCCGCTGGTGAGGACCAGGTCGTCGGCGCGCACGTTGAGGAAGGCGGCGAGCTTGCGGCGCGACGCCTCGTACTGCTCGGTCGCCTCGGCACCCAACTGGTGCACCGCGCGGCTCACGTTGGCGTTGTGGCGGCGATAGAAGCCGTCCACCGCCTCGATCACCCGGCCGGGTTTCTGGCTGGTGTTGGCCGAGTCCAGATACACCAGTGGCCTGCCGTGGATCTCGCGCGTCAGCAGCGGGAAGTCGGCGCGGACCGAGGTCCAGTCGATGGAAGTGTCGATGCTCATGCGTCCTGCATCCGTGCCAGCGCGCGACCGATGCGGGTTTCAAGCGTGGCGCGCAATGTCGTGTCTTCGACCATCGACAGCACTTCACGGCAGAAGGCCACGGTCATGATCCGGCGCGCTTCGTCCTGCGGGATCCCGCGCGAACGCAGGTAGAACAATGCCGTGGCGTCGAGCTGGCCGACGGTCGCGCCGTGCGCGGCCTGCACCTCGTCGGCATGGATGACCAGCACCGGCTGGGTGTCGATTTCGGCGGCATCGGACAGCAGCAGGTTGCGGTTCTGCAGGTTGGCCCGGCTGCCGTCGGCGCCGGCCTCGATGCGGATGCCGCCGTGGAAGACGGCGCGCGCGCGCCCGTCGGCCAGGCCACGCCACGGCAGTTCGCTATGCGTGTTGCCGGCAGCGTGGACAATGCCCAGGCGCGTATCGAGATGGCGCTTGCCATGCGCCATCAGCACGCCGCCCGAATGCAGGCTGGCGGCCTCACCATTGAGGTTGATGTTGAGTTCGTGGCGCGAGAGCGCGGCACCCAGTTCAAGGTCGAGGCGGCGATAGTTGGACTGCGTGGCGAGCGTGGCATCGGTGCGCAGGAAGCGGCTCGCGCCGATGCCATCGTCCTGCACGCGCAGGTGCTTGAGCCGGGCGCGATCGCCCAGGGTGATGTCGATGCGGCTGTTGTCGAGGTTCGCCTGGTGGTCGCCGAGTTGGTGCTCGACCACGGTCAACGCGGCATCGGCCGACAAGGTGACGGCATGATGCAGGTGGATGGCGCGATCCTCGCCATCGTGCAGGTTCAGGGTGACCAGGTGCAGCGGTGTGTCGATGATGGCGTTGGCCGTGATTCGCGCGCCATCCCCCGCCAGCTCGGCATTGAGGTTGGCGAAGACGTCATCGCCCGCGGGAAACCATGCATTCGTATCCGTCTCGATCTCGATTGCGCCCGAGCGGTCACGGCCATGCATGATGTCCAGTCCTTCAGGCAGCGCTTCCAAGTCCGACAGCGCAGCATCGAAATGACCGTTGACGAACACGATCCGCGGCGCCGGGATGCCTTCGATCCACGTGGCATCGGCTTGCACCGGCCGCGCGGGCGAGAAGGCGCGGCGCTCGAAGGCGCGCAGCGGCGTGTACTTCCACGCTTCCGAGCGTGGGCCGGGCAGGCCGGTGCCCCGGATCGCGCGCGATGCCGCGTCGTCGCGACCGGCGAGCAGGGAGTCGAGAAGTGCGTTCATTTCAGGCGGCCCCGGGGGCGATTCGATCCTTCACCCAGGCGTAGCCGTGCTCTTCCAGCTTGAGCGCGAGTTCCGGGCCACCGGTCTCGACGATGCGACCATCAGCCAGCACGTGCACGACGTCCGGCTTGATGTAATCGAGCAGGCGCTGGTAGTGGGTGATGACGATGAAGGCGCGGTCGGGCGAGCGCAGCGCGTTGACGCCGTCGGCGACCGCTTTCAACGCATCGATGTCGAGGCCGGAATCGGTTTCGTCGAGGATCGCCAGCCTCGGCTCCAGCACCGCGAGCTGGAAGATCTCGTTGCGCTTCTTCTCGCCGCCGGAGAAGCCTTCGTTCAGGCCGCGGTTGAGCAGGGTGTCGGGCAGGTGCAGCACCTTGATCTTCTCGCGCACCAGCTTCAGGAATTGCACGGAATCGAGTTCCGGCTCGCCGCGCGCCTTGCGCTGCGCATTGAGCGCGCTGCGCAGGAAATAGGTGTTGTTCACGCCCGGGATCTCGACCGGGTACTGGAAGGCGAGGAACACCCCTTCGGCGGCGCGGTCTTCCGGCGCCTGCTCCAGCAGGTCCTTGCCATCGAATTCCACGTGGCCTTCGGTGATGTCGTAGCCGTCGCGGCCCGCCAGCACGTTGCCGAGCGTGGATTTGCCGGCGCCGTTCGGGCCCATGATGGCGTGCACCTCGCCCGGTTTCACGGCCAGCGAAAGGCCCTTGAGGATGTCGCGTTCGCCGGCGCGCACGTGGAGGTTTTCGATGTTGAGCATGTCGGTTTCCGAATAATGGCGTGCGGGCGAGGGGGTCAGCCCACCGCGCCTTCCAGCGAGACTTCCAGGAGCTTCTTCGCTTCCACTGCGAATTCCATCGGCAGCTCGCGGAAGACCTGTTTGCAGAAGCCGTCGACGATCATCGACACCGCGTCTTCCTCGCCGATGCCGCGCGAACGGCAGTAGAACAGCTGGTCGTCGCTGATCTTGCTGGTGGTCGCTTCGTGCTCGACGGTCGCATCCGAGCGCTTCACCTCGATGTAGGGGAAGGTGTGCGCGCCGCACTTCTTGCCGATCAGCAGGCTGTCACACTGGGTGTGGTTGCGCGCGGCCTCGGCGCCGCGCTCGACCTTCACCAGGCCGCGATAGGTGTTCTGCCCGCGGCCGGCGCTGATGCCCTTCGAGACGATCTTCGACTTGGTGCGCTTGCCGACGTGGATCATCTTGGTGCCGGTGTCGGCCTGCTGGCGATGGTGGGTCAGGGCGACCGAGTGGAATTCGCCCACGCTGTCGTCACCCAGCAGCACGCAACTCGGGTATTTCCATGTGACGGCGCTGCCGGTCTCCACCTGCGTCCACGTCACCTTGCTGCGCGCACCGCGGCACAGCGCGCGCTTGGTGACGAAGTTGTAGATGCCGCCGACGCCATTCTCGTCGCCCGGATACCAGTTCTGCACGGTCGAATACTTGATCTCGGCATCTTCCAGCGTCACCAGCTCGACGACCGCCGCGTGCAGTTGGTTCTCGTCGCGCATCGGCGCGGTGCAGCCTTCCAGGTAGGAGACGTAGCCCTTGTTCTCGCAGATGATCAGCGTGCGCTCGAACTGGCCGGTGTGACCGGCGTTGATGCGGAAGTAGGTCGACAGTTCCATCGGGCTGCGCACGCCCTTGGGGATGAACACGAAGCTGCCGTCGGAAAACACCGCGGAATTGAGTGCCGCGAAGTAGTTGTCGCCGACCGGAACCACGCTGCCGAGGTACTGGCGAACCAGCTCGGGGTGTTCCTTGATGGCTTCCGACATCGAACAGAAGATGATGCCTTTCTCGGCCAGTTCCTTGCGGAAGGTGGTGCCGACCGAGACCGAATCGAACACCGCGTCCACCGCGACGCCGGCGAGCTTCGCGCGCTCGTGCAGCGGCACGCCCAGCTTGTCGTAGGTGTCGATGAGTTCCTGCGGCACTTCGTCCAGCGACTTGTACTTGGCCTTGGGCGCGCTGTAGTAGGACAGCGTCTGAAAGTCGATCGGCGCGATGTCGAGCTTGGCCCACTCGGGCATCGGCATGGTCAGCCAGTGGCGATAGGCGGCCAGGCGCCATTCGGTCATCCACTCGGGCTCGTCCTTTTTGGCCGAGAGTGCGCGGATGATGTCTTCGTTCAAGCCCGGCGGCAGGCTATCGCTTTCGATGTCGGTGACGAAGCCTGCGTCGTAGCTGCGGCCCAGCCGCGCGTGGATGTCGGCATTCTGCTGCGGGGCTTCGACCGTGGGTGTCTGTGTGTTCATGCTCATGTCTCAGGCGACGGCCACGCGGATGGGGATGCGCTTGCCGGACGAGGCGGCGACATCGCCATGGGCCATTTCGTGCAGGCTGATGTCGTGCAACGCCTTGGCGATCACGTCGTTGATGCGTTGCCAGTTGCCGCGCACGTTGCAGGAATCCTCGATGCCGCACTGGCCCTCGTGGATGCTGCATTCGGTCATCGCCAGGGGGCCCTCCATCGCCTCGACGATGTCCGCGAGCGTCACCTCGTGGGCGTCACGGGCCAGGCGGTAGCCGCCGTTGGCGCCGCGGAAGCCTTCGACCAGGCCGGCCTGCGCCAGCGGCTTGAGCACCTTGGCGGCGGTCGGCAGTTCGATGCCCGCGCGCTCGGACAATTCGTTCGCGCTCAGCACCGCATCGGGGGCGGCGGCGAGCACGGTCATGACGAGCGTGGCGTAATCGGTGAGTTTGGTGACGCGAAGCATGGCAAAGGGTGGATCGTTAAAGCGTACCGGAATTGTACGATTTGAAGGTGCCGGCCGCCAGTCACCCCGGCGTTCATTCAAGCAGGCGATCGATCCAATCGGTCACGGCGCGGGTATAGGCCGATGGCTGGCCAAGGGCCTTGTTGATCTCGCCATGGCCGAGATCCTCCGGCAGGACCTGCATCGGGACGCCCAGCGTCGCCGCCCTGGCCTGCAGTGCGCGGCCCTGCAGGCAGGAATCCACGCGCTGGCTGGAACAGACGATCAGCATCGGCAGGCTGCGCCGACCCAACTGCTGGTAGGGCGAGGCAGCGGTCCAGAACGCCGGGTCGGTGCCGAATGCGTCGCGATAGAGCCCGGGCAGCCGTGGCTTGCGCATGAGTTCCGGTACGTCCATCGCCGCGCTGTCCAGGGCGACCACGCCCAGTGGCCTGGCCGCGCCGGCCTGCGCCAGCAATGATGGCGATGCGCCCAGCAGCGCGACCAGGTGCGCGCCGGCCGAATGCCCCATCAACACCACGCTCTGGGGATCCGCGCCCCATTGCGGCGCGCGCTTCTGGACGTCCGCCACTGCGGCGGCCACGTCGGCGGCCTGTTGCAGCGGATCGGCCTCGGGCAGCAGGCGGTAGTCGATGTTGACGAACACGAAGCCCAGGGCCAGCCAGTGCGCGGCCTTGTCGCCGGCCACGCCCGGGTTGTCCTTGCCGCCCCTGCGCCAGCCGCCGCCGTGCACCATCAGCAGAACCGGAGCGCCGGGCTTCGTGCCCGCCGGCAGGTAGGCGTCGTAGCGTTGCTGCGGATGCGCACCGTAGGCGAGATCGCGCTGGATGCGAACCCCGGCGGGGAATGCCGCTGTCTCATGCGGCCCGCGGCGTTGCTCGAGCAGTGGGCGCAGGTGTTGCTGCGCGTTGCCGGGAGCGGCGATCGTGGCGAGCGCAACGATGATGATGACGGCGATGGTGATGGGCATCGGGCGCATGTCGGAACTCCACGGATGATTCCATCACAACGTGCCGTGCAGGGCGGCGTTGACCCGAAGGATCCACATCGGCAAGCGTGCGCATGGCGTGCCGTGCACGGGTTCGGCACAATGGCGGCCCCCGTGTCGTGCAGCGCCCGCCCATGCCGAAGACCAGCAAGCACAAGATCGAACGTCGCCAGTCCAGCATCCACGGCAACGGCGTGTTCGCCATCGAGCCGATCGCCAAGGGCGAACGCATCGTTCGCTACAAGGGCAAGCTGCGTACCCATGAGGAAGTGGATGCCGAATACGGGGCGGTCGACGAGGATGGCCACACCTTCCTGTTCACGCTCAACGACGACTACGTGATCGACGCGAACGTGGACGGCAACATCGCGCGCTGGATCAATTACAGCTGCGAGCCCAATGCCGAGGCAGTGCTGGAAGAGAACGGCAAGGGCAAATCGCACAAGGACAAGGTCTACATCGAGGCGCTCCGCGACATCAAGCCGGGCGAGGAGCTTTCGTACAACTACGGCATCGTGCTGGACGAGCCCTACACGCCGGCGCTGAAGAAGCTGTGGGGATGCCGTTGCGGATCGAAAGCGTGCACCGGCACGATGCTGCAGCCCAAGCGCAAGCCGAAAGCGAAGAAGAAGGCCTGAAGCCGCGTCAGAGATCGTCCTCGCCGGGAAGCGAATACTGCAGCGATTCGACGATCAGCACGTCGCCGGCACCGGGCCAGCGCGGATCGTCGCTGCGAAACTCGCCGTCGCCTTGCGGATAATCGGCATCGCGGGCGCTGGGCGCGATGCCCAGGCGCACGCCTTGGCCCGGGCGATGCAGGGTGCCGCCGTTCCAGCCGACCACGTATCCGCCGTAATCCCAGGACAGACCGTAGTAGCCGACGGGGGCGTGGTTGACCGCAGCGAGTCGTGCCAGCGTCATGCCGATGTGAATGCCCTCCGCGTAATGCCAGCGTGAGCCGGCATCCTCGATCGATACCAGCGACAGCCCGCGCAGGCGTTCCGCATCCTGGAAATACAGCGAGGCGCGCCGCGTCGGATCGCCCGGATAGAGCACGATGCCGCGGGTGGTCTGGCCTTCGGCCATCGGCAGATCCTCGACGACGCGCACGTTGGCAGTGCCGAAGCGCGCACGCAACGTATCGGGCGTCGCGTCCGGCGCGAACGGTCCGGGCAGTGACCAGTCGATGGATTCCGGAGCCGTTGGATCGGGACCGAGCGAACGAGCCAGTGCTGCGGCAGGCGCCGCCGGCCGCGCCTCCGACGGCTCGGTCACAGCCGTCTCGCGGCTGCAGGCCACCAGGCCCGCAGCCAACATGAACATCCAAAATATCCAGCCTTGCCGCCGCCCGCTCACTGGATACGCATCAGCCGTGCGGAGGCGATTCGCCATGAGCGCTGCTCGTCGCTGGCACCATCGACGACCGTCCGCTGCAGGACGTAACGACCCCGATAGCGTCGCTCGCTGCCATCCTGTTGATGGGCCACCAATTGCACGGGCACCTCCACGTGACGTTGGCCCGCCCCCGCGTCGATGTCGCCGGGTGCGCCGATCTCCACGGAGACACCCGCCGTGGCCTGGAATCCGAGTGCGAACTGCTCTGCGCTTTGTCCACTGGCTTGTCCCTGGTCGCGCCAAAGCCGGTACGCGGCGGTGTAGTCGCGGCGGTTGATCGCGGCGTAGTAGTCGCGAATCGCGGCGACGGCCGCATCCACGCCCGGTTCTCCCGGTTGCGTTGCCCCGGGGGCTGCGGCATCCGATCCTTCTTGTGCCGAGGGAGGCGGCGCGTCGATGGCGATGTCCGGCTGTGCCGGCCGATCGGGCGATTCGGGCGGCAGGGCCGGCATGCCGGTGATCGATCCCGCCTGCGCGCGCGGGGCCGGTAGCGCCTGATCATCCGTCGGGTCGCCCTCGCCATTGCGTTGCGTCGTGGAGCGGTCGCCGCACGCGACGCATGCGCAGGCGAGCAGGATCACCAGCAGCGGACGCGCCGGCTTCACAAGGAAACCCGGCGGGGTTGCAGCCAAGCCAGCAGCAGGCCGAGCAGCAGCATGGCCAGCGTGGAGAAGGTGATCTGCTTGGCCACCAGGCCCGCGGGCCACGGCTGCACGGCAAACCAGATGAGATAGCCCGGTACGGTGGTGGCCAGCGCCATCAGCAGTCCGAAGCGAAGCCCTTGGCGCGCGTCGCCGGCCGGGGTCGGGTCGAATTGGCGATACAGCGCGGTCAGCCCGAAGCCGATGCCGACATGCGCCAGCAGCATCCAGGGCAGGTAGCTTGCGCCGGCTTCGGGTCCGCGCACGAAGCCCGATGCCACCAGCGCGGTGTAGTCCGCGCGCAAGAGCAGGCCATGGATGAGGAAGTCCAGCACCATCGCCGTGATGCTCATCACCGCGCCGCAGATCCAGAAACGCTTGTCCATCGTTTTCTCCCGGGACATGCGCAGATGCTAACCCGGCCGGGCTCGTTCCCGAAGCAATCGGGACGCGCGCGTGCAGGACTCCCGATCAATGCGAGGTGTGCGGCTCCGCCCTGGCACCGGCCTGCAGCAGCGGCCAGGGATTGTGGGCGCCCGATTTGCCGTAGATCCCGTAATGCAGGTGTGGTGGCGTACCGCGCGCGTTCCCGGTGTCGCCGACGAAACCGATCGGGCTGCCGGGGTGCATGCGGTCGAAGCGCGCGATGCCGGGGGCGAAGCCGTCCAGGTGCGCGTAGTAATGCCGTTCGCCGCCGGGGCCGATCACCCAGACATGCTTGCCGCCGATGCCGTGGTCCGAAACGCGGCCCACCACGCCGCGAGTGGTGCTGCGCACCGGCGTGCCGCGCGGGGCGAAAATGTCCACCCCCTCGTGCTTGCGCCCACCGTCGCGCGGGCCGCCCCAGGTATCGGCGATGCGCCATGCGGCCACGCCTTCGACCGGGACCGGCAGCGCCTCGGGCGTGGGCATGCGCGCCAGTCGCCAGGCTTCAAGGCTCGCCTGCGTCCACGGCTGCCGCCAAGCCCATTGCGAGGCGAAGGCCAACAAGGCCGCGACAAGCAGCCAGCGCAAGAACGTGCGGAAGCGGGCAGGGCGGCGGGCGGGCATGACGCATCCGGTGCAGGGATGCGACCATCCTGCCGTCGGCGCGTGCGCTGCAAGTGAAGCGCGTTCCTGATGCATGCATAAAAAAAGCCGGAACCCGCCAGGGTCCCGGCTTGTCGATGTTGCTCGCGCGGTATCGCGCGGATGGATCAGGAGGCCGCGTCCTTCAGCTTCTTGAGCGGACGCACCTTGACCTTGACCGACTTCGGGCGGGCCTTGAACGTGACCTCTTCCTTGGTGAAGGGGTTGATGCCCTTGCGCGCCGGGCGCGCCGGCACTTCCACGGCGGTGATCTTGAACAGGCCGGGCATGGTGAACGAACCTGCGCCCTTCTTACTCACCGAGGCGTGGACGGTGTTCTCCAGCGCGGCGAGCACGTTGCGCACGTCTTTCGCGGCGATGCTGGTGAATTCGGAGATGTGGGCGACCAGTGCGGACTTGCTCAGCGCTTCCTTGATCGGCTTCATCGCCTTGGGTGCGGCTTTGGGTGCGGCCTTGGCGGCGGACTTCTTCGCGGCTTTCTTCATGGCCATGGGTTGTGCGTTCCTCTTGGATGAGTGTGGAAAAGGGTGTGCGCGGATGCGACCGGCAGCCCAATGTATTGCAGAACCCAGCGCGCGCCAAGTGCTCCGGCGGCGTTTTTCAGGGCATTTTCGCGATGCGTTTCCCGGGTTGCGGATTCAGTCCTCTTCATGCCGCGGACGCCAAGCCTCCACCAGCCGCTGCTGGATCGGTGGCGGGACCGGTTCGTAGTGGCTGAAATCCATGGCATAGCGGCCGCGCCCGGCCGTCGCGGACTTCAATTCGGTGGCGTAGCCTTCCAGCTCGGACAGCGGCACCTGCGCCCTGACCACGATCTCCCCGCTGCGCAAACTGTCGGTGCCGTGGATGCGTGCGCGCTTCCCGGCCAGTCCGCCGCTGATGTCGCCCATGTGCGATTCGGGCGCGCTGACCTCCAGCTCGACGATCGGCTCCAGCACCTGCGCATCGGCCTTGGCGATGGCGTCCAGGAACGCTTTCTTCCCGGCTGCCACGAACGCCACCTCCTTGCTGTCGACCGGATGGTGCTTGCCGTCGTAGACGACCACGCGCAGGTCCTGGATCGGGAATCCGGCCACCGCGCCGGCTCCCAGCACCTGGCGCACGCCTTTTTCGACGGCAGGCAGGAATTGCCCGGGAATCACCCCGCCCTTGACCTCGTCGACGAACTCGAAACCGCCGCCGCGCGGCAGCGGCTCGATGCGCAGGAAGACTTCGCCGAACTGCCCGGCACCGCCGGTCTGCTTCTTGTGGCGATGATGTCCCTCGGCCTTCTGCCGCACCGTCTCGCGGTAGGCGATGCGCGGCGGATGGGTGTCGACATCGACGCCGAAGCGTTCCTTGAGCTTGTGCAGCTGGATGCGCAGGTGCAGGTCGGAGAGCCCGCGCACCACCGTCTCGTGGGTATCCGGATCGTGGTCGACGATGAATCCGGGGTCCTCCTCGGACAACTTGTGCAGGGCGTTGGCGAGCTTCTGTTCCTGCCCGCGGCTGGCCGCCTCGATCGCCAGCCCGAACATCGGCTTGGGAAAGTCCAGAGGCTTGAGGTGGATGTGATCCTCGTCGTGCGAATCGTGCAGTACGGCGTCGAAGTGGAGTTCCTCGATCTTGGCGATGGCGGCGATGTCGCCGGGGATCGCCTGCGTCACCTCGACATGGTCCTTGCCCTTCAGTTTGTAGAGGTGGCCGACCTTGAACGGCTTGCGGCCGTCGTCGATGAAGAGCTGCGCATCGGGCCGCACCGTGCCCTGGTAGATGCGGAACACCGCCAGCTTGCCGATGAAGGGGTCGTGGATGATCTTGAACACGTCGGCGACGACATGCGCGGCCGGATCCGGCGCCGGATGGAACGTGGTCGCACCTGTGCCGCTTCCGCGGGTGAATTCGGGCGGATTGGCCTCGCCCGGATGGGGAAACAGGCGTTCGGCGATCTCCAGCAGCTCGCGAACGCCGATGCCCTCGCGCGCCGAGACGAAGCAGGCCGGCACCAGATGCCCTTCGCGCAGGCATTGCTCGAAGGCATCGTGGAGTTCCTCGCCGCCGAGCCCGTCCTCGCCGAGGTCCAGGTAGCGGTCCATCACCGTTTCGTTGACCTCGACCACCTGGTCGATGATGCGCTGGTGCCATTCGGCCACCGGGCCGAGATCGCTTTCGCCCTCGCGTCCACCGAAGCAGTCGACGACGCGGCGGCCGCCATCGGCGGGCAGGTTGAGCGGCAACACTTCGTTGCCGAACGTCGCGCGCAGGTCCTCGAGCAGGCGCGCAAGCGCCCCGGCGTCGGCCTGTTCGATCTTGTTGATCACCAGCACGCGGCACAGGCCGCGGGCCTTGGCGTACTCCATCATCCGGCGGGTGCCGTATTCGATGCCGCCGTCCGCACCGACGACGATGGCGACCGTCTCGACCGCCGCCAATGCGGAGAGTGCGGGGCCGCGGAAATCCGGATAGCCGGGCGTGTCCACCAGGTTCACGTGGATGCCGGCATGGTCGATGCTGGCGATGGCGCAATCGATCGAATGGCCGCGTTCCCTTTCGATCGGATCGAAGTCCGAAACGGTATTGCCGCGCTCGATGCTGCCGGGATGGGGAATGCCGCCGCCGGCCTGCAGCAACGCGTCGAACAGGATCGTCTTGCCCGCGCCCGGGTGCCCCGCGAGCGCGATGTTGCGGATTTGCTCAGTACCGTAGGACATGCGTCCGTCTCCTCTGCTGGAGTGACCGGGCGTCATGGTCGTCCGCTTTGTCAGCGCATCCCACGAGCGGTGCTCGGCGGGCGGTCATGGCGGTGGCTCCAAGCATACGCCTGCAACGGCAGGCCCCGGAACCGATGGCGTATCCGCAATGAACGCCCGGACAACGCCGGCACGACGCATCGGCCGGGTTCAGCACGGCTTTACCGGCGCGCCTGCAGGGTGGCCTCATCGGCCGGCTTGTCGGCCTCGGGAGCAACACATGAAGCGTCTTACGGTTTCCCTGATCGCGATCGGCATGGCCGCCGCCTTGGGCGGCAACGCATCGGCGCAGGCCCTGCCCCTGAATCCGGCGCCGCAGGGCGTTTCCGCCTATGGTGGTGCTCAATACGATTACGCGCGCGTGCTCAACGTGGTGCGCGTGGCAGGCAGTGGTTACCAGCCCTCGGGCTACGGCTCGCAGGGCCAGCGTTGCTATACGCAACCGTCCGGCGCTTATGCCGGCGACCGCGATCCCAATTACGACCCGTATCGCCGCGACGGCTATTACGACAACGGCTATGGCAACGGCGGCTACCGCAGCGGCGGTTCGGAAACCGGGCGACAGGTCGCCACGGTCGTCGGCGGCGTGGTTGGCGCGGTGCTCGGCAGCCAGGTCGGGGGCGGATCGGCCCGTTATGCGACTTCCGCGCTCGGGTCCATGGTCGGCGGCATGGCCGGACGCAGCATCTACGATCGCAGCGTGCAGCCGCGCCGGGGGCAGGTGACGGTATGCGATCCGGTGGTCCGCGGCACGCCTGTCCGCAGCAGCTACGGAGACGGCTACGGTAGCGGCGACCTCTACGACGTGACCTACGAATACGGCGGCAGGCGCTACACCTCGCGCATGAACTACAACCCGGGCGATCGCGTCCGGGTCAGGGTGGATGTCACGCCCGAATGATCGCGACCGCCGGCCCGGCGCCTGGGCGGTGGAAGCCGGGAGCCGGGTTCGCCCGGCTCCTTTTTTTCGGTCAGGCCCAGTCCAGCTCGCCCCGGACCACGCTGGTGACGCGGCCGCCGGACCAGACGTCGCCGTTCGCATCGACGGTGAGTTCGATGATCGCGTCGTGGCCGACTTCGCGGCCTTGGCTGATGCGATAGAAGCCGCATTCGCCGGGGAGGGCATCGCGCATCGCCAGCCATGCCGCCAGCGTGGCGTTGGCCGCGCCCGAGGCCGCATCCTCGAATGCCGAGGGCGCACCGACCCAGGCACGCACGGCGAGGTAGTACACGGGGTCGTCGCTGCGCGCGAACACGCACACGCCCATGCTGCCGGTCGCCTCGGCCAGCGCGGAGATGGCCGGCCAGTTGGGCCTGGCGCCGCGCAGCGATGCTTCATCGGCCAGTTCCACCAGCCACCAGCGGCGGCCGCCTTCCATCAGCGCGGGTGGCAAGTCGCCCAGCGGCAGCCCGGCGAGGGCGTCGCGCAGGCGCGGATCGTCGGGCGATGCGGTTTCCAGCAATTTCGATGGCGGCGTGCGCACCGCGATCGTGCGGGTCGCGCCTTCCCCATGCACCCGCAACGGCAATTTGCCGGCGATGCCGTCCTGCACCAGGAAGCCGTCGCAGGGCGTCGCCAGACCCGCTTCCAGCACCGCATGCGCGGTGCCGACGCTGGGATGGCCGGCGAAGGGCACCTCGCGGCGCGGGCTGAACATGCGCAGGCGGTAGCTGCTGTCGCCATCGAGTGCGGGCAGCACGAAGGTGGTTTCGGGCAGGCGCGTCCAGCGTGCGATCGCCTGCATGTCGTCGTCGTCGAGGCCTTCGGCATCCAGCACCACGGCGAGCGGGTTGCCGGTGCCGGCGCGGTCGGCGAAGACATCGGCCTGCACGTAGCGGCGCAGGCGGCGAGTGGGTTCTGTCATTAGAATGGCGGCTTCGCCAGCAGTCCTGGCCTGCGGTCATTCTATGTCGTCCTCCCCCGCCGCCGTACCTTGGGTCGTGCTGAAATTCGGCGGGACCAGCGTTTCCTCGCGGTCGCGCTGGGACAACATCGGATGCATCAGCGCCGATCGCGCGCGGGACGCACGAGTGCTGCTGGTGGTGTCGGCACTCTCCGGCGTCACCAACGAATTGCAGGCCATCGCGCAGGGTGCCGAAGATGCGGACGCCCGCGTCGAAGCGATTGATCATCGTCACCGCATCTTTGCCCGCGAGCTGGAGCTGGATGATGAGGTGGCGCTCGGCAAGCGACTCGCCGTACTGCACGGACTTCTGGTTGATGCGCGCGCCGTGCAACGGCCATTCGACTGGCAGGCCGAAGTGCTGGCGCAGGGCGAATTGCTCTCCTCCACCTTGGGCGCGTCCTACCTCGCCTCGCAGGGACACGATTTCGGCTGGTGCGATGCGCGCGACTGGTTGTCCGCCATCGACATGCCCAACCAGAGCGACTGGGCGCGTCGCTTGTCGGTCAACTGCCATTGCAATGGCGACGATGCATGGCGCGCGCGCTTCGACGCGCAGCCGCATCGCCTGCTGATCACCCAGGGGTTCATCGCCCGCCACGCCGATGGCGGCACCGCCATCCTCGGCCGCGGCGGCTCCGATACCTCCGCGGCCTACATGGGCGCGTTGCTGGATGCCGACCGCGTGGAGATCTGGACCGACGTGCCGGGCATGTTCAGCGCCAACCCGCGGGAGGTACCGGATGCGCGGCTGCTGGCCCGCCTCGATTATGCCGAAGCGCAGGAAATCGCCACCACCGGCGCCAAGGTGCTGCATCCGCGCTCGATCGGCCCGTGCCGCGACGCGCGCGTGCCGATGGCCATCCTCGACACCGAACGCCTCGACCTGTCCGGTACCCGCATCGATGCCAGCGCGGCGACCGTGCCCGGCGTCAAGGCGATCAGCCGACGCAACGGCATCGTGCTGGTGTCGATGGAATCGATCGGCATGTGGCAGCAGGTCGGCTTCCTCGCCGACGTGTTCGATCGCTTCCGTCGCCACGGCCTGTCGGTCGACCTGATCGGTTCTTCGGAGACCAATGTCACCGTCTCGCTCGACCCGAGCGAGAACCTGATGAACACCGACGTGCTCTCGCGCCTGTCCGAGGACCTGGCGCAGGTGTGCCGGGTCAAGGTGATCGCGCCGTGCGCGGCGATCACCCTGGTCGGCCGCGGCATGCGCTCGCTGCTGCACAAGCTGTCCGGGGTGTGGGCGACGTTCGGGCAGGAGCGCGTGCACCTGATCTCGCAGTCGTCCAACGATCTCAACCTGACCTTCGTGGTCGATGAGTCGGATGCCGACGGCCTGATTCCCAGCCTGCATGCGGAGCTGATCCGCAGCGGCGCGATGCCGATGCGCGAGGCCGGCGTTTTCGGCCCCAGTTGGCGAGGCATTTGCGAGGAGACCCCCATGCCCGTGGAGAAATGGTGGCGCGTCCACCGCGATGCGCTGTTGGCGCGTGCCGAACTCGGCACGCCGCGTTACGTCTATCACCTTCCGACGCTGCGCGCGCAGGCGGCCAAGCTCAATGCGATCACCGCAGTGGATCGCCGCTACTTCGCGATCAAGGCCAACTCCCATCCGCGCCTGCTGCAGGAACTGCATGCGCTTGGCTTCGGGCTGGAATGCGTGTCCAGCGCGGAGGTCGATCATGTGTTCGACGCGGTGCCGGGCATCGATCCCGGTCGGGTGCTGTTCACGCCCAGCTTCGCGCCGCGCCGCGAATACGAGGCAGTGCTGGCACGCGGCGTGCAGCTCACGCTGGACAACGTCGAGGCACTGCAGAATTGGCCCGAGGTGTTCCGTGGCCGCGACATCTGGTTGCGCATCGATCTTGGACGCGGCGATGGCCACCACGCGAAGGTCGTCACCGGAGGCAGTGAATCGAAGTTCGGCCTGCCCCTGTCGCGGCTGGATGCCTTCCTCGAGGCCGCCCGCGCCGTCGACGTGCGCGTGGTCGGCCTGCATGCACACCTCGGCAGCGGCATCGAATCGCCCGCGCACTGGGCCGGCGTGCATGCCGAACTGGCCACGCTGGCGGATGCGATCGGCACAGTCGAGACGCTCGACATCGGCGGCGGCCTGCCGATTCCCTACCTGCCCGACGATGGCGAGTTCGATCTCGCCGGCTGGTCGAAGGCGTTGGGGGAGGTCAAGGCCGCGTTCCCGCGCTATGGCATCGTCATCGAGCCGGGCCGTTTCCTCGTCGCGCAATGCGGCGTGTTGCTGGCCACCGCCACGCAGGTGGTGGAGAAGGATGGCGTGCGCCGCGTCGGTCTGGATGCCGGCATGAACAGCCTGATCCGCCCCGCGCTGTACGACGCATGGCACGACATCCGCAACCTGTCGAGGCTCGACGACACCGCCGAGCGCGACTTCGACGTGGTCGGTCCGATTTGCGAAAGCAGCGACGTGTTCGGTCATTCGCGCGGCCTGCCGGCGGCGACCATGGAGGGTGACATCATGCTGATCGCCGACGCCGGCGCCTATGGTTACAGCATGGCCAGCGAGTACAACCTGCGCACGCTTCCCGAACAGGACGTGCTGGACACGATGGGCGATGAAGCCTGAAGTCACATTGATCGTGCAGGCTGCCATCGCGGGCGGCGTGCTCGCGGCAGCCATGGCCGGTTTGGCGATGCTGGTGGGCCAGCGCGAAGTTGCGGGTGAAACCCTGTTGCTGGTCCCGGCCGGCGCAGTGGCTGGAGCGACGGCGACAGCGTTGATGCTCAGCAGCTGGCGACGGGCGGGCGGCGAGGCAAGTGGCTGGCCGGCCACCCGCATGGCGAGCTGGACCGTGCTACACCTGCTCTGGATCTTGCCCGCGCTGGTGGGCGTCGCCACCTTCATCCTGCAGTCGTCGGGCTGGATCGATGTCGGCGTGGATGTCTCCGGCATCGGCACCGAGGCCTTCATCGGTCTCATGTTGATGATCGCCGCGGTCGGCTCGGCCGTCGTCTGGGGGCTGCCTGCGTATTTCATGGCGCTGGCGGGATGCCGGCGTCTTCTCGCGCGGCCAGTGCCGCGCACTGGAGCAACACGATGATGTTTGATCGCGACGCGATCCGCGCTTTCCGTTTCGTCCGCCACGAGTTCGATGCCGGCACCGGCGTCGCGCGGCTGGTGTACGCCTTCGATGATGGCCCCGAACTGATGGAGACCGTCACGATCCCCGGTGCGCCATTCAAGCTGGCCGGCGCGCGCGTCGCCGCGGTGGCACAGGCGCTGACGCTGCTGCACCTGATCGCCGGCGTCAGCTACTACAAGGCAGCGGTGCCGCCGGACATCCGCATCGACTACACGACGCTGGACGCCGATACCGCCGCGCTGCTGGACGAGGTCTATCGCCATGGCCTCGGCGAGTTCGCCTATCGCAATGGCCTGGACCTCGCCGATCGCATCCGATTCCCGCATGGCGATGCCCCGCGCGATGTCGCGCCGGCCATCGGGCTGCGCCACCATGCGTTGACCGCGATCGGCGGCGGCAAGGATTCACTGGTGTCGATCGAGGCGCTGCGCGGTGCGGGCGTCGAACAGACGGTGACGTGGATCGGAGGGTCCCAGCTGATCCGCGCCTGCGCCGAACGCACGGACCTTCCCACGCTCAACATCCAGCGCCAGCTCGCGCCTGAATTGTTCGAATACAACCGCCAGGGTGCGTGGAATGGCCACATCCCGGTGACCGCGATCAACTCAGCGATCATGGTGCTGGCGGCGTTGCTGGTGGATGCCGATCAGGTGGTGTTTTCCAACGAGCGTTCAGCCAGCTACGGCAGCCTGATCGAAGGCACGGGCGAGGTGAACCACCAATGGTCCAAGGGCTGGGCATTCGAGCGCGATTTCGGCGGGTACGTCGAGCGCTGCATTGCTGCGGACCTGCACTATTACTCGTTGCTGCGGCCGCTGAGCGAACTGGCCGTCGCCCGCCAGTTCACCCGGAACACGCATTACGACCAGCATTTCTCCAGTTGCAACCGCAACTTCCACATCCTGGGCGAGCGCCCGGTCAATCGCTGGTGCGGGGTGTGCCCGAAATGCCACTTCGTGTTCCTGGCGCTGGCGCCGTTCATGCCCAAGCCGCGCCTGGTCGGCATCTTCGGCCGCAACCTGCTGGACGAACAGAGCCAAGTCCCGGGGTTCGATGCGCTGCTTGAATTCCATGACCACAAGCCCTTCGAATGCGTCGGCGAAGGCCGCGAATCGCGCGCGGCGATGGCCGCGCTGGCCGAGCGTCCGGAATGGCGTGAGGACGTGGTGGTGCGCCGCTTCGCGCGCGAGGTGGCGCCGCAGCTTGACCAGGGTGACCTGTCGATCGATGCCTTGATGACGGTTGATGACGAGCACCGCATCCCCGCCGACCTGTGGGAACGCTTGCGTGCGCATTTCGCAGCTTGAGGGGCGCCACGTCGCGTTGTGGGGCTGGGGGCGCGAAGGGCAGGCCGCCTATCACGCCCTGCGCCGCCGTCTGCCCGGCCAGGTGCTGACGATCTTCTGCAGTTCGGACGAGGCCGACGAGGCCCGCAAGCTGCCCGACCCCCTGCTGACGTTCGATACGCAGGTGAGCGGCGACCGACTCGCGGACTTCGACGTCGTGGTCAAGTCGCCCGGCATCAGCCCGTACGGCGAAGCCGCCCGCAGCGCCGCCGAGCGCGGCACCCGCTTCGTCGGCGGCACCGGGCTGTGGTTCGGCGAGCGTGGCGAGGACCAGAGGACAATCTGCGTCACCGGCACCAAGGGCAAGAGCACCACCACGGCGCTGCTGGCGCACCTGCTCCGCGCGGCGGGCCGCCGCACCGCGCTGGCCGGCAACATCGGGATGCCGATGCTGGAGCTGCTGGATGAACAGGCGGACGACTGGGCCATCGAGCTGTCGAGCTACCAGACCCGCGACGTGGCCGAAAGTGGCGTGCGTCCGCATATGGCCATCGTCACCAACGTCTTCCCCGAACACCTGGACTGGCACGGAAGCGAACGGCGGTACGTGGACGACAAGCTCGCCCTGCTGACGCAGGCGCGGCCGGCCAACGTGGTGATGAACGCGGGCGACCGGACGCTGGCGCAGTTGTCGCTGCCCGATTCCTACGTGCGCTGGTTCGACTTCGGCGGCGGTTGGCACCTGCGCGACGGCATCATCCATCGCGGCAACGTGCGGGTACTGGACACGCGCGGGTTGCCGCTGCCCGGGGCGCACAACCGCGGCAACCTGTGCGCGGTGCTGGTGGCGCTGGAGGTGCTTGGGTTCGATGCCATCGAGCTGGCGCAGCATGCCCGCAGCTTCCGCCCGTTGCCCAACCGCCTGCAGGCGCTCGGCATCCGCGGCGGCATCGAATGGGTCAACGATTCGATCAGCACCACGCCGCATGCATCGCTGGCGGCGCTCGAAGCGTTCGCCGGCCGCCGGATCGCGTTGCTGGTCGGCGGACACGACCGCGGGCTGGACTGGCGGGGTTTTGCCGAAGCCATGCGGAGCCGTGCGCCGCATGCCATCGTCACGATGGGGGCGAACGGCCCGCGCATCCACGACCTGCTGCAGCCGGTCGCGCGCGAGGCCGGCTTCGCGCTCGATGCGGCCGACGACCTGCCCGAAGCAGTCGCGCTGGCAAAGCGGTCGCTGGATGGCGAGGGCATGATCCTGCTGTCCCCCGGCGCGCCAAGTTTCGGTGCCTACCGCGATTACGTCGAGCGTGGCAGGCACTTCGCACGTCTCGGTGGCTTCGACCCGGATGCGATCGCATCGATCGGCGGGTTGGGCATCGCCTGATCGCGCCGTTCACGCGGGCGATGGGCCACGGGATACCCTGAACCCTGCTCTCCAAAGGGGTACTGCCATGCATGCACGCAAGCTCCTGGCCGCCGCGCTGCTCCTGGCCACCGCGCCGGTTTCCGCCGAAATCAGGTCGCGCCCGGTCGAATGGCAGTCCGGGCAGGAGCGCTTCAGCGGCTACCTGGTTTACGACGACGCGACGCAGGCGAGGCGGCCCGGGCTGGTGATGTTCCCGAACTGGATGGGTGTGGATGCACGGGCGGTCGAGCGTGCCAAGGCGGTCGCCGGAAAGGAATATGTCGTCCTGGTGGCGGACGTCTACGGCAAGGGCGTGCGGCCGAAGGATGGCAAGGAAGCCGGCGCATTGGTGGGAAAGGCGTACGCGGACGGTGGCACGCGGTTGCGTACGCTTGCCAACGCCGCGGTGGCGGCGCTGGAATCGCACGCCGGCGATGCCCCGCTGGATGCTCGCAAGATCGGTGCGTTCGGGTTCTGCTTCGGCGGATCGGTGGCCCTGGAACTGGCGCGCAGCGGCACGCCGATCGCCGGCGTGGTCAGCTTCCACGGCGGCATCCAGCGTCACCTGCCGCAGGACGGGAAGCCGATTCCGGCCGCGATCCTGGTGTTGAACGGCGGCGACGACACCAGTGTCACCGACCCGCAGATCGTGGCCTTCAAGCAGGAAATGGATGCGGTGAAGGCGGACTGGCAGTTCGTCGGTTTCAGCGGCGCGGTGCACTGCTTCACCCAGCCCGAATCGAACGCCCCGCCGAACTGCGTCTACAACGAGCGCGCCTCGAAGCGGGCATTCAGGATGATGGAAGACTTCTTCGAGGAACGTTTCGGGATGGCGGGCCGCTGAGCCGCAGGCATTGCCGGGCGGCGAGGCCGCCGGTGGTGCCCGGTGATCATTTCTCGCGCGTCAGCGCGTACTGTGAGAGGCCACGCAGCGCGGCGGTCGCGTCGTTGGCGGGCAGCCCTTGAAGTGCGGCTTCGGCACGGGCGGCGAAGGCGAGGGCGCGCTGGCGGCTGTAGCCCAGCGAGTCATGCGCGCGGATCGCCGCGATGACCTCCGGCAGGGCCTCGATATCGCCGGCTTGGACGATCTCGCGCAAACGCTCGCGCGCGGCATGGTTGGCGTGCTGCATCGCATGGATGAGCGGCAAGGTCATCTTGCCTTCGGCGAGATCGTCGCCCAGGTTCTTGCCGAGCGTCGCGGCATCGGAGGCGTAATCGAGCACATCGTCGGCGATCTGGAAGGCGTAACCCAGGTTAAGGCCGTAATCGTGCAGACGGTCCTGCGTGGCCGCATCGGCGCCGCAGAGCAATGCCGCCAGGCGCGTCGCGGCGGCGAACAGGATCGCGGTCTTGCGCTCGATCACCCGCAGGTAGGCGGTCTCGTCGGTATCCGGGTTGCGCACATGCAGCAGTTGCAGCACCTCGCCTTCGGCGATCTGGTTGGTGGTGTCGGCCAGGATGCGCATCACCTCGGGGCGCTCCAGCTCCACCATCAGCTGGAAGCTGCGCGAGTAGAGGAAGTCGCCGACCAGCACGCTCGCGGCATTGCCCCAGACCGCGTTGGCGGTGCGGCGGCCGCGGCGCAGGTCGGATTCGTCGACCACATCGTCGTGCAGCAGGGTGGCGGTGTGGATGAACTCGACGACGGCGGCGAGCTGGTGCGCCTGCGCATCGACCCGGCCCAGCGCGCGCGCGGCGAGCAGCAGCAGCATCGGCCGCAGGCGCTTGCCGCCCGCGCCGATGATGTATTCCGACACCTGGTTGATCAGCACCACGTCGGAGGCGAGGCGGCGCCGGATCAATGCGTCGGTCGCGGCCATGTCGGCGGCGGCGAGGCGCTGGATGGCCGGAAAGTCGGGGTGGTCGGGCGTCATGCGGGGCGTTGCCGTGGGATTGCGGGATTATAAGGCGTGGGGTGCGGGGGCGGCTTTCGGATGCAGCCGGACCCCGCGTTAGAATCCAATGCTGCTGCAGGCGGCGATCCCGCTGCCGGCACACTGCACGAATCACAACGGTGTGGCATGCCCAAAGTTGGTGATAACGGACAATGCCGAATAAGACCTCAGTCAAGCCTTTCATGACGAGCCGCATCATGCGCCTCAGCTCGCGGCGCGCGACTGATGCTACGCCACGCAGAATGTGGCGGCAGGAGATGCTTGGTTTCGCACACTGCGTGCGCCTAAGACCAGCGTCAGGGTATTCAAGGGTGGCGTGATCGGCGGAAAGGATCAGTCGGGTGAATACAGGCTGGATTGCCGCTTTGATCGCGCCGACCTAGTGCATAAGATCAAGCGCATCGCCTCGTACAGGGACCGCGTGCATCTGACCCGGCTGGATGCTGAAGAGCTCATCATCGAAAGGCTGCCTGAGGTCCCGCGCGATACGTTGGTCAGTATCGACCCGCCGTACTACACGAAAGGATCGGGACTCTACACTAGCTTCTACCAGCACAATGGCCATGCAAGCCTCGTGAAAGCAGTCGCCCAGATCAGGCAACGCTGGATTGTCACGTATGACAACATGCCTGAAATTCGCCGGATCCATCGAAAATACCGAATCCACACGCAGCACCTGATGTGCTGCGCGCAAGTGAAGCGAGCAGGTGTCGAACTCCTGATGCTGGACCCGAAGATCAAACTTCCGGTCGAATCTTACGCTGCCTGGTCGTGCTTGATTAGGCCTGAAACATTATTTCCAGTAGGTCCGCTATCGGCCAATAGCGGTCATTGTGAAAAGGCCACTCGACTATTGCGATGGCCGAGTAGACGGCTCAAACCATAGGGATCGTCCACGTACATGCACCGGAATGGCTTGCCGCATGAGACATGGCGGTGGAAGTTAGCGTTGCGTTCGAACTGACCTGGCGGAATGACGAGATTTCCGATCCGCCGGTGGAATCCTGGTAGCGCGCCAGCGCCGTGGAGGCTGTGGGATCTGCGCGTCGTTGATGGCATTGCTTCGGCCACAAGCCAACACCTGCGATCATGCACATATGACCAAGCCCATCACCTTTGCCGACCTCGCCCTAGACGCATCCCTGCGCCCCGGCCTCGACGCCCTCGACTACACCCACCTGACCCAGATCCAGGCACAAGCCTTGCCGGCGGTGCTCGAAGGCCGCGACCTGATCGCGCAGGCGCCCACCGGCAGTGGCAAGACCGCGGCGTTTGGGCTGGGCCTGCTGCAGGGCATCGATGCGAGCGCAATGCGCACGCAGGCGCTGGTGCTCTGCCCCACCCGCGAACTCGCCGACCAAGTCGGCAAGCAGCTGCGCAAGCTGGCGACCGGCATCGCCAACCTCAAGATTTCGGTGTTGTGTGGCGGCATTCCGCTAGCGCCGCAACTGGCCTCGCTGGCACATGCGCCGCATGTGGTGGTCGGCACGCCTGGGCGCGTGCTGGAACTCGTGCAGAAAGACGCACTGGACTTGCGCAAGGTAAAAACACTGGTGTTGGACGAAGCCGACCGCATGCTCGACATGGGTTTCGACGAACCGATCCGTGCACTGGTCAAGCACATGCCCAAGGACCGGCAGACCCTGTTGTTCTCGGCCACCTTCCCCGACACCATCCGCACACTGGCCAAGACGATGCTGCGCGATCCGCTGGAAGTCAGCGTGGATGGCGGCGCGCAACCGACGGCCATCCGCTCGCACTTCTTCGAGGCCGATGCCGCGCGGCGCGCACCGCAACTGGCTGCACTGCTGCTGCAGTTCAAGCCCGAGTCCACTGTCGTGTTCTGCAACATGCGCCGCGACACCGAGGAAGTGGTCGGATCACTGGCGCACTACGGCTTCACCGCACTCGCGCTGCACGGCGACATGGAACAGCGCGATCGCGATGAAGTGCTGGTGCGCTTCGCGAACCGCAGTTGCAGCGTGCTGGTCGCCAGCGACGTCGCCGCACGCGGGCTCGATATCGACGATATCGGCGCGGTGGTGAACTATGAGCTGCCTACAGATGCCGGCACCTATCTGCACCGCGTCGGTCGCACCGGACGTGCCGGGCGCAATGGGCTTGCACTGAGTCTAGTCGCGCCGCAAGAGCGCGGGCGCGCCGCATTGATCGAGGAACGCCAAGGCGGTGCAATCCACTACGAGCGCATCGCCCCGCTCGGCGGCCCGCCACGCGGCGTGCCACAGGCGGCGATGGTCACGCTGCGCATCGACGCTGGCCGCACCGACAAGCTGCGGCCCGGCGACATCGTCGGCGCACTGACCGGCGATGCAGGCGGCCTGCCTAAGGACGCGATCGGCAAGATCGACGTGTTCGCGACTCGCAGCTATGTCGCCATTGCACGCGCGCAGGTGGAGTACGCGCTGGCGCAGTTACGCGCCGGCAAGATCAAGGGACGCAAGTTCCGGGTCAACATGCTGTAAGTGTCCGCGTCGATGTGGTTGGCGAATGGGCGAACGCATCGAACCGTCGAAGTTCACACCGTCTTTTCCCGATCCCACCGTGCAGGCCAGCTTCAAAGTCGCAGGCGCTTCACCCACGGTTGGTTGAGTGCGATGTGGACGATCAAGAGCTCGTTCGAAGCGCGCCCGATCGTGCATGCCGCCGACAACAACAGTGCAAGGCGATCTCCGGAGACGTCGTCGTCGGCAGTTGCGTCGAAACTACGTTGCAACCGTCTGTCTAGCTAGCTGATTGATGGCCGCTTCGGATCGCATCCCGCCGTGCTTCTGGTCAAAGGAGAAGCCAGGCCGAATCCCGCCTGACAGCCCCAGGATCCTCTGGACTGAGGAATGATTGCGCTCGAACAGCTGGGCGATCTGTTGCGAGGACCCGCCCTGCCGCCAGCGATCCCACATTAGCAATGCCTTGCTCTCGGTGTAATAGATCTGCTTCCGCATCCGCAACACTCCCGCCGCTCTAGGCGGCTTTCAGTGCGTTGCGTCGATCGGTTGAATCCAAGGTCGTTAGAAGAAATTTCCCCCTTCTCTATCGATCTGGATATTCAATCCTGCCAATGCCTGGCATTGTCGAAAGGCTGGCCGGCGAGACACTTCTTGAGCTCGGCACGAGCCTTGAGCCCGTCATGCCACTCGATGCTGAGAATCGATCGGCCTTCGTAACTGACATCGAATGTCCATTTGTCCTCCATTCCGGCCATCAGTGCCTCGATGTTCGGCACGGCAAAGGCGAGGAGGGGGGGCGCCTTTGGACGGGTGACCATATATATCGCGTTGAGCGTCACGGGCCGGATGTTGCCCTGCTTCAGCGTCACGCGAGCAGGCTTCCCGCTCGCAAGTTTCGGAAACGCCGTGATCGCATCTTCCCCGAGCGGCGAGAAAGCAATCAACGCTCCGCGGTACTTTCCGCCAGGCCCGAAAAGCGTGACGATGCCGCCCTCCTTCATCTTGTCGGCTTTACCCGGTTGGGTCAGGCGCTTTGCTCTGAGAAACGAGGCGGCACAGTATTCGCCCGGGGCAGCCTTCGAACTGGCCTGCATGAACTCCCACCAGCCGGCGATCAACTTTTCCCGGTACTGCTCTGCCTTCTTCTTGTTCGCATTGAGGACGTCATTGGCGTTGATTTGCTTGTCATGGCTTTCCATGACGCTTGCCAGGACATCGAATGATTCCCCCGTCGATTGAGCGCGCGCTTGGAATGACATTGCTGAGCAGAAGAAGCACGTTGCCATAATGAATATCTTGCTCATCGACGAATTCCCTGTTCAAGGTTCGCGAGTAATGGCCAAGGTCCATGGCAGGGCATTGGCAGTAACCCAGCGTGTGAAAAGTACATATGCTTTGGCGGGATGTCAGGCCATACCTGTCTGTTTCCTGCGTGGGCCGACTACAAGTAACCACAGGCAAATCCCGATCTCTCCGATTGCCGCGGGAAACAACACGAAGCCCGGGAAGTCTGTGGCCGGCTGAAGAATCTGCCAGAACACTTGCGTCACGTAGCCGAGGCCACCGAGGACCAGGAAGACCCCCAATGCCCTGGGTAGGAACCCGGATCGTATGACCAGATATCCGAAGGGAAGCAACCAAAGCCCCCAAAACAGGGTGGTGACAAGCAGCCCATTGCCATAGGTATTGAGGAACAGCATGGCCTGTGACTGCAGTTCCACGGGCGAGGCGGACTGACTGTATGGCCCAGTGAGCACGTCCATGGCGTCGAGTTTGCTGCTCAAGCTGACCAAGGCTATCGGCACGCTTACGACCGCCATTGTGACCATGGTTGTCGCGGCAAGCGCCTGCACAGGACGGAGCAGTCTGAAAAGCGCTAGAGGCAGCAGGAGAAACGCAACCTGCTTGACCAGGAAGGCCGCAATGCCAGCCCGGAACAAGGTTGCGTGCGACACCATGTTGCTTACCGTGGCAGAAGGGTTGCCTGGCACGGTGATCTGCGAAGGCACATAGATCAGGCTGAACAAACCCGTTGCAACCACGACGAGGTACAACGCGCCGGCCAGTCTGCTGATTCTATTTTCGTTGGCCATGGACAAGTTCCGTTATTCGTTGCGACCAGTCGCATTAGAGTCATTGCTCATCAGCGCCTAGGCCTTGTGGCATCGTTGCAGACAAGCCTGATTTCGCGTGATCCCGATCCTCCGTAGTCCCCGCGGACGACGATGTCGTCCACGCGCCATTCGCCGTTTGCGTCCTGTCGGATGCTGAATTCGGCGAAGCACTCGGCATAACCTCCTGGGTCGCCGCCGATGACGCCCTGCGCACCGTAGACGGTGACACCTTGCTGCTCCCACCAGGCGCTATAGCGCAGGAAACGCGTCCCGTTGACCTGGTTGAAATCATCGGGATTGCCCATGGTGTTGACCACGTCCTGCTCGGGCCGACCGCCAAAGACGGCCATGAGCTTTTTCTCGCGCTTGTTCATCTTGGAACCGTTCGGGTGCTTACCTGTGCTTTGCCCAGCCTCCGGGTCGGCTTTCATATCTGCCTTGCCGTTTTTGATACTTTGGAGCAGGCTCGCTTGGATCGATGCGGTGCCACCCTGCAGTTCTTGCTGCTTCTGCTTCAGCCTCGCCATTACCGCTTGCTTCTTGGCTTCCGCGAGGGTTGCCCATAGGCCAGTGGGGTCGGGGCGTCTGCCGTCCATCACCTTGTCCCACCACAAGGTTTCCCAGGCAAAGTCCAGATATTCCAATGGCAAGGTTTCCCCAATGACGGCCATGTCGGCGGGCAAGCCCAGCTTGGCGATGCGCTTGCCGAAGGCGGCGAAGTCGAAGCTGTCATTCTTGATGGCAGCGTGCAGGGCTTGGTCAATCTCGATGTGATTGCATGCGAGCGTGCCCGCCTTCGTGAGCATCGGCGCCGACGACGTCTTCCAGTCGCTTTCAGGCATCGGTTCTGATTTGAGGTCGCTCCGCCTCAGAAGATAGCTCCCGGATGCGATCCGGAAGGTAACCGCATCGCTCGCATGGATCGAATTCTTGTTTTCGGATGGCGCCCGCTTTTCTTTGTCAAGGACAAATCTGTCCGGACACTTGAACTGCAGTTCCATGTGGGCGAATTCGGGCTTCGTCGCGTTTTCGTACACCACGGTGACGGGGATTTCGCGAATTTCAGTTCCACTGCCCACCATGTCTGGCGGTGTTCGATTGAGAACCGTGCGCACATCCGCGAAATAGATTTCGCGATCGTCCGGCGCCCCTTGGTACTGAACTATCACGCTGAAAGCAAAAAGTTTTCCGGAGATGACCAGGGGCCCCAGCAACACCAATGAAATTAATGCTCGCTTCTTCATGGGTCGTCAGATTCAGACAGGGGGAGGGAGGGGTGCCAGTACATGCCGCGCCTGCGCGGCCAGCGAGAACATGCCCGCGCTTTGTGGTTCTCTATCGGTTCAGTCGCACTTTCGTGCCGCGCGTAGAAGGGCATTGCAACTTGCCTGGTTGGTCTTGCCCTGGTCCTTTGATCCCTTGGTGAAGTCGGTGCAAAGGGCATCCGCACTTCCGACCGTTCCAAAGGTCACGATTCTCCCCAGCCGCGAAGGTTCCAGAATCTGGCACTTGAATGTTTTGCCGTTTTTCGTCCTGATGGTGTAGTCGGTGCCTTTCATTCCCACGGAGGCATCGACGGCATCCTGACCCGTTACGACGAAGTCATCGGTCTCCTCGCCGATTGCCATTGAAATTTTCTTCGCAACCTTGGGATCTACAGGAATTGCTGTCCCGTTTTTCGGCACTGTGCCTGCAGATCCGTTTCCTGCGCCCGAAGCCCGCTTTGCGCTTGGCTTGCCGCCAGCTGAGCCTGAGAATTCAGTGCATAACGCATCAGCGCTGGCAGCCGTGCCCAACGACAGAATCTTGCCGACACGAGAAGGTTCGATGATCTGGCACTTGTAAGTTCTGCCCGCGTTGGTTCTGATGGTGTATTCGGTTGCTTTGGAGCCTGCTGCGGCCTCGACCTGTTCCTGCTGGGTGACTGAAAATTGGCCGACCTCCTCCCCGATTCCCATCGAAATCTTCCGCATGACCTTTTCATTGACCTGGACAGCCTGTTCCCTTTCTTGTGCTGTGTATCCTTGACCCACGCGGGCGTCGCGAACTCTGGCATGCGCGGAAACTGAAATCCCGCTCACCAGCAAAAAGAGAACGGCCATGGTTGTTTTAACTTCCTTCATTGCTTTTCTCCCGATCGTTAATTGAATGGGGTGGTTTGCTTCAGGCCCGGTGACTGCCTTTTCAAGGCGCGAATCAATGCGGACCCGTTGAGAATAGCGCAGGCCACCACATGAAAGCGGCGGCGGCCGCGCTGCCCATGAGCGTTAACGCGCCAAGCGTTCCGAGGGTGATGGCCATGGCATAGCGGGGCGCCTCTCGCCGTGAGCGCTGCGCATGCAGATAGAGCTCGAGCATCATCAGAGGGAGCATCCAGCTGGCGAAACTCACGCCGATGAATATCGCTCCCCGGTAATCGACCTTGACCCCCATTGGGGCGAGCACTAAGCCGGCAAGCATGATGCCTATGCGCAGGAACCAGACGCCGTTGACCAGCAGGAACGTGCGCAGGGCATGTTTCCTGTGGCGGACAAAGTCGCCTCGCAAAGCGCTTCGCCATGCCAAAACGGCGAACACGACAATCAAGAGGCCATTCAACGTGATGGAGAGATTGCTTCCCGGGCCCAAGCGGGAGCCGCGAATCCAAGTGAGGTACAGGCCAGATATCGCGGCCACCAGGGAAATCGTCAGGAACAGTCGTCCATTCCAACGGTGCGCACGTGGGAATCGTCGCCTCAGGGCAGGCACCACCTGCCAAGTGCCCGCGAAGGTCACGATGCCCCCCATGAGGGCGTGGGAAATGAACTGGATATTGCCGATGGTATCGCCGGGGACGTAGCCGGTGACGTGAGGCTTGTTGTTGAGTGCCTCCAGATTGCCGCTGAGGCTATGCCCGCCAAAGAACATGAGGATGAACAGAACGAAGGTCCACTGACCCAGGGTCGCGGCTATGAACCAAGCAGTGGCGCTCAGCTGCAGGGCACGCGAAGGAGGCGGTATGCGAAGTGATGTCATTAAGGCATGGCCAAAGCGATGAACTGTCCCGACTCTGCCTGGACGGCTCTGCGTCCTCTCGCCGTTTCGCGAATCGGCTACGCGAACCTCCCAATTGGAAATTGTTGTTCATTGGCCATTTAGCTATGACCGATGGCACATACACCCGGTCCTGCCCGGTAACATTCTGTTTCAGGAGCAAGGAGGACTGACGGTGCACGAATCGGCCATGACGATCACAGCGATAGCCGTGGCGCTGTCCATTCTGTCCCTACTGGATATCATCCGGCAGCCGGTCAAGCGGGATCACGAGGTCCTCTTCGCCGTTGTCAGTGCGTCGCTGGCCATGTATTTGATTTCACCCTGGATGGGCAATGCGCCCGAATGGATGAAATGGGTGGTCGCGGTAGGAGGCTCTGCGACTTGCAATGGCTTCTGGCTGGTATCCAGAGCATTGTTCAGGGGCGGCGGCGGCGTACAGCTACGTCATATTTCACTGGCGATTGGCGTAGCGCTCTTGATCGCAATCCATCGTGGAGCGGCCTTGCACGCGGATAGTGCTCCGTCGGTCTTGAGCGTGGTCATCGATGGCATGCTCACGCTGACAAGCACTTCATTGTTGGCCCTGAGCTTTCTTGAACCTCTACGTGCCTGGTCCAAGCAATGGACGCAGACGGAGCGCCGGCTGCGGTTGGCATTCATGGCGATTTACGGCTGCTGCGTTCTATCCACCACGCTGCTTGGCGAGCTTGCCCATGCTTTTCCGGTATTGGTCTCTTGGAGGGCTGGTGCCGTAGCACTCAGTGCATCCGTGATGATCGCGTTTACCCACTTAGCTTTCCGGTATCGTCGCCACTCGCTTGCACCCTCCGTTGGCCGCAAGCCGGTCAAACAGGCCAAGGTGATTGTTAACCCCAGCAAAGACGACGAACGGCTCCTGTCGGCGTTGAAAAACATGTTGGAGGCAAATCAAGTCTTTCGGGAGCCCGACCTGAAAGTGGCGGAACTGGCAGCCAGGCTAGGAACTGCAGAGCATCGCCTCAGCAAACTGATCAGCCAGCAGATGGGTGAGAACAATTTCAATCAGCTGCTCAACCGTCACCGCATTGCGTACGCCTGCAAATTGTTATCCATGTCTGCCGGTGTTGGTAATATCCTGCACATAAGCTCGGAGTGTGGATTCGCTTCGCTCGGGCCTTTCAATCGTGCATTCAAAAATCTCGTGGGATGCACCCCCTCAGCCTATCGCGCTCGCTGTCTCAAGGACGCGGTTTTAGATGAGCCAGACAGTTGTTGTCTCCAGTTAGGCCCTGATTGAAGTTCGAGCATATGCGGTGCAGTTCTGCAGTTTCTATTTACTCCGCTGACTTGTCTTGGCCTTGAAATCGAATTGCCGGGGTCGTCCAGAAAATTTTATTCAATTAACCTCCCGTATTTGCATATCTTTTGAATAGCACCGGATTCAACGCCGAATAATGTCCGCTTCGGGTCGCTAGCTGCCACCAGCCACCAGCCACCAGCCACCAGCCACCAGCCACCAGCAGACACCCGCTACGACTATTCGATTTCCAGTTTTCCCGACCCCGGCAGAAGACTGACCAGCGCTGGCCCAAGTAGCTTGGATGGAGTGTACGCACCCGGCAATGGCGTATTGGCCAGCAAGTGACCGACGATGTATAGCGATCCGTCAATGGTCAGGCTGTAACCGTTGGCCGTACGAATGCGCGCTGTCCGGCGCTCACCTCGTGCGTTGGTCACCTCCCCCCAGACGAAGGTCGGCATGGCATCGCGTTGCGCCGCGCTCGGACCCTTCACCGATTTCGCGATCCGTGCCTGGGCGAACTTCTGGAACCACTTCATCGCGAGCAGTGGCCGGATCCAGTTGGCGCGCCGCGCGAGCGTGATCAGTCGAGGCGAAGCGGGAACCAATACCTCGATGTCGGGAATGCCGGTCGTATGGAAGGCGGTCGATACATCGCCCCAGGGAATCGTCATCGCCAGTTTTTCACCATCACCGAAGTCGATGCGGCGGACCACCCATGCAAGGGGAACGGTCAGGATCTTGCCATTGCGACGGACCTTGCCACCGGCCGCCATGCCCTCGATCGACGTCTTGGCGGTGCCTGGCGACAGACCCGAGCGCGAGTCGAACCCCAAGGACAGGTGTGTGGCATCCGGGAGAGACACCTTGAGCGCCGCGGCCACGCAGTCTGTCGGGATGACGTCGAAGCCCACGCCGGGGCACAGGACGACCCCCGCCATTTTCGCGCGATCGCCTAGGGTTTGCGCGTGTTCGAGCACCGCGATTTCGCCGGTGATATCGAGGTAATGCGCACCGGTCGCAAGACAGGCTTCCATCATCGGTGCGGCCGTCGCGGAAAAGGGCCCGGCGCAATTCAATACCAGCATGCAGTCCTGTATCTGCTCGGCGACCGCTGGTGCATCGTCGAGATCGAAGACCCGCGCCTCCAGATTCACCTCGCTGGCCAACGCTTCAACGGCATCGCGGCTCCGTCCGGCCAGCACTGGCGTGAGGCCGCGCCGTGCCGCCTCACGCGCGATGAGCTCGCCCGTGTAGCCATTGGCCCCATAGATCATCCATGAGCCCGCCTTCATGTGGCCTCTCGAATGATCTGAACCCCGGTCGAGTACTTGGTCACCTCGAAGTCAGGGAACAGGCGCTTGAACTTGCCGGAATCGAACAAATTGTCCTGTCCATAACGCGGCAGCAACTCGCGGATCTCGCGTACCTGCGGCGAAAACAAGCCCGCCAATGCGAATGCCCACTTGCCCAGGATCTTGTACGACGCAGGGCGGCCGAAGGCCTCGCAGGCCATGGTCACGAATTGGCGGTACGTGGGACGGTTGTCATCACAGGGCAGGTGCCACGTCTGTCCGTAAGCATCCGGGGTGTTGCCCAGCAACGCCAGGGCGCGGCTGGCATCCGGCGTCCAGATCAACGTACGCCGCGTGTCGTCGCGGATCGGCACGCGTGGCTGCTTGCCAGCCTTCAGCCTGTCGGTGACCAGCGCGTTGGTGAAACTCTGGGTCTTGCCCGGGCCATAGAACTCGGGCGCGCGCGCGATCAACACCGAGATGTCGCCGCGCGCCATCTCTTCCAACACCATCGAAGCCATCGCTGCGCGCACACGGCCCTTTGGCCCGTTCGGCGCGAACGGCGCCTCCTCGGTGAGTACGCGCGCATCCTGCGGGTACATATAGGTGTTGTCGAAATAGGCAAACTTCGCGCCCGCGGAGCGGCTCGCATCCAAGGCATTGCGCAGCATGGTCGGGAACTGTCGTTCCCACAGCGCGGTATCCGGCGGCAGCCCGGCGGTGAAGTAGACGATCTCGCTACCCTCCACCGCCCGCGTCGTCTGGCTTGCATCCATCAGGTCGGCGGATGCGAGCGTGTCGTCGTCATTCACCTTGCGCGGGTTGCGGCTGACCAATCTCAGTTCACGGGTGAATTCGCGCCGCAACACACGCGCCAGCTCAGTGGCGATCTGGCCATTCGCACCCAATATCGTTTGCATGGTTCTCTCTTGGCCCTTGTCCCTTGGCATACGCCCCGCATCGAATGCGGGGCGTGCCGTTATCGACTTCGATCAGTCCTGCTGCAGGAAGGCCAGCAAATCGGCGTTGACCTGGTCGGCATGCGGAGTCGGGATGCCATGCGGCGCCCCTTTGTAAGTCAGCAGTTTGCCATTCTTGAAGAGCTTCGCCGACGGCACACCCGAATCCCCGTACGGCACGACCTGATCGTCATCCCCGTGGATAACCAATACGGGAATGGTAATGCCCTTCAGATCCTCGGTGAAATCGGCCCGTGAGAAGGCGGCGATGCCGTCGTAATGCGCCTTGGCGCTGCCCATCATGCCCTGGCGCCACCAGTTCCAGATCACGCCATCGGACGGCTTGGCGCCGGGGCGGTTGTAGCCGTAGAAGGGGCCTGCGGGAACGGCATAGTAGAACTGTGCGCGATTCGTGGCGACCTGCTTCTGGAAGTCGTCGAACACGTCCTTGGGCGTACCACCCGTGTTGCTCGCGGTCTCGACCATCAACGGAGGCACGGCACTGATGAGTACGGCCTTGGACACCTTGTCCTCGCCATGACGCGCGATGTAGCGCACGACTTGGCCGCCGCCCGTGGAATGCCCCACGTGCATGGCACCTTGGGTGCCCAGCTTCTCGACCACGACCGCGACGTCATCGGCGTAATGGTCCATGTCATGTCCCTCCCAGACCTGACTGGAACGACCGTGCCCTCGGCGGCCAAGGGCAACAACCCGGAAATCCTTCTCCACGAAGAACATCATTTGCGCATCCCGGTCGTCGGAACTGAGCGGCCAGCCGTGGTGGAAGTGGATGACTTGTGCATCTCGCGGACCCCAGTCTTTGTAGAAGATCTCGACGCTGTCTTTCGTGGTCACGCATCCCATGGATTTCTTCCAGTTGTTCTGCGTTGAAGGGGTCCTGCGGATTCCGGCACCTAGTCTGCGCCGAAGGATGTTGCAGCACTATATGTTTCAAGTTAACTTGAAGGTCAATGCAGGTAAGTGGCAGCGATGAAAATCGGTGAACTGGCGAAACTGTCCGGCCTGACGGCCTCTCGCATCCGCTTCTACGAAAGCGCGGGCCTGCTGCTTTCGGTGGCTCGCCAAGCCAACGGTTATCGCGATTACCCGCCCGAAACCGCCACGATGTTGGAGATCATCGACAGCGCCCAACGCGCCGGCTTCTCGCTGGAGCAGATCCGTCACCTGCTGCCCCTCGGCAATGGCAATTGGAACCACGATGAATTGCTGTCGGCGCTCAAGGCCAAGGTCGCAGAGATCGAGGCACTGCAGAAGCGCCTAAAGCAGAACAAGGCCCAATTGCGGGTTGCCATCGACAGTATCGAGACCCGACCGGACGACATCGAGTGCGAGGACAACCGGATACGGGTGCTGGAGCGGCTGCGCGGCAACGGCGTGGTGACCTCGCGCAGCAAGTCGGCTCGTGATCCCTGAGACGGTGCCTGAAGACTTGACCTTCAACTGTGGTTGAAACCTATCGTGCGCAGCGAGCGATCTTAGATCGATGAGACTGTCTGCAATGGGCCAAAATTTCACGCCATCTGGATTCGATGTCCACAGGTGCTCGCGTCGACGGGCGGATGCCACAGCCGGTTCCGCATGAATCCGTATCTGGAAAAAGTACCCGTTGAATTTTTTGCAGAACGGGGTTGCCTCTTCCGCTCCATCCCGAATCTGAGGTGGCGCCTCAGACTGATCACGGCTGCTCACTCAACATCCATTGCCAAAACCAAAGGACCCAGTTGCTATTCATGGCATGGACCGTAAGTTTGTGCACAGGCATGTCGATGCCCTCGGAACCGCTGCGATCACTACCTTTCCATGGGCCTGGCGGCGCGCACTTTTTTTCCTGCAAGGACTACCCAAAATGACTCGTCGCATCCTCCACGTCGTCAGCAACGTCGCCCATTACGACGATACTTCCCATCCAACAGGGCTGTGGCTATCGGAACTCACGCATGCATACGATCTGTTCGAAGAGAAAGGCTTTGAACAGCGCATCGTGAGCCCGAAGGGCGGCGCAGCTCCGCTAGAGCCTCGTGCACTCAAATGGCCACTATTGGATGCCTCGGCCAAGACGTGGTTCAACGATCCAAATCGGATGGACTTACTGTCGAATACCGCTCGCCCTGATGAGATCGACGCTTCGGATTTCGACGTGATCTATTTCACCGGCGGGCATGCCGTCATGTGGGACTTTCCCGAATCAAGCGACCTGCAGCGAATTACTCGCGAAATATGGGAGAAAGGCGGGGTCGTTTCCTCAGTCTGCCACGGCTACTGCGGGCTGCTCAACACACAGCTATCCGATGGATCACTGCTGGTGGCCGGACGCAAGATCACGGGCTTCTCGTGGCGCGAGGAAATTCTCGCAGGTGTAGCGGAGGATATGCCTTACAACGCCGAGGAAGAAATGAAGGAGCGCGGTGCGCTGTACGAAAAAGCATTTCTGCCATTCATGCCGTACGCAGTAGCTGATGGCCGCCTCGTGACAGGCCAGAACCCCGCGTCCGCTAAGGTTGCGGCGAAGTTGGTAGCTGAACTTCTTTGATCGCTTCGGGTCGCATCACGCCCAATTTCTAGCCTAAGAAGAGCCATGAACGGCCCTTCCGGTAGGAGTCGGTCATGGCAGCGTTTCGCGCATTTCAACCCCGCGAGCCTTGGAACAAGGGCAAGCTATTCGGGCAAAAGGCACCCCTCAAGCTCAAGGACATTTGGGCAACCAGGATCAGACTTCAACTTGGCCATAAGATCTGTGACCTGGTGCTATTCAACCTCGCGATCGACTTCAAGCTCCGCGCTTGCGATCTGGTGAAGCTGCGGGTTGCCGATGTTTCCCATGGCGGACGAATGGTGTCCCGCGCCATAGGGATGCAGCAGAAGACTGGACGTCCCGTCCACTTCGAAAGTGCACCATCGACTCGCGATTCCGTACAGGCTTGGATAACCCAAGCCGACCTCAAGGCCTCGGATTTCCTCTTTGCTAGCCGCGTCTCGGACTCGCCTCATCCGTCAACCAGGCAGTACGCCAGGATTGTCTGATACGGCCAGAGTTTCATAGACACTCATTGGCCGCTTGGCGCGTAGCGTCGTTCAAACTCTACAGGTGACAGGTCGCCGGCGGAACCATGGCGACGGACCGGGTTGTAGAACATCTCGATGTAATCGAACACGTTCGAGGCTGCCGTCAGCACGGGTGATCCACGCACTGGACGAACTGGTCGAGCTCCGCGGGGCACCCCGACGGCTGCGGCTGGACAACGGTCCCGAGTTCATCAGCGCGGCATTGAAGGACTCGGCTCGCCGCCACGGCGTCGATCTGGTCCACATCCAACCCGGCAAGCCGACCCAGAACGCCTACATCGAACGCTTCAACCGCACCTGCCGCACCGAAGTGCTAGATCGCTATGTGTTCACGAGTCTTCCCGAAGTGCGTCGGATGACTGAGGACTGGCGCCACCGCTACAACCATCACCGTCCGCATCGATCACTGGCCGACATAACACCGGCTGCCTTCGTTCGGGCACAATCACCGCCAACCTCTACTTCCGAATGACTCGAATAAACGAGGACGCATCAAAATGATGCGGAAGGACATGCCCCGAGAACAGATCGTCGACAAATTTGCATGCGTTTCATCCTTTCTCGATCGGATTCCCATTTATGACGCTTCTTTGCGCCGGGATGCCAAGCAGGCGAGGCATGAGGATGCAAAAATGCAGAGCCGTGAAGCCGTCATCAGTTTCATCAAGACAACATCTTCAGCAGTCTGCGCATTTCGTCGCATGACCCCAACCTTGGCATTGTGCCTGTCGGGCGTCCCACTAACGGCATTTGTCCGTATGGGGGCAGGCTGGATGTCGCGAACCGAGGCATTCCTGAGGGAATTAACGGAATCAGAAGAGGATTACACCCACAGAAAGCTCAGATATGCCTTAGGGAAATTGGCTGCCTCCCATAATAAAGTGACTGTCACAGCACTCAGATTGGCAAGTGGGTTCACACCGCAGAAGCTCCGGCAGCGCCGCGATCTTGTCCACCGGTTGATGGCCGAGGCAGGCATGTCGTTCAATTCAAGATCGGCGGGTTGGCTTGCATGGCCGGCCGCGTCCGGCCCCGACAGTGGCAGACCAGGCCCTGCTACCATGATTGGGGTATGCCACCTATTGGCTAGGCGGTCCTGAGAGCTTCAAAAGTTATCGGCAAGCTTTGGTACATATCGCTTACTTTTGGAACTTATCAGTAAATTTTGGCATAAAGCACGGAAGGATTGGACATGGCACGTGGCATCAACAAGGTGATTCTGGTCGGCAACCTCGGCAACGACCCGGAGACCAAATACACGCAAGGCGGCATGGCGATCACCAAGGTCAGCCTTGCAACGACGTATGCACGCAAGGATCGTGACGGCAACCAGCAGGAAAAGACCGAGTGGCACCGGGTGACCTTCTTCGGCAAGCTCGGCGAGATCGCCGGCGAGTACCTGCGCAAGGGTTCGCAGTGCTACGTCGAAGGCCGCATCACCTATAGCGAACACACGGGTGACGATGGCCAGAAGCGCTATTACACCGACATCATCGCCGACGAGATGCAGATGCTCGGTGGCCGCGGTGATGGCGGTGGCGGTGGCGGTGGATACGAGCGCAGCAGCGGTGGCGACCGTGGCGAGCGCCCGCAACCGGCCCAGCGTCGGGAACCGCAGCGCCAGGCACCCGCGGCGCAGCCTGCCGATTTCGGCGATAGCGGCTTCGACGACGACGACATTCCGTTCTGACGGGGCCCGCATGCGTCCCCGCATGGCGCGCCGCGGCTGGACTTGGCGCGCCGATGCACTGTAGGTTGTCTCGATTCGACCCTGCAGGTAACGCCCGATGAACCAGCCGACGCCGCGTAGCGGAACGCCCCAACTGACTTTCCGCGCCGTGGTGCTGGCCATCATCCTTGCGGTGATCCTCTCCGCCGCGAACGCCTACCTGGGCCTGTTCGCCGGCCTGACCATCGCCACCGCGATCCCGGCGGCGGTGGTCTCGATGGGTGTGCTGCGCCTGCTCGGCGGCGGCACCATCCTCGAGAACAACATCGTGCAGACCGGCGCCTCCGCCGGCTCGTCGATCGCGGCGGGCGTGATCTTCACCATCCCCGCGCTGATCATCCTGGGCTACTGGCAGGACTTCAAATATTCCTGGGTGCTGGCGATCGCCGGCCTGGGCGGCCTGCTCGGCGTGCTGTTCTCGGTGCCGCTGCGGCGTTCGATGATCGTCGAGGACCCGCTGCCGTTCCCCGAAGGCAAGGCCGCGGCCGAAGTGCTGAAGGCCGGCGAGAATCCGGGCCCGGGCCTGAAGATCCTCGCGTTCTCCGCGGCGATCGGCGCCTTTCTGAAAGCCGCGGCCGCCAGCGGCATGCGCCTGATCCCGGACACCGCCGCGGGCGCCGGCTTCTTCGGCAAGTACCTGGGCTACATGGGCACCAACCTGTCGCCGGCGCTGCTGGGCGTGGGCTACATCGTCGGCCTCAACATCGGCATCGTGGTGGTTTCCGGCTCGATCCTGTCCTGGCACATCGCCATCCCGATCTACCACGCCTTCTTCATGGGCAGCGATCCTGCGCTGGCGCAGAGCATCGTCGGCGCGGGCGCGGAAGACATCGCCGGTGCGATCTGGTCGGCCAAGATCCGTTACCTGGGTGTCGGCGCGATGTTGATTGGCGGCGCATGGACCTTGTTCTCGCTGCGCAATTCGCTGCTGTCGGGCGTGAAAAGCGGCATTGCCGCGGCACGTGCCGGCTCGAATGCGGAAGTCGCAGAGACTGAGCGCGACCTGCCGATGAAGTGGATGCTGATCGCACTGGTGGCGTTCGTGGTGCCGCTGCTGCTGCTGTATCAGGCCATCGTCGGCATGTGGCACGTCAGCATCCCGATGGCGATCATCATGATCGTCGCCGGCTTCCTGTTCGTGTCGGTGTCGGCCTACCTGGCGGGTCTGGTCGGTTCGTCCAACAACCCGGTGTCCGGCATCACCATCGCCACCATCCTGTTCGCATCGGTAGTGCTGTTGGTGCTGCTGGGCGAGAGCGGCAAGATGGCGGTTGGCGTAGGCGGGGCGCCGCTGGGTGCGGTGGCCGCGATCATGATCGGCGCGGTGGTGTGCTGCGCGGCGGCGGTCGGTGGAGACAACCTGCAGGACCTGAAGGCGGGCTACATCGTCGGCGCCACCCCGTGGAAGCAGCAGCTGATGTTGGGCATCGGCGCGTTCTCCTGCGCGCTGATCATGGCCCCGGTGCTGAACCTGCTGGCGCAGGCTTACGGCATCGGTGCGCCCACGCCGGAACATCCCAATTCGCTGTCCGCGCCGCAGGCCACGCTGATGGCCTCGGTGGCCGGTGGCATGTTCGGCGGCAAGGATCTGCCGTGGGGGATCATCGGCATCGGTGCCGGCGTCGGTGCGGTCATCATCGCCATCGACGAATGGCTGAAGTCGCGCAAGTCCAGCTTCCGCGTGCCGGTACTGGCCGCCGCGATCGGCATCTACCTGCCGCTGGAGCTTATGGTGCCGATCTTCCTCGGCGGCCTGATCGCCTATCTGGTCGAGAAGCGCCACGGCATGGTCGGCAGCCACGACGAAGCGGCGCGCGACCGGCTGCATCGCCCGGGCACGCTGTTCGCCGCCGGCCTGATCACCGGCGAGGCGCTGATGGGCATCCTGATCGCGATCCCGATCGTCGCCACCGGCCGGCCGGACGTGATCGCCGTGCCCGAGCAATTCCAGTTCGGCAAGTACGTCGGCCTGTTGGTGCTGGCGGTGGTGGCCTGGCTGCTCTATCGCACCGGCGCCAAGGCCAACCCGAACGCCGCCTGATCGATCCACGCGCCCGCGCATCGCCGCGGGCGCTTCTTCTTCCGCAATACGAGGCACCGCCATGAAACTTCGCCACGCCATCCTTCCGCTCGCCCTTGCGCTGTCGCTGCCCGCGCTGGCCGATGCCGCGCCGCGCGGATTCAACGTGCGCGACATGGCCTACATGGACCGCCATTCCTCGCCGACGCTCTCGCCGGATGGCCGCGTGTTGGTGTTCGCCAAGCGCAGCGTGGACAAGGCGACCAACAAATCCAGCACCTCGCTGTGGACGCGCAACCTGATGACGCGCGACATGCGACCGCCGCAGCGACTGACGCCGGAAGGCTGGAACGTCAATTCGCCGGCGTTCTCGGCGGACGGCAAGACCGTGTACTTCCTGAGCGCGAAATCCGGCTCGATGCAGCTGTACGCGATGCCGTTGGCAGGTGGCGAGCCGAAGCGCGTGACGGATCTTGCGCTCGATGTCGATGGCTACAAGCTGTCACCGGACGGTACGCAAGTAGCACTGGCGCTGGCGGTGTTCGCAGACTGCAAGGCGGACCTCGCCTGCACGAAGAAGAAGCTGGACGAGACCGATGCGCTCAAGACCACCGGCAAGGTGTTCGACCGCATGTTCATCCGCCACTGGGATACGTGGAACGATGGCCGCCTCAACCGCGTGTTCGCGGCCAGGCTGGGTGGCGAGGGCATGTTGAAGTCGGCGACGCTGCTGAGCGGCGACATCAACGGCGACATCCCGTCCAAGCCGTTCGGCGACCTGTCCGATTTCGCTTGGTCGCCCGATGGCAGCCAGGTGGCGATGAGCGTGCGCCAGGCCAATGCCGAGGAGCCATGGAACACCAACTTCGACATCTGGCTGGTGAATGCCGATGGCAGCGGCGCGCGCAACCTCACCGCCGCCAACAAGGCCTGGGACGCCGGCCCGGTGTTCGGCGCCGACGGCAAGACGCTGTATTACCGGGCGATGAAGCGGCCCGGCTTCGAGGCCGACCGGCTCGCGCTGATGGCGATGGACCTGGCATCCGGCGCATCGCGCGAGATCGCCCCCGACTGGGACCGCAGCGCGGACGGCATCACCCTGTCCGAGGACGGCAAGACGATCTACACCACCGCGCAGGACATGGGCCAGCATCCGCTGTTCGCCATCGACATCGACAGCGGCAAGGCGGCGAAACTGGTCGGGGATGGCAGCGTCTCCAGCTTCGAGATCGCCGGCCCGACGCTGGCGTTCTCACGCAATTCGTTGAAGAGTGGTGACGTGATCGCCACCACCAGCCCGGATGGCAAGTCGCCGATTCGCGAGATCACGCCAACGGCCGCGCAGATGCTGCCGGACGTGGCTTGGGGCGACTTCGAGCAGTTCAGCTTCACCGGCTGGAACAACGAAACGGTGCACGGTTACGTGGTCAAGCCGTGGAACTACCAGCCGGGCAAGAAGTATCCGGTCGCCTTCCTGATCCATGGCGGCCCGCAGGGAAGCTTCGGCAACGGTTGGAGCTATCGCTGGAACCCGCAGACCTATACGGGTCAGGGCTATGCGGTGGTGATGATCGATTTCCACGGCTCCACCGGTTACGGCCAGACCTTCACCGATGCGATCAGCCAGCACTGGGGCGACCGTCCGCTGGAGGACTTGCAGAAAGGTTGGGCTGCAGCGCAGGCCAAGTACGAATTCCTCGATGGCGACAAGGCCTGCGCGCTGGGCGCCAGCTATGGCGGCTTCATGGTCAACTGGATCGCCGGCAACTGGAACCAACCGTGGAAGTGCCTGGTCAGCCACGACGGCGTGTTCGACCAGCGCATGATGGGTTATGCCACCGAAGAGCTGTGGTTCACCGAGTGGGAGCAGGGCGGCACGCCGTATGACGTGCCGAAGAACTACGAGAAGTTCAACCCGATCAACCACGTCGCCGAGTTCAAGGTGCCGATGCTGGTGATCCACGGGCAGCGGGATTACCGCATCCCGGCCGAGCAGGGCATCGCGCTGTTCACCTCGATGCAGCGGCGCGGCGTGCCATCCAAGTTCCTGTACTTCCCGGACGAGAACCACTGGGTGCTGAAGCCGCAGAACAGCGTGCAATGGCACGACACGGTGAATGGCTGGCTGAAGCAGTACATCGGCCAGTAATCCGCTTGCGCGCGGGGTCCGCGACGGCCCCGCTTGAAACCACGACCCACGCCAGACGGAGACGCCATGGCAGCCCCGACCGACTCGAGCGCCGTCAACACGGCCCTGATCACCAACGATGCCAGCGTGCTGGGCCTGCTTGCCGTGGTGCTGGCGCTGGTGTTCTGGACTTCGTCACGCAAGGACGGCTTCTGGGCCAAGTTCTATGCCTACATCCCGGCGCTGCTGCTCTGCTATTTCATTCCCGCGCTGTTGAACAGCCTGGGCGTCATCAACGGCAGCGAGTCCAACCTGTATCCGGTTGCGCGCGATTACCTGCTGCCGACATCGCTGGTGTTGCTGTGCCTCGCCATCGATCTTGGCGCGATCCTGCGGCTCGGCCCCAAGGCCGTGATCATGTTCCTCACCGGCACCTTGGGCGTGATGGCGGGCGCATGGATCGCGTTCCTGCTGATGGGCGTGATCCACCCCGAAACGGTGGCGGGTGATACCTGGCGCGGCATGACCACGGTGGCCGGCAGCTGGATCGGCGGTGGCGCCAACCAGGCGGCGATGAAGGAAGTCTTCGAGGTCAACGACAACCTGTTCGGCCAGTTCGTCGCGGTGGACGTGCTGGTGGCGAACGTGTGGATGGCGATCCTGCTGTTCATGGCCGGTCGTGCGCAGGCATTCGACCGCTGGACGCGCGCGGACACCTCGGCCATCGAGGACATGAAGCACCGCATCGAGGCCTACCAGTCGCAGCACGCGCGCAATCCCAGCCTGACCGACATCATGGTGATCCTGGGCGTGGGCTTGGGCGCGACAGGCCTGTCGCACCTGCTTGCAGATCCGCTGGTGGCGTGGATCAAGAGCCTGCCGCCGGAGTGGAACCTCGCGGATTACAGCCTGACTTCCGGTTTCTTCTGGATCGTCGTGTTCGCGACCACCATCGGCCTGATCCTCAGCTTCACCCGCGCACGCACGCTGGAAGGCGCGGGCGCATCGAAGATCGGCTCGGCCATGCTCTACATCCTGGTCGCCACCATCGGCATGCAGATGGACCTGCGCGCGCTGCTGGATCGCCCGTGGCTGTTCGTGCTGGGCCTGATCTGGATCTCCGTCCATGCCGCCCTGCTGCTCGCGGTGGCCAAGCTGATCCGCGCGCCGCTGTTCTTCATGGCGGTCGGCTCGCAGGCGAACATCGGCGGCGCCGCGTCGGCCCCGGTCGTGGCGAGCGCGTTCCATCCGTCGCTGGCGCCGGTCGGCGTCTTGCTGGCGGTGCTGGGCTATGCGCTGGGCACGTACGGCGCCTATATCACCGGACTGGTGCTGCGGATGATGGCAGGCGGCTGATCGGCCGCGAAGGCGCTAGAGCCAGCGCACCTTCTTCAGGTAGCGGTACAGCAGCACGCAGGCGACCAGCACCAGGCCGATCAGCGCCGGATAGGCGTAGGCCGTGTGCAGCTCCGGCATGTGCTCGAAGTTCATCCCATACCAGCTGGCGACCAGCGTGGGCAGGGCCAGCAGGCCGGCCCAGCCGGCGAGTTTCTTCACCACCTCGCCCTGGGCGTAGTTGACCATCGCCATGTTGGTGCTCATGGCGGCGGCGGCGGTGTCGCGCAGCACGTCGATGAGGTCGATGGTGCGGTTGACGTGGTCGCGCACGTCGCGGAAATACGGCTTGGCCTCGTCGACGATGGGCAGCGTCTCCGAGCGCATGATCTGCGAGAGGATGTCCTGCATCGGCGCGACCGAGGTGCGCATCTGGGTCAGTTCCTTGCGCAGCGTGTACAGCCGGTGCACGGTCTCGCGGCGGAAGTCCTCGGTGAAGATCGCGCGCTCCAGGTCGTCGAGTTCGTCCTGGAAGTCGTCGATGATCGGCTCGTAGTTGTCGACGATGAAATCGAGCACGCCGTGCAGCGCGACGCTGGCACCGAGCTTCAACGCGCCTTCACGCTCCAGCTTCTCGCGCACGACGGCGAAGGTCTTCGAGGCGCCGTGGCGCACGGTGATCAGGAAGCGCTGGCCGAAGAAGATGTGGGTTTCGCCGAAGCGCACGTGTTCGTCGATCAGTTGCGCGGTGTGCGCGGCGATGAACAGCGTGTGGCCATAGGCTTCGATCTTCGGGCGCTGGTGCGCGTTGTGCGCATCCTCCACCGCGAGGTCGTGCAGGCCGAACTCCTCCTGCAGCTTGTCGAGCAGGGTCTCATCCGGCTCGTACAGGCCCACCCAGACGAAGCCGGCATCGTCCACCGCCAGCACTTCGCTGATCTGGTCGAGGGTGATGTCCTGTCGGCGGCCTTCGCGGTACACCGCGCAGTTCACCACGCAGGCGGGAGTGCCGGTTTGCGTGTTCATCGCTCGATGATGCCACCGCCCCGTGTCCACAGGGCCGCAAAGGCGAGATGCACGGGCAACAGCAGGCCGATCCAGATGCCGTTGGCCTGTGCATCCAGGCCCAGCCACGACAGCGGCACCGCGAGCGCGGCCAGCACGGTGACCACGATGAGCAGCCCGCGCCAAGTGCGCGATGGGGTGCGGCCACGCAGCATCGCCCAGGCTCCGGGCAGCAGCAGCCAGGCCAGCGGATTGGCCAGCAGCAGGTTGTGGTTGCGCCAAGCGGCCCAATGCTGGGTGCCCAGCCACAGGTACAGCATCAGTGCGCCGAGCAAGCCGCAGACCAGCCAGAACCCGAGCGCGACGCCGGCGACCAGGCGCGGCTTGCGACGGCCCAGTAACCACAATACGAGCCCGAGCACGCAGCCCGCCAGCGTCCATGCGAGCACCGGCTGCGCACGCGCCTGGGGCTCGGGGGCGATCCGATGCGGCAGCAGCGTTTCCTCGGCGATCACCAGCGGGGTGCCGGCGGCGGTGCGGGACTCCCGCAGCGAATCCGCCAACTGCATCGGGATGAACGCCTCGTCCCAGCGCGACAGCGGCCGGTCGGCGTTGGGGCCGAGGCCGAACTGGAAGCCGAGCCACATCCAGGGCGCCGGGCGCGACAGGCGCGTGGCTTCGCCGCGATAGCTGTTGCCGCGCGAGCGCGAGGCGAGCTGCTGGCCGAGCGCGCCGTCGAGCGCACGGTCCAGTGCATCGCGCACGCGGGTGGCGCAGTTGTCGCGGAAATAGTCGTAGCGATAGCGCGCGTTCTCGGGGCGTGCGTTGTGCTCGAGTTGCCGTGCCAGCGCACTGGCCTGCTCCGGAGTGAGATCGAGCCATTGCACGCTCACGCCGCGGCCTTCCTGCCGGTACATCTCGAGGTCCTGCGACAGCGGCAGGGCGACCAGGGCGTATTGCATCTCGCCGAGGATGAAGCGGCCGACGAAGCCGGGTTCCTCCAGGTCGAAGAAGCCGAAGTTGTAGGAGACCGGCTCGCCCCTGTCGGGATCGTCCACCACGATGGCGTCGTGGCCGAAGCGCTCCCAGAAGATCTCGCCCGGCTGCATGGTCATCACGCCGATGCGCGGCGCGGCGATGGCCGCGGGCGCGAGGAATGCGAGCAGGCCGAGCAGCGCGAGCAACAGGCCGGGGCCCGCGCGACGCCGATCAAGCATCGCCCAGCACCCCGACGTGGAATGCGAACACGCGACGCGCATCGGCATCGGCGACGCGGAACACGAAGCGGCCCATGGTCAGCTCCTCGCCCGCCTCGGGCAGGTGGCCGATGGCGTCGGTGACCAGTCCGCCGATGGTGTCGTATTCGTCGTCGTTGAAATCCGCACCGAAGCGTTCGTTGAAATCGTCGATGGGGGTGAGCGCATCGACCACGTACTGGCCGTCCGGCTGCGCTGAAATCTGTCCTTCGCCTTCCTCGGCCTCGTCGTGCTCGTCGTCGATGTCCCCGACGATCTGTTCGAGCACGTCCTCGATCGTGACCAGCCCGGCCACCCCGCCGTATTCGTCGATGACGATGGCCATGTGGTTGCGCGAGAGGCGGAACTCCCGCAGCAGCAGGTCGAGGCGCTTGGATTCGGGGATCAGGAAGGCCGGCCTCAGCAGGTCGTGCAGGCCCGCCGGGTCGTCCGCGACCAGCGGCTTGAGCAGGTCCTTGGCGAGCAGGATGCCGAGGATCCGGTCCTTGTCCTCGCCATGCACGGGAAAGCGCGAGTGCCCGGACTCGACCGCCGTCGCAATCACTTCGCGCATCGGCTCGTCGATCTGGATCATGGTCATCTGCGAGCGCGGGATCATCACGTCGCCGACGGTCAGCTCGGAAACCGCGATCGCGCCTTCCATCATGCGCACGGTGTCGGCGTCCAGCAGCCCCTCGGTCTCGGCGTCGCGCAGGAATTCGAGCACGTCGCCCCGTGAGGTCGGTTCGCCGGAGAAGGCGGCACCCAGGCGCTCGAACCAACTGCGGCGGCGTTCGCCAGTCTCGGCATCGGGCACGGATTGCGGGCGACTTTCGTCCTCTGGCATGGCGTTCATGGGAATGGGGTCATGCAAGTGTAAACGCCGGGTCCGGCGGGCGGGTGACGATTCAAAGATACGGGTCGGCGATGCCCAACCCGGCAAGGATCTCGCGTTCCAGCCCTTCCATCGCCTGCGCGTCGGCCTCGTTTTCGTGGTCCCAGCCGAGCAGGTGCAGGCAGCCATGCACGGTCAGGTGGGCGTAATGCGCGGCCAGCGGCTTGCCATGCGCGCGGGCTTCCTTGGCGACCACTGGTGCGCAGATCACCAGATCGCCGAGCAGCGGGAATTTCGCATTCTTCGGCAAGCCAGGCGGGCGTTCGGCCGGGAAGCTCAATACGTTGGTGGCGTAATCCTTGCCCCGGTAATGGCGGTTGAACGCCAATCCCTCATCCTCGCCGACGATGCGGATAGCGAGATCCGCTTCGCGGATGCGACCCGAGAGGGCGAGCGCCGCCCAGCGCCTGAAGCTGTTCGCCGACGGCACGCCCTTGCGGGGTGCGGCGTAGCTGACGGCGACATCGAGTCGGACGGGACCGCGGGTCATGCGCCGATTGTAGGGCGGCGGAGACTCGTCCGCTCACCCCGGTCCGGAGTCGGCACCGGTGGCGGCATCGCGGGCGTCGCGCGATTCGTAGGCATTGACGATGCGGGCCACCAGCGGGTGGCGCACCACGTCGCGCGACTCGAAGAAGGTGAAGCTGACGCCATCCACGCCGCGAAGCACCTCGATCGCATCCTTGAGGCCCGATTTGACGTGCTTGGGCAGGTCGATCTGGGTCATGTCGCCGGTGACGACCGCCGTAGAACCGAAGCCCAGCCGGGTCAGGAACATCTTCATCTGCTCGATGGTGGTGTTCTGCGCCTCGTCCAGGATCACGAAGGCATCGTTGAGCGTGCGCCCGCGCATGTAGGCGAGCGGCGCGATCTCGATGACGTTCTTCTCCAGCAGCTTCACCACTTTCTCCACGCCCAGCATCTCGTACAGCGCGTCGTAGAGCGGGCGCAGGTAGGGATCGACCTTCTGGGTGAGGTCGCCGGGCAGGAAGCCCAGTTTCTCGCCGGCCTCGACTGCCGGGCGCACCAGGATCAGGCGCTGCACGCGGGATTCGTTGAGCGCATCCACCGCCATCGCGACGGCGAGGAAGGTCTTGCCGGTGCCTGCAGGGCCGATGCCGAAGTTGATGTCGTGGGTGGCGATGGCGTGCAGGTACTTCTTCTGGTTGGCGCCGCGTCCGCGCAGCGTGCCGCGCTTCACCCGCACTGCGATGTCCTGCGGGATGTAGTCGCCCTCGCGCACCGGGGCATTGGCTGGCGCATCGCCGAGCATCCCCGACAGGCGCAAGTTGATGGCGTGGCCGTCGAAAGCCTCGCCGCCGGCCTCCGCGTAGAGCTCGCGCAACACTTTTTCGGTGAGGGCCAAGGCGTGCGCGTCCTCGCCGCTGACGCGGAACACGTTGCCGCGATTGCCGATCTCGACGCCCAGCCGCAGCTCGACCTGGCGCAGGTGGGCGTCGAACGGGCCGGCCAGGTTGGCCAGGCGTTCGGTATCGGCGGGTTCGAGGGTGAAGTCGATGGAGGCGGGGGATTTCGGCATGTGCTCAGGATAACGTGCTGCCGGCTTCGCCTTTTGCTCAAGTCCCGCCTGGAAAGCGTCTTGACGTTTAATTAAACATTGAATTAAATAAAGAACATGAACGATCCCGGGCCACCGGCCGAGCCGCGCCAACGTGCAGCCCTTGCGGCACGCCGCAAGCGTCAGCCCGGGCGTCCGGCCAAGAAGGCGAACGATTCGGAACGTGCGCACCAGCGCGATCACCTGCTGGATGCGGCCATCGCCTGCTACGTGCGCAAGGGCATCGCCGCCAGCTCGCTGCGCGAGATCGCGCAGGAGGCGAACGTCACGCCCGCGCTGGTGAACTATTACTTCGGCGGCAAGGACGAATTGCGCGATGCGGTAGTCGCCGAGCGCATCCTGCCCGCGGTCGCGGGCCTGCGCGAACCTCTGGCGTCGGCCGGCGATGACATCGCGTCGCTGGTCTCGGCATTCGTGTCGGGCGTGGGCCACGCGGCGGTGGCCAACCCGTGGTTCCCGGCGCTGTGGGTGCGCGAGGTGCTGTGCGAAGGCGGCGCGCTGCGCGAGGTGTTGTTCAGCCAGATCGGCCCGGCGATCCCGGCGGCGATGGTCAGGCGCTTCGCCGAGGCGCAATCGCGCGGCGAATTGAACAGGGAACTCGATCCGCGCTTGCTGATGGTGTCGTTGATCGGGCTCACTTTCTTCCCGATCGCGGGCGCTGCGATATGGCGTCGCCTGTTCACGGATGCCGGTTTCGACACCCATGATCTCGGCATCGATACCTTGTCCCGCCATACGTTGATCCTGCTCGAGCAGGGCCTGCAACTGAAATGAGGAGCGGTCGATGAAACGAGTCGCCAACTTCAGCATCGGCACGCAATTTGCGGCAGCACTGCTCGTCACCGCGCTGCTGCCCGGTTGCGGCAGCGAGCCGCCGCAGGCGCTGGGCACGCTGGAGTACGACCGCATCGCGCTGCCGTCGCCGGCGGCGGAGCGGATCGTCTCGATCGACGTGCGCGAGGGCCAGCAGGTCGATGCCGGCGCGACGTTGCTCACGCTGGAGCGCACCCGCACCCAGGCGCAGACCGAGGCCAGCACCGCCGAGGCGCAGCGCCAGCGCGAAGCCTTAAGCGAACTGGAAGCCGGCCCGCGCAGCGAACAGATCGCCCAGGCGCGCGCCAGCCTGGCCTCCGCGCAGGCCGCCGCGCGCGATGCCGATGCCTACTACGCCCGTTTGCGTCCGCTGGGCGCGCGCCAGCTGGTGGCCGCCTCCGACGTGGATCGCGCCCGCGCCGCGGCGTCCAGCGCGCAGGCGCAGGTGCGGCAGGCGCAGGCGGCACTGGATGAATTGCGCAACGGCAGCCGCCGCGAGGACATCGCGCAGGGGCAGGCCGCGGTCCGCGCCGCCGAGGCGCAGGCGGCCGCGCAAGCGGTGACGCTGGAGAAGCTGCAACTGGTTGCGCCGCGCGCTGGCCGGGTGGATGCGCTGCCGTACCGGCTGGGTGACCAGGCGCCAGTCGGATCGCCGCTGGCGATCCTGCTGGTGGGCGATGCGCCGTACGCACGCATCTACGTGCCGGAAACGCTGCGCGCAGGCGTGCAGGTTGGCGACGGTGTGCAGGTGTTCGTCGATGGCCGCGATGCGGCGCTGAAAGGACGCGTGCGCATGATCCGCAGCGAGCCCAGCTTTACCCCGTACTACGCGCTGATCGGCGAGGACGTCGCGCGCCTGAGCTATCTGGCCGAAATAGCGCTGGACAAGGAAGCCGCGCAGCTGCCGGCGGGCCTGCCGGTGCGGGTGACATTCGATGCCAAGTGAGCATGCCGATACCGGCGGCGATGTCGCCATCCGCGCGCGCGGGTTGACCAAGCGTTTCGGCCAGCTGGTCGCGGTGGATGACGTCGACCTGACCGTGCCGAAGGCGAACGTCTACGGCTTCCTCGGCCCGAACGGCTCCGGCAAATCCACCACGATCCGCATGTTGTGCGGCCTGCTGACGCCGACCGCAGGCCAGATCGAAGTGCTGGGCCTGCGCATCCCTGAACAGGCCGAGGCGCTGCGCCTGCGCATCGGCTACATGACCCAGAAATTCTCGCTGTTCGAGGACCTCACCGTGCGCGAGAATCTGGAGTTCCTGGCCGCCGTGCAGGGCCTGCCGAAGGCCAAGGCGCGCAGCCGCGTGGATGCGCTGATCGGGCAGTACCACTTCGGCGACCGCCAGAAGCAGCTGGCCGGCACCATGAGCGGCGGCCAGAAACAGCGCCTGGCGCTGGCCGGTGCGGTGATCCATGAACCCGAATTGCTGTTCCTGGACGAACCCACCAGCGCGGTCGATCCGGAATCGCGCCGCGACTTCTGGGAAAAACTCTTCGACCTGGCCGATGCCGGCACCACGCTGCTGGTCTCCACCCACTACATGGACGAGGCCGAGCGCTGCCACCGCATCGCCATCCTCGATCGCGGCGCGCTGGTCGCCGACGGCACCCCGGCCGAACTCACCGGCGCGCTGGCCGGGCGCACCCTGGAAGTGCTGGCGCGGCATCCGCGTCGCGCGCAGCAGGCGCTGGTCGATCTGCCCGGCGTGCTCAGCGTGGCCCAGGTCGGCAACAGCCTGCGCGTGCTGATGGCGGCCAATGGCGATGCCAGCGGCCGCATCGACGCCGCGCTGCGCGCCGCCGGGCTGCAGGCGGAGGTGGGCCCGGCGCCGCCCAACCTCGAGGACGTGTTCGTTTCCGCCACCCGCGGCCGCGAGCAGGCGAGGGCCGCGGCATGAGCTGGCAGCGGCTGTGGGCGGTGATGCTGAAGGAGCTGCGGCAGATGCGCCGCGACCGCATCACCCTGGCGATGATCGTCGGCATTCCGGTGCTGCAGCTGGTGTTGTTCGGCTACGCGATCAACCTCAACCTGCGCGGACTGGAGGCGGGCATCGCCGACCAGGCCGGCACCGCCGGTTCGCGCGCGCTGGTGATGGACATGGTGGCGACCGGGGTGGTTGCGCCGACGCTGTCGGTGGACACGCCCAAGCAGCTGATGGATGCGCTGCGCCGTGGCGAGATCAGCGTCGGCGTGGTGGTGCCGCCGGACTTCGAGCGCCGCCGCGCGGAAGGCCGCGAGGCGGTGCAGATCCTGGTCGACGGCAGCGATACCGTGGTGCAAAGCGCCGCCGCGCAATTGGCGCAGATGCCGCTGGACAACAGCCGCGCGCTGGCGCGGGCGACCGGCCTGCGCGAAACCACCGCCCAGCAGATCGCGGTGGTCAGTTTCTACAATCCGCAGCGGCGTTCGGCGGTGAATATCGTGCCCGGGCTGATCGGGGTGATCCTGACCATGACGATGGTGCTGTTCACCGGTGTCGCCATCGTCCGCGAGCGCGAGCGCGGCAACATGGAACTGCTCATCGCCACCCCGATCACCAGCAGCGAGCTGATGATCGGCAAGGTGCTGCCCTACGTCGCCATCGGCTTGGTGCAGACCACGCTGGTGCTGGCGCTGGGGATGTGGCTGTTCGACGTGCCCATCCGCGGCAGCCTGCTGGACGTCTACCTGGCATCGTTGCTGCTGATCGTCGCCAACCTGTCGCTGGGCCTGTTGATCTCCAACTTCGCGCAGTCGCAGTTCCAGGCGATGCAGATGAGCTTCTTCGCCTTCCTGCCATCGATCCTGCTGTCCGGCTTCATGTTCCCGTTCGCCGGCATGCCGCGCGTGGTGCAGTGGATCGCCGAGGTGCTGCCGCTGACCCACTTCCTGCGCCTGGTGCGCGGGATCATGCTGCGCGGCGCCAGCCTGGCCGAGCTGTGGCCGGCGGCGCTGGCGTTGCTGGCGTTCACCACGGTGGTGATGACGGTGGCGATCACGCGCTTCCGCAAAAGACTCGATTGAAGCAGGCTGGATCGAGTCAAGCGATCAAGGCGTCGGTGGCAGGCCCAGTTCGCGGCGCATGCGCGCGACGTCGAGTTGGTGTAGCTCACGTGGCAGGTTGATCCAGACCGGGTGATACCCATAACCGCCGCGGATCATCTCGCGTTCGGCGGCATCTTTCGTCCAGCCCTGCACGACCACGCGATAGGCGGCGATCACCAGGCCAGTGCGGTCGGCACCGTGCCGGCAATGCACCAGCAACGGGCGGTTGACCGGGTCGATGGCGATGCGCAGCGCGGCCAGCAGTTCCCCGTCGCTGACGTGCCAGGTGTCGATGGCGATCTGGTGGCTGGCCACGCCTGCCCCGAACCACGCCGGCGAATCGCCGTTGCGGCGGAGGTTGAGTACGCTGCGGATGCCGAGCGCCTGCAAGGCGTCGGGCCCGGGATCTTCGGGTAGGGCGGATCGCCACAAGCCTTCATCGACGCGATGCAGGTTGGGCAGCGCCGCGTGGGTGACGGGTTGCGCCCAGTCGGATGGTCGTTCGGAGATCGGGCGCGCGGTGAAGCAGCCGGCCAGCAATAGCGCCGTCGCTGCCGCAGCTGCCAGCCGGAGCGCGGCGGAGCAGTTGCGCTCAGGCATCGGCCGTCGCCACGCGTCCACGCAGCGAGTTCGGCAATGCATCGGTGATGACGACATCGACAAATCCGCCGATCAGGCGCGGCTGCCCGGCGAAGTTCACCTGGCGCATGTTCTCGGTTTTGCCGGTCAGCTCGTTCGCGTCCTTGCGCGAGGTGCCGGTGACCAGGATGCGCTGGGTCGTGCCGACCATCGCCTTCGACAACTCGAAGCTGTGCGCGTTGATGTGCGACTGCAGTCGCGACAGCCGTGCATGCTTGGCCTCGTCGCTGACGTCATCGGGCAGATCGGCGGCGGGCGTGCCCGGGCGGCGCGAGTAGATGAAGCTGAAGGATTGGTCGAAGCCGACATCCTCGATCAGCTTCATCGTCTTGTCGAAGTCGGCGTCGGTCTCGCCGGGGAAGCCGACGATGAAATCGGACGAGATCGAAATGTCCGGGCGCACCGCGCGCAGCTTGCGGATCTTCTGTTTGAACTCCAGCGCCGTGTAGCCGCGCTTCATCGCGGCGAGGATGCGGTCGCTGCCCGACTGCACCGGCAGGTGCAGGTAGTTGGCCAGTTTGGGCACGTCGCGATAGGCCTCGATCAGCGAGTCGGAGAACTCCAGCGGGTGCGAGGTGGTGAAGCGGATGCGGTCGATGCCGTCGATCTCGGCGATCGCACGGATCAAGAGACCCAGGTCCGCGGTTTCGTCGGAATCGGTGATCGGCCCGCGATAGGCGTTGACGTTCTGGCCGAGCAGGTTGATCTCGCGCACGCCCTGGGTGGCGAGTTGGGCGACTTCGACCAGCACGTCCTCGAACGGGCGGCTGATCTCGGTGCCGCGGGTGTAGGGCACCACGCAGAAGCTGCAGTACTTGCTGCAGCCCTCCATGATCGAGACGAACGCGGTCGGGCCTTCGGCGCGCGCCTCGGGCAGGGCGTCGAACTTCTCGATCTCGGGGAAGCTGATGTCCACCTGCGCACGGCCGGATTCGCGGCGGGCGCGGATCAACTCCGGCAGGCGGTGCAGGGTCTGCGGGCCGAACACCAGGTCCACGAACGGCGCGCGC
>DAIRVA010000003.1:0-69763 GCA_036803045.1 Lysobacter sp. | reverse complement strand
GTTCGGCTTCGAGGCGTTCGGCTTCGAGGCGTTCGGCTTCGAGGCGTTCGGCTTCGAGGCGTTCGGCTTCATCGGCATCCGCATACAACATCGCTGCAGGCGCATCGGCTTCCGGCAACGCATCCCGGAGCCGGGCGAATCGCTCGGCGAGCGCGGCCTGTACCGGAACTTCCTGCCTGTTGGACTTCAGCCCGGCGACCGTCGCATGGATTTCGCCGACAAGCTCCGACAGCGCCGAGACGCCCTCGGCGCCGGCAGGCTGGCCCGCGGCAACCAGGCGCTTGAGATAGGACTCCGCGGGCGTGGTGGCATCGGTGACCTGCGGGACATCCGCCATCGCGAAAGCGCCGTTCATCGTATGCACGGCACGCAACAGGGCCGGCGTCGGCGGCTGCTCGCGCAACGCCGCATCGGCCAGCCATGCATCGACCGTCTGCAGGTGGCCCGCGACTTCCGCGTCGAGGATCTCCAACAGGACGGCATCGACATTGACGGGAACCCACATGGAGGCGGTGCCGGCATCGGTCGATTCCCCGGCCTCGGCGGCTTCATCCTCCGGCTCCGCCATTCCGGCCATGGCCTCGTCTTTGCGCAGGTCATCGCCGGCGGCCAGGCGATCGGCGGCCGACTCGATTTCCGCCAGCGGCGGCAATGCCACTGCCGTGCCCATCAAGGCCGTCCGGAGTGCCGGCAAGGCCGCATGCGCGTCCGTCACGACAGCGATCACGGCCGGCGTGGCCGCGCGCGTGCCGTCGAGGACGCGGTTCAGCATGTTCTCGACCTTCCAGCTGAACTCGCCCAGGAGCCGCGCACCAACCAGGCGGCCACTGCCCTTGAGCGTATGGAAGACGCGTCGAATCGGGCGCAGGCGCTCGATGTCCTCGGGCATCCGCTGCCACGGCGGGATGAGCTGGTCGAGGTTGGCGATCTCCTCGCCGAACTCCTCGAGGAAAATCTCACGGATTTCGTCGTCGATCTCGTCATTGCCGCGATCGAAACCACCGTTGGCGGGATCGGGCTCACCTGCATCCGATGCCGCGGGGGCGGCCGGCACCGGCAATGCCGTCTCCGACGCATCCACAGCCGATGTGGATTCCGGGACGAATGCGTCCGCCGCCGGATCGATGGCGAGCGTGTCCTCCTCCGGCACCTCCGGGACTGCGGCCGCCTCCGGCGACAGCGACTCTGCGCCGGCCTCCGGCGCATCGATCGACGACGGCTGTGTTTCAATCGCATCGGATTCGGGCCCATCACGGAATCCGGACTGCACCAGGCCGGCATCGAGCAGGCCGGCCATCGCATCCTCGAACTCCTGGTGGACGAACGGGGTTTCGCTGGCCTCCAGCAGGTCCTCGGGCAGCGGCCAGTAACGCAATGCCTCCAGGCTGTGCCGGGTGATGGCGAGAATGCCGTCGCGGCCGCTGCGCTTGTCGCGCAGGGCCTCGAGGAAATATTCGAGGCTGGTCAGGGCATCGGCCAGGGTATCGAGCTGCTGCCCGCCGGGCACCCGGCGGCGCATCATCAATTCGGTCTGGGTGTACATGCGGATTCCGGCGGCATAGTCCGCCGGCTCGCCCATGTCCAGCATCCGCAGCGCGCCCGACACCTCGTCGAGCAGGCGCGGGATGTCGGTCAGTTGCTGGTGGTCCCAGCCGGTCTCCACGAAGGCCACGAAGGCCTGCCGCACGTCGCCGAAGTTGGCGATCGCCTCACGGGTCAGCGCGGCGAGCAGTTGCTGCGCCTCGGCTGTGCCCAGCGCGTCCGTCTCCCCGGTCGCGGGTGCCGTGTCCATCTCGCCCAGACGCGCGACCTGGTCGTCCAGCGAGGCGTCCACGTACAGCAGCGCGCCGGCCACATCCAGCAGCACGTGCTCGCTCATCGGCAAGCTGCCTTCCGCCAGCTGGCCGAGGGTGGCGGACTGGCGGGCGACGACATCGCGCGCCATGCCGAGCCCGAGCATGCCGAGCGTGTCGGCGACCCTGCCGAGGGCCTCTGCATGCGGCTGCAGCGAATCGGTCTCCTTGCGCCCGGAGCGCAGGTGCAGGTCGAGCGCGTCCTTGACCCGCAGCACGTCTTCCTTCACCGCGGCCGACACGGTGCCGAGCAGCGCGCGGTTGCGGCCGGTGACGCTGGCGTGCGCGTGGGCGATCTCGTCCTCGCTGGCATCGGCCCGCGCGTCCAGGCCGAACGTCTCGCGAAGCCGCTGCAGGCCGGGATGGGCCGCGTCGACGTTCGCCACCTGGTACAGCAATTGGCGGGTGGGTTCGATCAGCGAAGACACCGGCAGCGGCGCGACGCCATCGTCGACGAACAGCCCTCGCACTTCGCGCTCGACGCTGGCGAACGCATCGCGCAAGGCGGAATTGGCCTGCATGGCGCCGTCGCGGATCGCCGCCGCCACCTCGCCCGCCACCCAGAACAGGCGTCTCGCCGCCGGGCTGACGTCAAGCGCGGCCAGCGCGACCAGGCTGTCGTGGAGGGCGGCGGCGTCGAACGTGCGCCCCGCCATCCATTCGTCGAGTGCAGAGCGCAACTCGCGAAGAGGGACGACGATGGCATCGAACTCGATCGGATCTCCCGGCGGATCCGGCAAGCCCTGCTCGAGATCCGGGTTGAACAATGCCGCCTCGTTCATCGGCGGCAGGCCGCGCGAAGCGCGTAGGTCGTTGATCAGCGGCATCAGGACGATCGGGATGTCCCGATGCCCGCTCTGCAGCCGCTCCAGGTAATCCGGCAGCTGCATCGCGCCGCGCATCAGCGTGGCGCAGGCCTCGTCGCGCTCGAGCACATGGCCTTCGCCGACCGCTTCGGCCAGCGCTTGCATCTCGCCGGCCACCATCGCCGGGGCATACAGCTCGACCATGCGCAGGCTGCCCTGCACCTGGTGCATCAGCTCCGCCACCAGCCGCATCGCGCCCGGATCCCTGGCCTGCTCGGTGTAGGTCTGGACGAGCTGTCCGGCCTGGGCCAGCGCCGCGTCGAGCTCGGGCTTGATCCAGCCGAGCGTGGCGTGTTCGATGGCCTCGCGCAGTGCGTTCATCGCGCACTCCTCACGGGCATCTGCTGACGAAGCGGCTTCATGGTCTGGACAACCCCGCTCAGGCCGGCAGTTTGAAGTCGGCGACCGAACGGCGCAGGTCGGCCGCCATGTTGGCCAGATTGCCGATCGAATCGGCGGTATGGCCGGCGCCTTGCGAGGTCTGCGCGGTGATCGCCTGGATCGTGCTCATCGTGTCCGTGATGTTGGATGCCGCGTTGGATTGCTGCTGGGCCGCCTTCGAAATGTTGTGGATGAGGTCCGCGAGGTCGTTCGACACGCGCTCGATCTCTCCCAGCGCGGTGCCGGCGTCCTCGGCCAGGCGCGCGCCTCGCACCACTTCGGAGGTCGTCTGTTCCATCGAGCTGACGGCTTCGTTGGTGTCGGACTGAATGGTGGAGACCAGGCCTTCGATCCGCTTGGTCGCGTTGGAGGCGCGTTCGGCGAGTCGCTGCACTTCGTCGGCCACCACCGCGAAGCCGCGGCCCGCCTCGCCCGCCGACGCCGCCTGGATGGCCGCGTTCAGCGCGAGGATGTTGGTCTGCTCGGAGATGTCGTTGATGAGTTCCACGATCGAGCCGATTTCCTGCGACGATTCGCCCAGTCGCTTGATTCGCTTCGACGTCTCCTGGATCTGGTCGCGGATGTTGTCCATGCCCTGGATCGTCTGGCGCACCACGCCCGCGCCGTTCGCCGCGATTTCCACCGATCGCTGCGCCACGTCGGCCGACTGCGCGGAGTTCTGCGACACCTGGCTGATGCTCTGCGCGATTTCGTTGATGCGGTCGGTGGCCGAACCGATTTCCGTCGCCTGATGTTCCGCGGCTTCGGCAAGGTGCATGGCGGTGGCCTGGGTTTCCTGCGCCGAGGACGCCACCTGCACCGAGGTGTCGTTGATGGTGCCCACCAGGGTGCGAAGCTGCTCGATGGCGAAGTTGATCGAGTCGGCGATCGCGCCGGTCATGTCCTCGGTCACGGTCGCGTTGACGGTCAGGTCGCCTTCGGCAAGCGAGCCCATTTCATCCAGCAGGCGCATGATCGCCTCCTGGTTGCGGTTGGTCAGCTCTTCGGCCGTGGTGCGGCGCAGGGCTTGCGCGCGGAACAGGCTGAACAGCAGGCCGAGGATCGCGACCAGTGCCACGATGCCGGACAGGATCGAGATCCAGATGTTGCCCAACAGGCTGGTGTCGGTCAGCGAGCCGGCCGAGGTGAACGCGCTGAACAGCCGCTTGGAATCGGCCAGCATTTCATCCGATGCGCCGGTGATCTTGGCCGACGCGGCCTGCGCCTGGAACAGCTGCTGCGAGCCGCTCTGGATCGCGCCCAGGTCCGACTTCATCCGGGTCCAGATCGCATGGGCCTCGTTCAGCGGTCCCGTCGCGCCGGGTGCGGTGACGCGCTGCGCCGCCGCACCACCCTCGCGCAAGGCGGTCATGATCTGGTCGAACACGGTGGCGTCCTGCCGCAGGCCCTGGCTCGCAAGCTGGGCGGTGGCGCCGCCCGCGCGCATTTCGGCGATGCGCCGCGCCATCTGCGATGCCAGGATCTGCTGGCGCATCGCGATGTACTGCTGGCTGGGAGGAGCGCCGGCAGCGCCCATTGCGCGCACCACCTCGCCCATCTGCGCGTCGAGCTGCGGCACCGCGGCGGTGAAGCGGTCGGCGTTGCCGCCCAGCCCGGTCACCACGCTTTCGCTGGCCAGGATCTGGCGCGCGTTCTCGGACAACGGCGCCCAGGTCCGCTTGATGCGATCGATCGGCGCGGAAACCGAGAAGTCGCTGCCGTAGCCGGCGTCCACCAGCGAGATGTTCTGGTTGATCTGGTCGCGTGTGGTCTTGAACGCCTTGAAGGCCTCCAGGTTGCCACCGGTGGCCTCCTGGGCCTGGCTGGCCAGCTGCTGCGAAAGCACCTGGAGATCGGCGACCGCGGTGCTGGCGTTGCCGAGCCGGGTCGCGCGCCAGACCGACATGCCCGTGTTGGCGGCGAAGACGAGGATCGAAATCGCCAGCAAGGTCAACCAGAAGCTGGTCCCGGCGCCACGTGCCTTGCCGATGACCGATTCGTTGACTGTGCTGCTCATGGATGAAACCCCTGGATTGACTGGTGGCGCGCCGGAGCGCTCGAGGAAGGTGGAAGCGTCAGGCGGCAGCCTGGCGGAATTCGGGTGTGCGCGAGAGACGGTCGAGATTGAAGACCAACCACTCGGTGCCTTCCTGGCGATAGACCCGGTCGATGAAATGGACGTAACGGCCCTCGGCATCCGGGGACTCGTCGCCCTGGCTTTCGTCGAAGGTGCGCTGCCCGTGCAGCTCGTCGATCAGCACGCCGACGTTGCCGCCCTGCTGGCGCATCACCAGCATGCGCTGGCGCTCCTGGCCGACGCTGCGTTGCCCCTCGAGGAACAGCTTGAGGTCGGCGACCGGCAACAGGTTGCCGCGGATGTTCGCCAGCCCCAGCAGCCATGGCTGCGCGCCCGGCAACGGGGTGACCGGCGGCACGCCGAGGATCTCGACGACCTCATCGAAGGAGGACACCAGCCTGTGACGGCCGATCCGGTAGGCCAGCCCACGCCACACCGAACCGCCCGAGGCCGCCACCGGGCTGCCCGGCGCATGCGACAGGCTCCGGCGCTCGTAATCCTTGAGCAGGTCGAACGCGGCGCGTTGGGCCACGTCAGCCCCCCAGCACGGCGTTGATGCGGGCGATCAGGTCGTCCTCGCGCGGGGGCTTCACCACGTAGTCTCGGGCACCCTGGCGCAGCCCCCATGCCTTGTCGGTTTCCATGCCCTTGGTGCTGACGATGAGGATCGGGATGTGGGAGGTGGCCGCGTCGCGCGCCAGCGCGCGCGTGGCCTGGAAGCCGTTCATGCCCGGCAGCACGACATCCATCAGCACGATGTCGGGCAGGTCGCGCTTGCACACCTCGATCCCCTCTTCCGCATTGGCGGAAGCGGTGACCTCGTGTCCGTGCTTTTCCAGCAACTGGGTCATGACCGCCGACTCCGTCGGCGAATCCTCGATCAACAAAATGCGTGCCATGCCTTCTCCCCGTCAGGCGTTGACGTATGTTCGGATTGCGTCCAGCAGCTCTTCGCGCGTGAACGGCTTGGTGAGGTATTGCTCGGAACCGACGACACGTCCCCGCGCCTTGTCGAACAGGCCGTCCTTGGACGACAGCATGATGACCGGCGTGGACTTGAACATCTGGTTGTTCTTGATCAGCGCGCAGGTCTGATAGCCGTCCAGGCGGGGCATCATGATGTCCACGAAGATGATGTGCGGGTGCTGGTCGGCGATCTTGGCCAACGCCTCGAAACCGTCGTTCGCGGTGACGACGTCGCATCCCTCCCGCTTCAGCAGCGTTTCGGCCGTGCGCCGGATGGTTTTCGAGTCATCGATGACCATCACTTTCAGGCCGTTGAACCCCGCGGCGTTCTCTTGCTGCATCGACTGGCCCCCTCAGCGCCTGCGTTTCCAGACCCGTGAATCTTCCATCCCGCCTCCACCCTGTCAAGCGCGAGTGTCCGATTCCGCGACGCCGGAAGCGAAAGCGCGTACCGGAACGGCGGCACTTGCTAACATCTGCCGAGGATCCAGGCAGGCCGTTTCGCATGCAGCTCGACGTCGTCGTGGTAATGGACCCCATCGAGGGAATCAAGGTCGCCAAGGACTCCACTTTCGCGATGCTGCTGGAGGCGCAAAGGCGTGGCCACCGGCTGCATTACGTCCGGCCCGGCGGCCTTTTGCTGAACGAGGGGGTCGCCTTCGCCCGTTGCGCCCCGCTCACCGTGCGCGATGATCCGGATGACTGGTTCAGTATCGAGGCCTGGACCGAATGCCGATTTGGCCCCGGCCAGGTCGTGCTGATGCGCACCGATCCACCGGTCGATGCCGACTACCTCCACGATACCCACATCCTCGACATCGCCCGGCAGCAAGGCGCGCTGGTCGTCAACGATCCGCGCGGCCTGCGCGATTTCAACGAGAAGCTGGCTGCCCTGCTGTTCCCGGAATGTTGCCCGCCGAGCCTGGTGTCCCGCGATGCGACGGCACTGAAGGCGTTCGTGGCCCGGCACGGGGACGCGATCCTGAAGCCGCTCGACGGCATGGGTGGCCGCTCGATCTTCGTCGCCCGCGCGGGCGACCCCAACCTGAACGTCATCCTGGAGACGCTGACCGAGGGCGGCCGCCACCTGGCGATGGCGCAACGCTATCTGCCCGAGATCAAGGACGGCGACAAACGCATCCTGCTGGTCGATGGCGAGCCGGTCGGGCATGCATTGGCGCGAATCCCCCAAGGCGACGAGTTCCGCGGCAACCTGGCGGCGGGCGGGCGCGGCGAGGGCCGCCCCCTGACCGAGCGCGATCACTGGATCGCGGCGCAGGTGGGCCCCGAGATGAAACGCCGGGGCATGCTGTTTGTCGGCCTGGACGTGATCGGCGACTGGATGACCGAACTCAACGTCACCAGCCCGACCGGCGTACGCGAGCTGGATCGCCAGTTCGGGCTCAATATCGCCGGCCAGCTGTTCGACGCCATCGAGGCCCGGTTGGCCGGCTGATGAAACCCGCCGTGCCTGCCGTCGCCCTGCCCGGAGGTGCGCCGCCGCGCATGCGGGAACGCGACCGGCTGGGCGCGACATTGGTCCTGTCCGGAGCCGTGCACGCCTTGGCCATCCTCGGAATCGGATTCGCCATCGCACCGCCGGCACCAATCATGCCGATGCTGGAAGTGATCCGGACGCCGACGACGACGCCGATGACCCCCAGACAGGCGGATTTCATGGCCCAGGCCAGCAATGATGGCGGTGGCGAGCACGATGTTTCTTCGCGCCCCGCCGAACCGGTCGCCAGCCGCGTCCCCCTGCAGGCCGAAGGCCAGGCGCCTGCGCCCCAGCGCGCGCAAAGCCCGTCCGCCGCACCCGCCCCGCCGTTGCGGGTCGCCGCCAGCACGACCGGGCGGGACAACATCGTGCCCGTGCAGCGCCGTCCGCAGGCCGAACTCGAACCCCTGCCACCCGGGCCGCGAAAAGTCGCCTATGACATGGAGATGGCACGGCTCGCGGCCGAAATCCACCTGAACTCGGAGCGCTACGCCAAGCGCCCGAAGCGCAAGTTCGTCTCCGCCAGCACCCAGGAATACGCCTATGCCGAGTACCTGCGCCGATGGGTCGAGCGCGCGGAACGGGTCGGCAACCTCAATTACCCGGAGGCCGCACGGCAACGCGGGCTGTCGGGCCAGGTGGTGATGAGCATCGGCATCCGCCGCGATGGCCGCGTGGAATCGGCGACGGTGGTGAAATCCAGCGGGCAGCCGATCCTCGACCAGGCCGCACTGCGGATCGCGCGGATCGCCGAGCCCTATCCGCCGCTGCCACGCACCGTGGACGAAATCGACGTGCTGAACGTGGTCCGGACCTGGCACTTCCGCGCAGCCGGCACCTTCGAGGACGAATAGGCCCGCGCTGCAGGGCCGGATGCGCCGAGACGCCGAGGATGCGCAAATCCCGTCCCCGCACGGACATCTGCGCGCATGAAGTCAGTGCAGGCGGATCGGTCCGCGATGTGCATCGACCATCGGCCACGGCACCACCGCCCAGTCCGGGTCATCGCAATTGCGCGCAACGCGCGGAAAATACGCCGCGAGGTGGATGCCTTTCGGCGTCACGTACCAGGCGGGGAAACTCCAGACGCCGGGATCGCGATAATCACAGCCCCCCTCCTCGGCGGGCGGCTTCATTGGCTGCGGATACAGCCGCTCGAATCGCACGACCACCCACGGGGCGAAGGTCACGCTGCGATAGCGCGACCAGTCTTCGTTCCACGCCCCGCTCTTGCCTTCGAACACAGGCGCACCCTCGCCTACCCACAGTACGTCTTCCAGCCGCAGGTCGCGGCCGGTGCGGGCATCGATGTTGACCGGCGCATCGCCGAAATCCGGATGCGCGCCGCCGCAGTAGAAGCTGGTGAACAGGCTGGCGCTGACCACCGCGTCATTCACCTCGCGGACGGTGGCTTTGGCGGCATCGAAACCGGGGCTCCCGTCATCCAGCCCGGAGCGGCAGGTGAAGACCGAATCCACCCATTCCCACAAGCGCCGGTGCAGCGTGTGGTTGATGCGCGCGCGCGGCTCGGGCGCATAGCCGCTGGCGATGTCGAACAGGGCGATGTCGGCCTCGGGCTGGCGCCACCATTGCAGCACGCGGCCATTCACTACCTCGCGCCGTTGCGGTTGCAGCCGCAGCATGGACAGCCGCAGATAGGCGTAGGGCGGAAAATCGCCGCGCAGCGCCGTCAGCGAGGATTCGGCGGCGGGCGGCAGATCGCGCACGCGGCTCAGCGCGATCGGCAGCCGACGACCATCGGTACCGATCCACTCGCCCTGCCAGCGATCCCCCTTCGGCGCCTGCATCCGCCACACGTTCTTCGGCTCGTCGCCCCAGCGCGGCGGCAGTTCCTGCAAGCTGCAGCGGCCATCCGCTGCCGCTTCGCCATCCAGCGTGATGTCGAGGCGATAACGGCGATAGAAGTAATGCCCACCGCAGTTGCGGCCGTCGCCACCGGCGGCCTCGCGCTCGACGACCACCGCCTGCCGGCCCAGCGTGCCCTGCCAGACAGTGCCGCCTTCCCTCGCCTGCGCCCATGGCGAAACGATGCAGGCCAGGCCCAGTATCCATGTGGCGGCGGTCTTCATCGACTCGCCCTTAGTGCCTGCTGCTCGGCCAGGGTCAATGCGACCTGGTTGCGCAGGTAGGCCGGCTCCAGCCGCTCGGGTGCGACCGCCTCGCCGCGTGCGTGCGCGGCGAAAGCCAGCCGGGCGACATCGGCCGCATGCGGCAAGGCCTCGGCATCGACCGCGGCCAGCCGGGAGGCCAGCCGCGCGGCCAATGCACCGCCTTGCGCGGCGAAACCGGTACCGACGCCGCACCAGCCATCGCCATCAACTTCCACGTTTTCCGGCGGGCCGACATGTTCCTCGCCCAACGGCGCGGGCAGGCCGTCGCGGATCCGGAACGCGGCCCAGTAGACCTCGCCCATCCGCGCATCGATGGCGGCCAGGACGCGCGCGCCCTCGTCGGCATCGGCGCGCATCGCCAACGCGGCGAGGGTGGAAACCGGGATCGCGGGGATGCCCAGCGCCAGCGCCATGCCCTGCGCCAGCGAGACGCCGAGGCGCACGCCGGTGAATGCGCCCGGGCCGCGCCCGACCGCCACCGCCTGCAGCGCGCCACGGGTGAGTCCGGCCTCGGCCAGCACCGCTTCGGCCCACGGCAGGGCAAGCTCGGCATGGCGGCGCGGCGCGATCTCGAATCGCTCGACCAGCAGGTCGCCATGCAGAACGGCGACCGAGCAGGCCTCGGTGGCGGTTTCCAGCGCGATCAGGTTCATGCAGGAAGCCTAGCCGCTCGCGCCCGGCGCGTCAGCCATCGCATCCATCGGCGCGGCGAAGAACGCCTCGACATCGGCGATCTCGCGCGTGCGCGGCATCGGCGGCAGCGAATCAAGGAACACTCGCCCGTAACTCTTGCCGTGCAGGCGCGGATCGCACAGCACCAGCACGCCGCGGTCGTCGATGGTGCGGATCAATCGTCCCGCACCCTGCTTGAGCGCGATCACCGCCTGCGGCAGCTGCTCGTCGCGGAAGGGATTGCCGCCGCCGCGCCGCACCGCGTCCAGACGCGCCTCGAACACCGGGTCGTCGGGCGCGGCGAACGGCAGCTTGTCGATGACCACCACCGACAGCGCATCGCCCGCCACATCCACGCCCTCGCGGAAACTGGCGGTGCCCAGCAGCACGCCGTGGCCGGAATCGCGGAACTGCTGCAGCAGCTGGCCGCGCGGCGCCTCGCCCTGCACGAACAGGGGCCAGGGGATGTCGCTACGCTCGCGCAGGATGCGCGCGGCCTCGCGCAGCGCCCGGTGCGAGGCGAACAGCAGGAAGGCGCGGCCCTTTGATGCGCGCAGCACAGGCAGCACCGCTTCCAGCACCGCCTCGGTGAAGCCGAACGCGGACGGCTCCAACATCGATTTGGGCATGTAGAGCAAGGCCTGCCGCGACCAGTCGAACGGACCGGGCTCAAGCCGGGTTTCCGGCTCCCACAGCCCCAACCGCCGCGCCAGATGGGTAAATTCCCCGCCCACCGCCAGCGTGGCCGAGGTGAAGACCCAGGCCGCGCGCGATTGCTCGCGATGCCGCCGCAGCGGGCCGGACACGTCCAGCGGCGTGCGCTGCAGGCGAAAGCCGCGCGGGGTCAGTTCGTACCAATAGACGTTGTCGCTGCCCGGGTCGGGGATGCGTTCGTCGAGCGGCTCCTCGTCTTCTTCCGCGTCGCGGTTCCACGCCTCGCACCAGCGCGACAGCCGCGCCTCGGCCTCCACCGCGCGGGCGTGCGCGGCGTCCAGCCCCGGGCCGGATTCGCGCCACGCGCCGAGCGCCTCGATCAAATCACGCAACGCATCGCCCACCACATCCAGCGCGCTTGCCACCGCCGGCTCGCCCAACGCGCGACTACGCGTGCCGCGGATCGGCAGGGCGTCCATCGCCGCGCGCAGGTAGCGGGTCACGTGTTCCAGTTGCTGCGCCGGCGCCTGCAGGGCCGCCAGCGCGCCGCTGGTCTCGCGGCATTCGCCGATGACATCGCGCGCCAGCTCCACCAGCAGCCGCGCGCCGAGCCCTTCGCCGAAGAACTGCGCGGCGAGCTCGGGCAACTGGTGCGCCTCGTCCACCACGAAGGTCTGCGCGCCCGGCAGGATCTCGCCGAAACCTTCCTGCTTGAGCGCGAGATCGGCCAGCAGCAGGTGATGGTTGACCACCACCACGTCCGCCGCCTGCGCGCGCTGGCGCGCCTGCACCACGAAGCACTCGCCCCAGAACGGGCATTCGTTGCCGAGGCAGTTCTCGTTGGTCGATGTCACCAGCGGATAGACCGGCGAATCCTCCGGCATGTCCTCCAGCTCGGCGAGGTCGCCGAAGCGCGTGCGACCGCTCCACGCGACGATGCGCTGGAACTGCCCGGCCTGCTCCTTGCTGGCGAACATGGGCTCGCCCTTGGCCTGCTCCATCCGATAGCGGCACAGGTAGTTGGCGCGCCCCTTCAGCAACGCCGACTTGTGGCCGATGCCGAGCGCGTCGCGCACCCGCGGCAGGTCGCGATGGTAAAGCTGGTCCTGCAGCGCGCGGGTGCCGGTGCTGATGATGGTCTTGCGCCCCGACAGCAGCGCCGGCACCAGGTAGGCATAGGTCTTGCCGGTGCCGGTGCCGGCCTCGGCCAGCAACGTGCCGGCATCCAGAATGGCCTCGGCGATCGCGCCCGACAGGCGCTGCTGCGCCTCGCGCGGGACAAAGCCGGGCACGGCATCGGCCAGTGCGCCTGCTTCGCCCAAGGCCTGGAGGCTGCGATCCGCCAGCGTGGCCACGGCCTCAGCGATCCTTCGCCATTGCCGCCTTCATCGCGAAGGGGGTGGCGTTGGCTGAGGGGCTGGGGCGGGGGTCGGGGTCGGTGGTGCCGTCGCCGGATCCTGTGACGGGCGGCGGTCGCCCAGCCCGAAGAACTGGCGCCAACCACCGGTCCCGCTCTCCTCCGGCGCCGGGGGCGCGGGCGGCGTGATCAGGTTGCCGAACTCGTCGTATTCGGGAACCGGGGCGGGCGCGATGTAGCACGCCTCGTAGACGGGCGCGTACCCGCGCACGAAGGCGAACCGGCGGGCATCCGGACAACTCGCATCGCTGGCATGAGAACCCACGACCCATTGCCAGTCGAGACCGCCATCGCCCACCTGCAGCGATCGGCTGGGCAGGCGCGAAAAGATGCCCGACCACACCCGCATCGCGCCGGTCGCGCCGTAAAGCCCAGTCGGCTTGTTCTGGTCGTTGCCGACCCAGACCACGGCCAGATGGTCGCCGGTCCAGCCGGCGAACCAACTGTCGCGACTGTCGTTGGAGGTGCCGGTCTTGCCGGCCGCGTTCAATCGTCCCAGCCCGTCCGCGACCAACTGCCGACCGGTACCCGAGGAGACCGCCTGCTGCAGCGCGATCGTGACCAGTCGTGCGGCGATGGCATCACCCGCCTGCGCTGGCGTTGGCTTCTTGTCGTAGCGGTTGAGGGCGCGACCATTCGGGTCCAGCACGCCACGCACGGCATGCAAGGGCTGCACTTCGCCGCCCGAGGCGAGGAACTGGTAGAGCTGCGCCATCGCGTACGGGCTCTGGTCGGTCGCGCCCAGCAACAGCGAGGGATTGGTCTGCGGCTCGATCCCGGCCAGCGTGCGAGTCAGCTGCGCCACGCGCTCGGGCCCGACCTGCATCCCGATCCGCACCGTTGCGAGGTTGTAAGACTGCGCCAGCGCATCCACCAGGCGCACGGTGCCGTGACTGCGTCCGTCCGAGTTGCCCGGCGACCAGCGCTGCTTGCCTTGGCGGATGGTGAGCGGCGAATCGTCGACATAGCTCGCCAGCGACCAGGTGGCCGGCTGCGCCAGCGCCAGCAGGTAGACGAACGGCTTGATGATGGAACCCACCGGGCGTTGCGCGGCCACGGCGCGGTTGAAGCCCGGGTTGGAGACATCGCGGCTGCCGACCGCGGCCACCAGCTGTCCGGTGTGCACGTCGGTCATGACCAGCCCCGCTTCCAGCGGTGCCTGCTTGCGCGGTCCCAGAGCGTTGAGCGTGCGGGTCACCGAGCCTTCCGCATAGGCCTGGGCGGAGGGCGACATCGCCGTCATCACCGACAGGCCGGCGCCCTGCAGCGAATCCGCAGGGTAATCGCGCACCAGCTGGCGACGGACCAGGTCCACGTAGGCCGGGAAGCGGTTCGGCGCGGTACCGCCTGGCTCCTTGCTCACGCCCAGCGGCGCCTTCACCGCGCGATCGTGTTCCTTCTGGTCGATGATGCCGGTTTCCAGCATCTCGCCCAGCACGAAATCGCGGCGTTGCCGCGCGCGCTCGGGATTGCGGCGCGCGTCGTACCAGGACGGCCCGTTGACGAGTGCGATCAGCAGTGCGATCTGCTCGGTATCGAGGTCGTTGAGGTCGCGGTTGAACCAGAACTCCGAGGCGGCGGCGACGCCGTGGATCGCCTGCGAACCGCGCTGGCCCCAGTAAACCTGGTTGAAATAGGTCTCGAGGATGGTGCGCTTGTCGTAGCGCGCCTCGAGGATGAGCGCGTAGAGGATTTCCTTGAACTTGCGCCCGAAGGTGACCTCGCTGCCAATGCCGAGCAGGCCGCTGCGGGCCAGCTGCTGGGTCAGCGTGCTGCCGCCCTGCAGCCGTTCGCCCCGGGACCGCAGGCTGACCCACATGCCGCGCGCCATGCCGGTGAGATCGACGCCGTGGTGGCGCGCGAAATCGCGATCCTCCACCGCCTGCAGGCCGGTGACGAGCTTCTCGGGAACCTCGTCCAGGCTGACCAGCCTGCGTTCTTCCTGCTTCTGTCCGTACAGGGTGGCGATACGGGCCGGGTCGAGACGCGCGGCGCGGACGGTGCGCTTCGAGGCCGCATCGCGAACCGCGGCCACTCGGCCGCCGGACAACGAGACCTGGATGCGGCGTGGCGCGATGCGGCCCTCGACATCGTAATAACCCCGGCTGGAGATCGTGAAGGTCCCGCTGCTGCGCGCGTAGCTGCCGGGCTTGCCGCCACCGCCGCCTTCGCGATAGGCCGCCGCGTCCAGTTCGGTCTTCAGCGTGGCCGCATCCATGGCGATGCCGGGTTCCAGCTGTAGCGGACGCGCATAGACCCGTGTGGGCAACTGCCATTTCAGTTCGCCGAAGCGCTGGGTGACCTGGTGGTTGAGATAGAGGGTGAAGGGCACCAGGAACCCCAGTGCGATGCCCGCGATGGCGAGCGCCGCCACCAGCAAGCGCCTGCCCCAACCGGGTGCGACGGTTTCCTCGTCGTGGTCCTCGTCCTGCGGATCGTCGTAATCGTACTTGGCCATGCCGGGTGAGGCGTCGCGCGGGGCGTCAGCTGCGAAGGCGGCAGTCTAACCCGGTTGACCCGCGCGCCGGCGCCGGGCGGATCGGCGTTCAACCGTCGGACATCGGTCCGTCCCGGCCCAGGATTCCATCGCGCAGGCCGCGCAGCATCGCCCTCGCGTTCGCGCGTCGCGGCGCGATCAGCAGCGAGAAGCGCAACAGCTTGAGCGCTGCGCGTGGCATGTCCTGAGCGACCCACAGCCGTGGTGTCGCCACGCGGCGATACAGCAAGACGCGGTTGCGCATCATGTAGTACAGCCGTGTCGGAGAATGCACGAAGCTCGCGCCGAGCGGCAGCCGGCGGATGCCGTCGCCGATGCGGTGACCCATCCGCGCGTCGCCCACGCCGTGGAGGGCATGACCCGCCTGCGCGGCCCGGAACGACCAGTCCAGGTCCACGTTGTCGATGAACAAGCCCTCGTCCATCGGGCCGATCGCGTCCAGCACCGCCATCGGCACCAATGCCCCGGAAGTGATGAGGAAGTCGCAGCGCACCGTCTCGCCGCGCGCAGCAAAATGCTTCCGGTTGAAGGGAAAACCGATCCGCACGAAGGGGGCCGTGCCGCCATTGCGCAGGTCTTCGGCCACCGGCCCGACCGCCGCCACCGGCCCTGGTGACGACTGCAACCGATGCAGCGCGCCCGCCAGCTTTTCCACCATGTCCGGCGCGGGCAGGCTGTCCTGGTCCATCAGCAGCACTGCAGCGGCCCCTTCGGCGCGGGCCCGGTCGATGCCGCGGTTCAAGCCCGCGGCCACGCCGAGGTTGCATGCATGGACGATCAGCGTCGCTGCGTGCTCGCGCACCAGCGCCGGCAGCGCACCTTCGGGATCGGGCGATGCGTTGTCGACCACGATCATCCCGCCGACCTGCGGCCGCAACGCTCGCATCAGCGCGCCGAGCGCGGCCATGTCAGGGCGATGGGTCACCACCACCGCAAAAATGCGGTCCTGTTCGTCGGCGCGCGGCATCAATCGATACCCGAAAGATCGGCCAACGCCGACCGCCAACCCGAGGCATACCTGCGATAGCGCCCGCTGCGCCATTCGCCCGCCACCTGGCGCGCGCGCGCGAGAAACCCGGACGGCAAGCCGGCGCGCAGGCGCGCATGCGCCAGACGTGAATCGATGGCCGCCATGCGCGCTTCCGGCAGGCCATTCATCGCCTGCGCGGCCTGCGACAACGCCTCCCCGCGCCGAACGGCGCGGGCCAGAAAACGATGCCGGCCCACTCCCAGCCCGGCCTGCTGACCGAGGGTCTTCCCGCGGACGCCGATCTGGTTGCCGCCGTGCTGCCGGTAATCGACCAGGGCTTCTTCCAGGGTGTCCACCTCGCCATGCATGGCGGCCACGATGGCCAGCCATTCGTCGTGCGACCAGTCCTCCGTGAAGGGGATCGCGAGCGGCAGCAGGCGGCGCCGGAACGCCATCGCCGCGCCCGTGACGATGTTGCGCCGGAGCAGCACGTCGAAGCCATCGCCGCGATGCATCGCGGCGAGCTCGCCCGGGCGCAGCTCGAGCACCTCGAACAGGCGGCGGCCCAGCGCGCGACCCTCGCCATCGACCAGCCGCGCATCGGCGTGCAACAGCAACAGGCCGGGGTGCATCACGAAAGACTCGCGCATCACTTCGATCTTGCGCGGATGCCATGCGTCGTCCTGGTCGCAGGGAAACAGGACTTCGGCATCGGCACGCTGCAGGGCCTGCTCGAAATGCCGGACATAGCCGAGATTGCATGCATTGCGGTGCAAGACGACTTCGCAGCCCGCCCGTCGCCGGTCTTCGGCGAATGCCTGCAGCAAATCCCAGCCGGCGTCGGTCGAGGCATCATCGGACAACACGTAGCATGCGGGCTGCACCGTCTGCGCGCGCAGGCTCTCGAGCTGCGCCGGCAGATGGCGTTCGCCGTTGTAGCTGCACAGCACGACCGCGCAATCGGGCGGCGTCATCGCGCGCCTCCTTCGCGCCAGGCATCCGCGTCCGGGGCGAACGGTCGCGGATGCACGCCAAGCGATTCCCCGACAGGCCCGTTGTCCGCCACCAGGTCCTGATCGATGCGGGAAACCGGGCCGCGCAAGGCCGGCCACAGCCGCGCCGCCGCGGCCAGCGCCGCACGCGGCACGGGCAACGGCAAGGTCCATGCGGGCAGGCTGCTGCGCACGCGCCGGAACATCGCGTCGATCCGGACCCGCTCGCCGCCGCCGATCTCGAACGTTTGCCCGACCGCGGCCGGCGACTGCGCCGCGCGCCACGCCGCCTGTGCGACATCGGCCGCGTGCACCGGCTGACGCAGGCCGCTGCCGCGTGGATAGGGAAACACTCGCCAGCGCATCGCCCGGCGCGCGATCGGCGTCAGGTTCCGGTCCAGGCCGAGGCCGTAGATCATCGTCGGACGCAGCAGCGTCCAGCCGATGCCGAGCCGTTCGCATTGCCGCGCCAAGGACTTTTCCGCACGTTGCAACGCGTCGGCCAACGCACGATCGTCCGGAACCGGCGAATCGCTCTTGCTGACCGCGCTCATCGAACTGGTCGCGACCAGGCGGCGGCACGGCGCATGCCCCAGGCTCGCCAGCGCGTCGGCCAGCGCCTGCAGGGGGCCGAAACTCAACGCGACGTCGACCGGCGCCGTGACCGCTGCCGGCCATCCGGCGGAAAGGTCGGCCCGATGCCAGCGGGTGCCCGCGCAGGCGGGTGGCGCGGGCCGCCGGCTCAAGGCCTGCACGCGATGCCCTGCACCGCCGATGGCGGCAAGTGCGGCCCGCCCGATCTGGCTGGACGCACCGATCAGCAACACATCCAGCGGCGGCTCGGGAGCAGACACGGCGGTCTCGTACGGGACTGGCGCGCAGTGTAGCCGCCTACTCCGTTCAGCCACGCCGGGCATCCAGCACGCCCTGCAACGCCGCCAGCTTGCCCAACAGCACGGCGAGCTGCTCGACGTTCGCCACCTCGACCGATATCTGCAGCCGTTGGCAGCCCGGACGGCCACCGCGCTCCCCGTGGATGGCGGAAACCGGGATGGCTTCCTGCGCGATCAGGTTGCCGATGTCGCGCAGCAGGTTCTTGCGGTCCCATGCGGTCACCACGATGCCGACCGACTGCCGGCCGGCGCCCTGCCCCCAGTCGACCGGCAACAGCCGATCCGGGTCGCGGGCCGCCATCCGCTGCAGCGAAGCGCACCGGGCCCGGTGCAGCGACACGCCGCGGGTCCGGGTGAGGTAGCCGACGACCGCTTCCCCCGGCACCGGCTGGCAGCAGCGCGCTGGATGCACCACAAGGTTGTCCACCCCGGCGACCGAGACGCCGGATTGCGCCGCAGCCGGCATCGGCGGTCGGCCCGCCGGCAACGCAGGCGCTGGCGGCGGCGGGTTGCGCACCTCGTTCAGCGCGCGGACCACCTGGAAGGGGCCGATCTCGCCCAAGGCGACCTGCACGTGCAGTTCTTCGGACGACGCGACGCGGAAGCGCGGCAACAGGGGCGAAAGGTCGGCGTCGGCCAGGCCCATCCGCTTGAGCTCGCGCTCGAGGATCTCGCGGCCCGCGGCCTGGTTGCGCTCGCGGTCCAGCTTGCGGAACCAGGCGCGCACCTTCTCGCGCGAACGGGCGCTGGCGAGGTAACGGTTGCCGGGCAGCAGCCAGTCGCGGCGCGGTTCGCCGGTCTTGCCGACGATCACCTCGACGCGCTCTCCGGTCGCCAGCTTGTGATCGAGCGGCACGATGCGCCCGTCCACCCGCGCGCCGCGGCAGCGGTGGCCGATGTCCGTATGCACCCGGTAGGCGAAATCCAGCGGCGTGGCGCCGACCGGCAAGTCGATCACCTCGCCCTTGGGCGTGAGCGCGTAGACGCGATCTTCCAGCAGTTCCTGCTCCAGGTCGCCCTGCAGTTCCGCGTCGTCCGCGTCCGCCTCCAGCAGGCGGCGCATCCAGGCGATCTTGCGCGCGAGCGCGGCATCCCCGCCCCCGCCTTCCTTGTAGCGCCAGTGCGCCGCCACGCCCAGCTCGGCATGCCGGTGCATCTCGTGCGTACGGATCTGGATCTCGACCACCTTGCCGTCGGGACCGACGACGCAGGTATGCAGGGAACGGTAATCGTTGGCCTTGGGGCGGGCGATGTAGTCGTCGAACTCGCCCGGCATCGGCATCCACAGCGCATGCACCACCCCGAGCGCGGCATAGCACTGGGACACGTCGTCCACCAGCACGCGCACCGCGCGCAGGTCATTGAGGCCGTCGAAGGGCAACTGCTTGTTCTGCATCTTCCGCCAGATGCTGTAGAGGTGCTTGGAGCGACCGGCCACTTCGGCCGGAATCCCGTGCTTGCGCAAGGCCGCATCGAGCGCCTGGATGACGGTCGCGACGTAGCGCTCACGCCCCTGCCGGTTGTCGTCCATCAGCCGCGCGATGCGTCGGTAGGCTTCCGGCTCCAGCACCCGGAACGCCAGGTCCTCAAGTTCCCACTTGACCTGCCAGATGCCCAGGCGGTTCGCCAGCGGGGCATGGATGTCGCGGGTCAAGCGGGCCAGCACCGCCGCGTCTTGCGCGTCCTGCTGGGTGGCGACGCGCAGCCGCGCCAAATGTCGCGCCAACAGCATCGGCACGACCCGCAGATCCTGGCTCATGGCCAACAGCAAGCGCCGGAGCCCCTCCGGATGGACCCGTGCGCCCTGCTCTGCATGCAATGCGCCGACCTGCGCCTCGGCCGCCAGTCCTTCGATCAGCGCCTGCAGGCTTGGGTCGGCGGCCTCCCCGCTGCCGTGGGCGTCGTGCCGGATCGCCTCGCGCATCGGGTCATCGGCATTGAGCGCATCGAGCACGCGCAGGGTTTCCTCCAGCACGGGATCAACCGGACGGCGCGGGGAGTGTGGATCCTGCGGCGCAGGAGCCGGGCGCGGGGAGGCGGGGGATTTCACGGGCGGAGGGAGGCGGACAGCCCCTGCTACGTTACCCACCCGGCCGGGCAACGCAACCCCACCTCATGCAGGGCGCGCCGTCTGCAACCGTTTGGACATCGCCGCCAGTTTTTTCGCGGAGACACCGCCCTTGGCGCCCAGTTCCTGCGCGAACGTCGCCACGCGCAATTCCTCCAGGGCCCAGGCGAACTCAGCGGTGGCGGGATCGCGCCGGTCCGCGGCCACCAAGGCATCGACGAAAGGCCTGAGCTCGAGCATGCGCGCCTGGTCCTTCTGCGGATCGCGTTGCGCCCGCTCGGCGCGCAGCGACAGCGCCTTCAGATAACGCGGGAAATCCGCCAGCGCGCCTGCCGGTGTCTCGCGCAGGAAACCGGGCGATGCCAGCGCATCCAGATGCGCGCGCATGTCGTCGAGGTTGCCGCTGGCCCAGCCCATCAGCTCCGATTCCAGCCGCGCGCGCACCTCGGCCACGCCGGACAGGATCGCTTCGGCCTGCTGCAGGCGATGCATCGCTTCACCGAACAGCGCCTTGCCGATGGCCTCCGATTCCGCGGCAAAGGTTTCAGGGTCGCGGATCGCAGCCATGCGTTGATCATTCGCGAGCGCAGCGAACGCACCTTCGACCAGATCCTCGCGCAGCCGGTCGGCATCGCGCGCCACCGGCTTGCGCAACGCATCCAGCTTCGATGGTGCCTGTTCAAGCGCCGCGTACAGCAGCCCGGTCTTGGGCGGGATCGGCAACTGCCGCCGTGATTGCTTGAGCTTGTCAGCCAGCGAGATCCGCAGCAATCGCCGGACGCCGGCCGGATGCCGGCGCTCGGCCTCGGATTTTTGCGCGTGCACGTGCACGGATGCCGTCTGGCCATCGTCCTGCAGCGCGGGATAGGCCGGGATGCCGCCATCGCCGATGACCTGCACCGGAATCGCCCGCTCCGGAAACGCGACCAGCCCCGCCTCGGCCATGTCCCTGGCGGCACGCGTGGCGAAAGCGCGTTGTGCACGGGCACCGAACTTCACGCGCAAACCGGCAAGATCGCGCGACTGCGCCAGCACATGCTGGCCCGTCTCGTCCTGCATCTGCAGGTTCATGCGCAGGTGCGCCTCGATGCCGGCTTCGTCGAAATCCGTCGCCGCCACGTCCACGCCCGTCAGCTTCCCGAGGAAGCGCGCCAACGCCGACACCATCGCATCGGCTTCCGGCTCACGGTGTGCCTCCGCGAAGGCGCGGGCGAAATCCGGCGCGGGCACGAAGTTGCGGCGGAGCGCCTTCGGCAGCGACTTGATCAGCCCGGCGGCCTTGTCCTGCACGAAGCCCGGCGCCAGCCATGACAATCGCGCCTCGTCCAATGCGCCCAGCAGGTGCAACGGCACCACCAGCGTCATGCCGTCGTCCACCGCGCCGGGCTCGAAGCGGTAACGCACCGCCAACCGCGCATCACCGAGCGCGAGATAAGGCGGGAAGCGCGCGGCATCGGTTTCATCGGCGACCAGCAGGTCATCGCGCGTCCATTCCAGCGCCGCCTGCTCCGTTTTCGACAGTCCCTTGAACCAAGCGTCCAGTGCGCGCGCATCGTGCATATTCGCGGGCAGTCGATCGAGGTACCAGCGCGCCTGCCAGTCCTCGTCCACCACCAGTCCCGCGCGGCGCTGCTTGGCTTCCTCTTCCTTCGCCTCGGCCAGCGTGCGCAGATTGCGGGCAAGGAACGCGCTGCGCGTGTTGATCTCGCCACTGACCAGCGCATCCCGCACGAAGATCGCGCGCGATTCCTCGGGGTACAACGCGCCGTAATGGACCGGCTTCCTCGGTGCCAGCACCAGCCCGAACAGGCTGACCTGCTCGCTGCCGACCACGCGGCCCTGCGAGCGCGACCAGTGCGGGTCATGGTGGCGTCGCGCCAGCAGGTGCAGCAACTCGGCGATCGCCCAATCCGGCTCGATGGCCGCATTGGTGATCGCCCACACGCGCTCGGTGTCCAGCAGCGTCGCCGACAACACCCAGGGCGGCGGCTTGCGGGCCAGCGTGGAACCCGGGAACAGCTGGAAGCGGCGGCCTCGCGGCCCTTCGTACAGGTTGCGTTCGCCCAGATGGCCGATCTGCGTCGGCAAACCGGCGATCAGCGCCCGATGCAACCGGGCGTAATCCACATGCGGGGAAGCCGCCTCCGCGTCGCTATCCCGCACCTTCCGTCCCGGGGCCGGTTTCGGTGCCACGACGCGACCGCTGTCCCAGCCCATCGCCTCGCACTGCAGCTTGAGTTGCCGATGCAGCTCGCGCCATTCGCGCAAACGCAGGAAACCAAGGAAACGCTTCTCCGCCCATTTGCGCAGCTGCGACTGGCTGAGGTCCTCGTGGGCGATGCGGAAGGCTTCCCACAGGTTCCAGATGCCGATGAACTCGGATTTCGCGTCACTGAACTCCGCATGCGCATTGTCCGCAGCCGCGCGCGCATCGGCCGGGCGCTCGCGCGGGTCCTGGATGCCGAGGAAACTGGCGATGGCCAGCATCTCGTGCAGCACGCCGTGCTTCTGCGCCGCGATCAGCATGCGCGAGAGTTTCACGTCCACCGGCAGCTTGGCCATCTGCTTGCCGATGGCCGTCAGTTTGCGCTGCGCATCCACCGCACCCAGCTCGGCCAGTTGCTGCCAGCCGTCGGCGACCGCGCGCGGGTCGGGCGGCTCCAGGAACGGGAAGGTCTCGATGTCGCCGAGGCCGATCGACAGCATCCGCAGGATCACGCCCGCGAGCGCGGAACGGCGGATCTCGGGATCGGTGAACTCGGCGCGCGCGGCGAAATCCGCCTCCGAATACAGGCGGATGCACACGCCATCGGCCACGCGCCCGCATCGGCCGGCGCGCTGGTTGGCGCTGGCCTGCGAGATCGCCTCGATGTGCAGGCGGTCGAGTTTTTGCCGCGGGCTGTAGCGCTTCACGCGTGCGAAACCGGGATCGACCACGTAGCGGATGCGCGGCACCGTGAGCGAGGTCTCGGCGACGTTGGTCGCCAGCACGATGCGTCGCTTCACGCCCGGTTGGAACACCTTGTCCTGGTCGCGCGCGGACAGCCGCGCATAGAGCGGCACCACTTCGGTCGAACGATACTTGCGCCGTTCAAGCGCCAGGTGTGCGTCGCGGATCTCGCGCTCACCGGGCAGGAAAATCAGCGTGTCGCCGAGCGGATTCTCGCGGGTGATCTCGTCGCAGGCGGCGACGATGCCGTCCAGCACGCTGCGCTCGCCATCGTCCTCCCCCTCGCCTTCCAGCGGGCGATGGCGCAACTCGACCGGGAAGGTGCGGCCTTCCACCTCCACCACCGGCGCATCGCCGAAATGCGCGGCGAAGCGCGCGGTGTCGATGGTGGCCGAGGTCACCACCAGCTTCAGGTCCGGCCGACGCGGCAGCAACTGCTTGAGGTAGCCCAGCAGGAAATCGATGTTGAGGCTGCGCTCGTGCGCCTCGTCGATGATGATCGTGTCGTAGCGCGACAGCCAGCGGTCGTTCTGGATCTCCGCCAGCAGGATGCCATCGGTCATGAACTTGATCGCGGTGGACTCGCCGACCTGGTCGTTGAAACGCACCTGGAAACCGACCGCGCCGCCCATCGGCACCGCGAGTTCCTCGGCCACGCGCCGCGCCACCGAACGCGCCGCGATCCGACGCGGCTGGGTACAGCCGATCATGCCCGCCGCGCCGCGCCCGGCCATCAGGCACAGCTTGGGCAGCTGCGTGGTCTTGCCGCTGCCGGTCTCGCCCGCCACCACCACGACCTGGTGCCTGCGGATCAGATCGACGATGTCGTCGGCGTGCGCTGCGATCGGCAGATCGGCGTTGATCGTCGCGGCCGGCAGTTGCACGGCGCGGCGTTCACGCTCGGCGATGGAGCCCTGCAGTTTCGAGGCGAAGGCCTCGCGCAAGCCCGCATCGCCCGGCTTGGCCTTCCATTTCGACCACAGGCCCAGCAGCCGCCCGCGGTCGCGCGCCAACGCGCCATCGATGGCATGCCGCGCCTGGGCCGGGGTGGCGTCGCCGGGAGCCGGGGTGGGGTCGATGGACATGCCTGATCGTTTCAATCGGGAATTTTCATCGCGTCGGAACGCAGGGGGGAATATTGTCGCCGCATCCCCCTGAAAGGATCGTATCCATGGCCAAGAAGAAGTCCCCCGCCAAGAAAGCCGGCAAGCCCGCCAAGGCCATGCCGGCCCCGCACGCCGATGGCGCCGACGCCATCGACATCGGCATCGGCGCCAAGGACCGCGCGAAGATCTCCGACGGGCTTTCGCGCTTCCTCGCCGACAGCTACACGCTTTACCTCAAGACCCACAATTTCCACTGGAACGTCACCGGATCGATGTTCAACGCCCTGCACAACATGTTCGAGGCGCAGTACACCGAGCAATGGACCGCGCTGGACGAGATCGCCGAACGCATCCGCGCCCTGGGTTTCAACGCACCCGGCAGCTATTCGGAGTTCATCAGGCTCACGTCGATCAAGGAAGAGCCCGGACTGACCGATACCGCCGACTGGCGGCAGATGGTCAGCCAACTGGTGGCCGGCAACGAGGCGGTGTGCCGCACCGCGCGCAAGGTCCTGAGGACCGCCGACGACGCCGGCGACGACCCCAGCGTCGACCTGCTCACCCAGCGACTGCAGACCCACGAAAAGTACGCATGGATGTTGCGGTCGCTCTTGCAGTGATCAACCCCGCTTGATGGGCACGGAACGCGCGCTCAGCCGAGCGTGCGTTCCAGTACCGCCATTCGCACCTTCACGCCGTTCGCGACCTGACGCAGGATCACCGACTGCGGCCCGTCGGCCACGTCATCGCTGATTTCGACGCCGCGGTTCATCGGGCCCGGATGCATCACGATGGCTTCGGGGCTGGCCATCCGCAGACGCTCTGCGGTGATGCCGAAATCGCGGTGGTAGCCGTCCAGCGAATCCACCAGCCCGTCTTCCATCCGCTCGCGTTGCAGCCGCAGCGTCATCACCACGTCGGCATCGCGCAGGGCGGCGTCGAGATCGTCGGTCACCATCGCGCAAGCGGCCAGCGTGTCGTCGTCGGGCAGCAACCCGGCCGGGCCGCAGACGCGGATGTCGGTCGCGCCCAGCTTCTCCAGCGCCACCAGATCGCTGCGCGCCACGCGCGAGTGGCGGATGTCGCCGATGATCGCCACGCGCAACCGGCTGAAACCGTCGCCCTTGGCATCGCGAATGGTGAGCATGTCCAGCAATCCTTGCGTGGGATGCTGGTGGCGGCCGTCGCCCGCGTTGATCAGGACCGTGTCCGGCCCGGCATGTTCCGCCAGCATGGCGGCCGCGCCCTCCTCGCGATGGCGCACGATGAAGCCGCGCACGCCCATCGCCTCGATGTTCTTCAGCGTGTCCAGCGCAGTCTCGCCCTTGGTGGCGGAGGAAGTCGCCGCCTCGAACCCCAGCACGTCCGCGCCGAGCCGCTGCGCCGCGCGCTGGAAGCTCAGCCGGGTGCGGGTGGAAGGCTCGAAGAACAGCGTGCAGACGCCGATGCCGGCCAATCGCCGACGGATATCGGCATTGTCGCCATCGTCGTACGCGGCCGCGCGATCGAGCAGCGCGACGATCTCTTCGCGCGCCAGATCGCGGAGCGAAAGCAGGTGCTTCGGCATCTCAGGACCCCGGGTTGTCGGCGAACGCCACGGCGGTGTCCGGCGCGGCGATCCAGCGTTCGAGGATGACCGCGGCGGCGACCGCATCAAGCTGTTCGGCATCGCGGCGGCGGCGCTGGCCCTCGGCCCGCGCGACGGCGAAACGCTGCGCGGCCTCGATGCTGCTGCTGCGTTCGTCGATCATCAGCACCGGCAGGCCGAAACGCTCGTGCAGGCCGCGGGCGAAGCGTCGGGCGCGGGCGCGGGAGGGCTGATCGCTGCCGTTGAGCGTCAGCGGGTCGCCGACGATGAAACCGGCCGGCATCCATTCGCGCCTGAGCTTGTCGATGGCGGCCCAGTCGGGCCTGTCGTCGCGCATGTCGACCACGGCGATGCCGCGCGCGCCGGCACCCAGCCGGCTGCCGACCGCAACCCCGATCCTGCGGGCGCCCACGTCGAACGCCAGCACGGTGCCGTCGTCCCTCATGCGCGCCCCGAGTAATGCGCCATGTTCACCAGATCGACGCCCACCCGTCCGGCAGCCGCCTGCCAGCGCTCATCCAGCGGCTGGCGGAACAGCAGCTCGATGTCGGCCGGCGCGGTCAACCAGCTGTTCTCGGCGATCTCCTGCTCCAGCTGCCCGGCACCCCAGCCGGCGCAGCCCAGCGCCACCAGCACGTGCTCCGGCCCCTCACCGCTGGCCATCGCCTGAAGCACGTCGCGCGAAGTCGTCAGGGTCAGGCCGCCGGACAGGCGGATGCTGGAATCCCAGTCGCGGTCGCCGTCGTGCAGCACGAAGCCTCGCTCCGAATGCACCGGGCCGCCGGCCAACACCGGGCGGGCGCGCAGCTCGTCGCTGCCGCCCTCGACATCCACCTGCGAAAACAGGTCGCCGACGCTCAGTTCCGAGGCACGGTTCAGCACGATGCCCATCGCACCATTGCCGTCGTGCTGGCAGATCAGGGTGACGGTGCGGGAAAAGTTCGGGTCTGCCAGCGTCGGCAGCGCGATCAGCAGCTGCTGGGACAGGAAGGAGGCGGAATCGGGCATGCGGATAGTTTACGCCCGTGGGCGCAGGTGCCGGCCGCAACCGGCGTCACTTGGCCTCGGCCACTTCGACGCCGTCGAGGCCCTGCGAAAGCGTCCGCGCATCCCCGCCCTGGGCCAGCTTGATCTTGAGCCGGACCTCGTTGGCGGAGTCGGCATGGCGCAGCGCGTCCTCATAGTCGATCTCGCCGGACTGGTAGAGCTCGAACAGGCTCTGGTCGAAGGTCTTCATCCCGAGCTGGACGGAATCCTTCATCACTTCCTTGATCTTGTGGATCTCGCCCTCGCGGATGTAGTCCTGCACCAGCGGCGTACCCAGCAGGATCTCCATCGCCACGCGCCGGCCCTTGCCGTCCTTGCGCGGCACCAGTTGCTGCGCGACCACCGCCTTGAGGTTGAGCGAGAGGTCCATCAGCAGCTGCTGGCGGCGGTCCTCGGGGAAGAAGTTGATGATGCGGTCCATCGCCTGGTTGGCGTTGTTGGCGTGCAGGGTGCACAGCACCAGGTGGCCGGTCTCGGCGAAGGCGATGGCGTGGTCCATGCCCTCGCGGGTGCGGACCTCGCCGATCATGATCACGTCCGGGGCCTGCCGCAGCGTGTTCTTCAGCGCCGCCTCCCAGCTGTCGGTGTCCACGCCCACCTCGCGCTGGGTGATGATGCAGCCTGCGTGGCGGTGCACGAACTCGATCGGGTCCTCGATGGTGATGATGTGGCCGCTCGAGTTCTGGTTGCGGTGGCCGATCATCGAGGCGAGCGACGTCGTCTTGCCGGTGCCGGTGGCGCCCACGAAGATGATGATGCCGCGCTTGGTCATCGCCAGCGTCTTGACGATCGGCGGCAGGTTGAGCTCATCCGTCGTCGGGATATGGGTTTCGATCCGCCGCAGCACCATGCCGACCTGGTTGCGCTGGTAGAAGGCCGAGACGCGGAACCGCCCGACCCCGGAAAGGCCGATCGCGAAATTGCATTCGTGGGTCTTCTCGAACTCCTCGCGCTGCGGCGGCGTCATCACCGAGACCACCAGGTCGCGGCTCTGCTGCGGGGTCAGCGACACTTCCGCCGCGGGCGACAGGCGGCCATCGACCTTGACCATCGGCGGCATCCCCGCGGTGATGAACAGGTCGGACGCCTTCTGCGCCGCCATCAGCTTGAGCAACGCGGTGAATTCGACGGGGGCGGTCATGCGGGCATCTCCATGCGGCGTGGGCGGCGGCGCGTGCGCCATCAATCGAACAGGCGCTTGTCCTTGGCGTACTCGCGCGCCTGCTGGCGGGCGATGAAGCTGCGCGACACCAGTTCCTGCAGGTGCTGGTCAAGCGTCATCATCCCGTGCTGCTGGCCGGTCTGGATCGCCGAGTACATCTGCGCGACCTTGTCCTCGCGGATCAGGTTGCGGATGGCGGGAATGCCCACCATGATCTCCCACGCTGCGGTGCGGCCGCCGCCGACCTTCTTCAGCAGTGCCTGGGAAATCACCGCGCGCAGCGATTCGGACAGCATCGAGCGCACCATCGACTTCTCGCCCGCGGGAAACACGTCGATGACGCGGTCGATGGTCTTGGCCGCGCTCGACGTATGCAGCGTGCCGAACACCAGGTGCCCGGTCTCGGCCGCGGTCAGCGCCAGGCGGATGGTCTCCAGGTCGCGCAACTCGCCGACCAGGATGTAGTCCGGATCCTCGCGCAGCGCCGAGCGCAGCGCCTCGGTGAAACCGTGGGTGTCGCGATGCACCTCGCGCTGGTTGATCAGGCACTTCTGCGAGGTGTGAACGAACTCGATCGGGTCCTCGACCGAGAGGATGTGGCCGTACTCGTTCTTGTTGATGTGGTCGAGCATCGCCGCCAGCGTGGTGGACTTGCCCGAGCCGGTCGGCCCGGTCACCAGAATCAGGCCCTGCGGCTGGTCGATCAGTTCGCGGAAGATCGGCGGGCAACCCAGCTGCTCCAGCGTGAGCACCTCGGTCGGAATGGTGCGGAACACCGCGCCGGCGCCGCGATTCTGGTTGAAGGCGTTGACGCGGAAGCGCGCCAGGCCGGGAATCTCGAAGGAGAAGTCGGTCTCGAGGAACTCCTCGAAATCCCGGCGCTGCTTGTCCGACATGATGTCGTAGACCAGCCCGTGCACGGTCTTGTGGTCCAGCGGCGGGATGTTGATGCGGCGCACGTCGCCATCGACGCGGATCATCGGCGGCAGCCCTGCGGACAGGTGCAGGTCCGATGCCTTGTTCTTGACCGAAAACGCCAGGAGTTCCGCGATATCCATCGTTGCCAACGCCCCTTGTCCGAGATGCCGCGCGTCCGCACGCCATTCTCGGCAGAATACCGAGAACGCCCCGCTTTGGCATCGCTGTGACCGATCGCACACTCCCGCTGCAAGACCTGCTCGCCCGCCTCTCGGATACCGCCGCGGCCTGCGGACGGCCGGCGCCCGCCCTGCTGGCGGTGAGCAAGACCCGCGACAGCGACGAAATCCGTGCCCTGCGGGCCGGGGGCCAGCGCGCTTTCGGCGAGAACTACGTGCAGGAGGCGCTGGGCAAGATGCGCGAGCTCGATGGCATCGGCATCGAATGGCACCTGATCGGCCACCTGCAGTCCAACAAGGCCCGGGAGGCGGCGGAATGCTTCGACTGGGTGCAGTCGGTGGACCGGGCCAGACTGGTCGATGCGCTCGCGCGCCACCGGCCGGCGGCCCTGCCGCTGCTCAACGTGCTGGTACAGGTCAACATCGACGATGAGGGCGGCAAGCATGGCTGCGCCCCGGCCGAGGCCGTCGCCCTGTGCCGGACGATCGCCGCGCAGCCCCGGCTGGCCCTGCGCGGGCTGATGGCGATCCCCGCACCGGCTCCGGAAGCGGCCGTCCGGCGTGCCGCATTCGCCGCGATGCGCGCGCTGTTCGATGACCTCCGGGCCGAATTCCCGACGATGGACACGCTGTCGATGGGCATGAGCGACGATGTCGATCTGGCCATCGCCGAAGGCAGCACGATGGTGCGCATCGGCACCGCGCTGTTCGGCGCCCGACCGGCGAAAAACCGCGACGGTCTATCCTGATGCGACATCCCCACGCGCCATCGCCATGACCGTGCACGACACGAACACCCCGCCTCCCGTCATCGCCTTCATCGGCGGCGGCAACATGGCCCGCAGCCTGATCGGCGGCCTGTTGCAGGCAGGCACCGATCCCGCTTCCGTGCGCGTGGCCGAGCCCGTCGCCGCCTTGCGCGATGCCCTGACGCGCGATTTCGGCGTCCGCACCCATCCCGATGCCGCCTCCGCCGCCGATGGCGCCACGGCCTGGGTGCTCGCGGTCAAGCCGCAGGTCCTGCGCGAAGTCTGCGAATCGCTGGCGCCGCTTGCACAGGCGCAGCATCCGTTGGCGGTGTCGATCGCCGCCGGCATCACCGGCGGGCAGATCGACCGCTGGCTGGGCGGCGGCATCGCGGTGGTGCGCTGCATGCCCAACACGCCCGCGCTGCTCGGCGCCGGCGTCACCGGCCTGCATGCGAACGCCGTGGTGGATGCCGGCCAGCGCGACATCGCGCAAACATTGTTGTCCAGCGCGGGCAAGACGGTGTGGGTCGATGACGAAGCGCTGATGGACGCGGTGACCGCCGTGTCCGGCAGCGGACCGGCCTACGTGTTCCTGCTGGCCGAAGCGCTGCAGTCCGCGGGGGAAGCCGAGGGCCTGCCCGCGGATGCCGCGCGGACCCTGACCATCGAAACCTTGCTGGGCGCCGCGCGCATGCTGGCCGCCGACGACACCCCGGCAGCGGAGCTGCGCCGCCGCGTGACCTCGCCCAACGGCACCACGCAGGCGGCGATCGAAAGTTTCGAGGGCGACGGCTTCCGCGACATCGTCGCGCGCGCCGTGCATGCTGCGCGCGTGCGCGGCGCCGAACTCGCCGCCGCCAACGATTGAGGAGACGACCATGAAGCCCATCGCCCCCTTGCTGCTCGCGCTTGCCATGACCGCCTGCACGGGCGAACCCGCGCCGGTGCCTGCCCAGCCGCCCGGCGAAAGCGCGCCGATCAATGCCGCGCGCTCCACCATCGGCGGCATCACGATGGAGGCACGGCTGATCGACACCGCCTCGCTCTCGCCGGCGATGGCCGCGCGTTACGGCATCCGACAGGCCGACGACCGTTGGCTGCTGCTGATCACCCTGCGCGATGCCGAAGGCAACGGCGTGCCGGCCGATTCGATCAGGATCGAGGCGCGCGCGGGCGGCCTGACGGAGGCGCCGGCGCCCGTCGCCTTGCGCACGATCAGCGTCGATGGCCTCACCGATCTAGTCGGCAGCGTGCAGGCCACGCCGCCGGCGACGGTTCGCGTCGAGATCGATGCCGTGCGCGACGGCGCGCGCGCCCAGATGCGCTTCAGCCGCGACCTGCCCAAGCCCTGAGCCGCCGATGCCGATGGAATTGCGCGATGAAGTGCCGGCCGATGCCGCCGCGATCCACGCGCTGACCGAAGCCGCCTTCCGCAACGCGCCCCACCGCAGCGGCACCGAACAGTTCATCGTCGATGCACTGCGACGCGACGGATTGTTGAGCGCATCGGTGATGGCATCGTGCAATGGCGTCATCGTCGGGCATGCCGCGGCATCGCCCGTCACCATCGACGGCCACGATCTTGGCTGGCACGGATTGGGGCCGGTCTCGGTGTCGCCCGATCGCCAGCGCGAAGGCATCGGCCGGCAACTGGTCGATGCGGTGTTGTCGCGATTGCGCGTGGCCGGATCGCGCGGTTGCGTGGTGCTGGGCGATCCGGCCTACTACGGCCGCTTCGGTTTCCGCGCGTTGCCCGCGCTGCGATTGCCCGGCGTGCCGGCCGAATACTTCCAGTCGCTGCCCTTCGTCGATGTGGTGCCGGAGGGAGAGGTCGCCTTCGCCGCGGCCTTCGACGTGCGCGCCTGATCGACTAGGCGCGCTTCGCCGCCCAGGCCTGCACGATGCGCGAGATCTCGCGCACGCCGTCGGTGAGCGCGGCCGGTCCGGGCTGCAGGATCAGCGGCGACTTCACCTCGTGCAATTCGCCATCGCGCACCGCCGGGATCACGTCCCAGCCGGGGCGCGCGGCGACTTTCTCCGGGCGGAACTTCTTGCCGCACCAGCTGCCGATGATGATGTCCGGCGCGCGGCGGATGACCTCGTCGTTGTCCTCCAGGATGCGTTGTTTTGCCAGCGATTCGGCCGCGCGCTCCGGGAAGGTTTCAATGCCGCCGGCGATACCGATCAGCTCGCTGACCCAGCGGATGCCGGTGATCAGCGGGTCGTCCCATTCCTCGAAATAGACCCTGGGACGATGGCTGAGCCGGGCGGCCCGCGCGGCGACATCGTCCAGCCCGCGCAGCAGGCCATCGGCGTAGGCATTCGCCTTGCCAGCCGCGCCGACCAAGGCACCAAGCCGGCGGATGTAGTCGAGGATCTCCTCGACGCTGCGATGGTTGGCGATCCACACCTCCACCCCACGCCGCACCAGTTCGGCGGCGATGTCGGCCTGGATGTCCGAAAACCCGACGACGAAATCGGGGCGCAGCTTCAGGATCTCGTCGATCTTGGCCGAGGTGAACGCGCTGACCTTCGGCTTTTCCTTGCGCGCCCGCGCCGGCCGCACGGTGAAGCCGCTGATGCCGACGATGCGGCCCTGCTCGCCGAGCGCGTACAGCGTCTCGGTCGGCTCCTCGGTCAGGCAAACGATGCGACGCGGACCCGTCACTCGATGCCGTCCGGTAGCGGGAAGATCGATTCATCGACGAACACCGCCGGCACCTCCCACGGATGATGGCGATGCACGCCCTCGCTCAACACGCGCTCCAGGCGGGCCGCATCGCGCGGGATCGCGAACTCGATGCGCACGGTCGAGGCGCGGGTCAATTCACCTGCCGCGCCCAGCGCAGGCCTGGCCTCGATGCCGGGCCGGAACCGTTCCTCGCCGCCGCGCGCGATCCACATCACCTCGCTGTAATCGCCGAGCGCGAGATCGTCCACGGTGATGATGCCAGCAATCAGTTCATCGACATGCGTTGGCGGCACGAACACGGTGATGCGATAGACCGGCAGCATCCGCATCAGGGATAGAGCATGCGCTTGGACCAGCCACCGTTCCCGTCCCGCTCGTACAACCAGCGCTCATGCAGGCGGAATCGGGCGCCGTGCCAGAACTCGATGGCGCGCGTCACCACGCGGGTGCCGGACCAGTCCGCCGGGCGCGGCACCGCGCGGCCTTCGAATTCGCGCTCGAAGGCCTCCAGGCGGCGCTCGAAGCTCTCGCGCTCGTCCAGCGTGCGCGACTGCTCCGACGCCCACGCGCCGATCTGGCTCATGCGCGGGCGCTGGGCGAAGTAGGCATCGGCTTCCTCGTCGGAAACCCGTTCGACCGCACCTTCGATGCGCACCTCCACGCCCGCCTCGCCCACGTGCGGCCACCAGAACAGCAGCGCGGCCTGCGGGTTCGCCTCCATTTCGGCACCCTTGCGGCCATCGGTATGGCTGTAGAAGACGAAGCCGCGCGCATCGAAATGCTTGAGCAGCACGATGCGCGCGGCCGGCCGGCCCTGCGCATCGGCCGTGGCCAGGGTCATGCCGGTGGCGTCGGCTTCACGGCCCTTGGCCTCGTCGAAGAGGCGGGCGAATGCATCGAGGGCTTCAAACAGCAGCGGGTGGTTGTCCATGCCGGTATTGTGGCGCGCAGCGGGGACCGGCGCACGCCCGTGACATCAACCTATCGGACTCATTCCACCAGGAAAGTGATCTTCAGGTTGACCCGCCATTCCCTGATGCTGCCATCCGGATTGCAGACGACCTTGATCTCGTTGACCCAGGCGCCCTGGATGCCCTTGACCGTTTCCGCGGTCTTGGCGACGCCCTTTTTCACGGCGTCCTCCATGCTGGTGGGCGAAGCGGCGTTGACTTCGATGACCTTGGCGACCGACATGCGATTCTCCTTTCGTTTCACGGCCCGTTGCCGTGCCCGTAGCATCGCAGCCGATGCGTTAAATCCCTGTACGATGCCGGCATGGACACTGCCGCCAATCTGGTGCTGGTCGGGCCGATGGGTGCAGGGAAATCCTCGATCGGCAAGCGGCTGGCGCATGCGCTGACGCTGGAATTCGTCGATGCCGACCGCGTGCTGGAAGCGCGCACCGGCGCGAGCGTCGCCGACATCTTCGCCTGCGAAGGCGAGGCGGGTTTCCGCCGCCGCGAATCCACACTCCTCGCCGAACTCCTGGATGGCCACGGCCAGCTGATCGCCACCGGCGGCGGCGTGGTGCTGTCCGCGGAAAACCGCGCGCTGCTGGCGCGGGAGGCCTATGTCGTCCACCTGGACGTCGGCGTGGCCGAGCAGCTGAAGCGCCTGGCGCGCGACCGTATCCGTCCGCTGCTGCAACGCCCGGACCGCGAAGCCGTGCTGCAGGCGATGGCCGCCGAGCGCGCGCCGTTCTACGCACAGGTCGCCGACCTGCGCCTGGATACCGACGGCCGCACGCCGGACCAGGCCTGCCGGTTGCTGCTGCCACGCATCCGCGAAGCCTGGCAGGGCATCGCGGCATGAGCCAGGCGAGCGTGGATGTCGGCGGCCCTGCGCCGTACCGGATCGACATCGGCACAGGACTGCTTCAGGATGCCGCCGCGTTGGCGGCGCACTGGCGCGGCCGGCACGCGCTCATCGTCAGCGACAGCCACGTCGCGCCGCTGTATGTCGAGGCCGTGCAGACGGCCTTGCGTGAGGCCAAACCCGGGGCCCGCATCGCCCTCCACGTGATGGAAGCCGGCGAAGCATCGAAAACGCTGGCGAACTTCGGCGCCGTCGTCGACAGCCTCGCCCACCTCGGCGCCACCCGCGATGCCTGCGTGTTCGCACTCGGCGGCGGCGTGGTCGGTGACCTCGCCGGCTTCGCCGCGGCCTCGTGGATGCGCGGCATCGATTGCGTGCAGCTGCCGACCTCCCTGCTGGCGATGGTCGATTCCTCGGTCGGCGGCAAGACCGCGGTGGACATCCCGGCCGGCAAGAACCTGGTCGGCGCTTTCCACCTGCCGCGCGCGGTGCTCATCGACACCGCGGCGCTCGCCACCTTGCCGCCACGCGAACTGCACGCAGGCCTGGCCGAGGTGGTGAAGTACGGCGCGATCTTCGATGCTGGCTTCATCGACTGGCTGGAATCGAATGTCGACGCCTTGCTGGCGCTGGACCCGGCCGCCATCGCCCACGCCATCGCCGCGAGCTGCCGCTACAAGGCGGCAGTGGTCGAGCGCGATCCCTTCGAGCGGGGCGAACGCGCCCTGCTCAACTTCGGCCACAGCTTCGCCCACGCCATCGAAACCGAACAGGGCTACGGCGCTCTGGTGCATGGCGAGGCGGTCGCCGTCGGCATGGTGCTCGCGGCCCGCCTGTCGGCGCGCCTAGGCATGGCCGGCGATGCCGATGCAGACCGGCTGCAAGCCTTGCTGGCGCGCTTCGGGCTGCCCGTGGCCGTGCCGGCGGGGCTTGCCGCCGACGCGCTGATCGCCCGCATGCGCCTGGACAAGAAGAACGATGCCCGCGGCCTGCGGCTGGTGCTGTGGGAGGGGATAGGCCGGGCGCGCGCGGTCCCGGGCATCGCCGAAGACGCGGTCCGGTCCGTGCTGGATTGACCCGCAGCAACCGTGCCGATACGGCGCGGACGCTACAATTTCCCCATGCGCCTGCTGCTGCAACAACGGCCCGACGGCCGCGAAGCACCCCGCTTCGTCCAGCTCACCCTGCAACCGGACCTGTTCGGTGGCTGGGTGCTGCTGCGCGAAACCGGGCAGACCGGCAGCCGCAGCACCCTGCGTCGCGAGCAGTACCTGGACCAACCCAGCGCCCTGACTGCGCTGGAAAAAGCCCGCGACGCGCAACTGAGGAAAGGTTTCCAACTGATGTTCGCGCAGGGCGCGGACCTCCCCCGCTGACAGGACCGACATGGCACTCAAGAACGACCGCTTCCTGCGCGCGCTGCGCCGCGAACCCGTGGACATGACGCCCGTGTGGCTGATGCGCCAGGCCGGACGCTACCTGCCGGAATACCGCGCCACGCGCAAGGCCGCCGGCAGCTTCCTGGCAATGGCCAAGAACCCCGAGATCGCCTGCGAAGTCACCCTGCAGCCGCTACGCCGCTTCCCGCTGGACGCGGCGATCCTGTTCTCCGACATCCTCACCGTGCCGGACGCGATGGGCCTGGGCCTGTATTTCGTCGAAGGCGAGGGGCCGAAGTTCGAGCGCCCGGTGCGCGACGAAGCCGCCATCGCAAAGCTCGCCGTGCCGGACATGGAAACGGAACTCGGCTACGTGATGGACGCGGTGCGCACCATCCGCCGTGAGCTGGATGACAGCGTGCCGCTGATCGGTTTCTCCGGCAGTCCGTGGACGCTGGCCTGCTACATGGTCGAGGGCGGCGGCAGCAAGGACTTCGGCAGGATCAAGGCGATGGCCTACAGCGCGCCCGAGCAACTGCACAAGCTGCTCGATGTCGTGACCGATGCGGTGATCGCCTACCTGTCGGCGCAACGCGCGGCCGGCGCGCAGGCCTTGCAGGTGTTCGATACCTGGGGCGGCGTGCTGTCACCGGCGCTGTATCGCGAGTTCTCGCTGCGCTACCTGCAGCGCATCGCCAAGGAGCTCAAGCGCGGCGAAGGCGCCGAGCGCACGCCGTTGATCCTGTTCGGCAAGGGCAACGGGGCCTATCTCGACCAGCTGGCGAGCAGTGGCGCGGAAGGCATCGGCATCGACTGGACCGTGTCGCTCGAGGACGCGGTCTGGCGCACCAAGGGCAAAGTCGCGCTGCAGGGCAACCTGGACCCGTGCACGCTCTACGCCAACCCCGAGGCGATCCGCGCGCAGGTGCGCGAGGCGCTGGACAGTTTCTCGCACGGCAACGGCGGCTCGCGCGAGGGCCATGTCTTCAACCTCGGCCACGGCATGTCCCCGGACATGGATCCCGAGCATGTCGCCGTGCTGGTCGACGAGGTGCACGCCTACAGCCGGCGCTGAGGCGGTTCAATCCCGCGCGTCGCCCGATGCCCGGGGCATCGCCTCGTCAAGGGCGCGCGACAACATCGCGCTGGTCAGCGGCTTGCGCACGAAGACATCGAAACCCGCCGCCATCGCCTGCGGTTGGGCTTCCACGTCGGTGCGCGCGGTGACCGCGACCAGCGGGGCGTCGAAGCCGTCGGCCCGCAGCTGGCGGGCCAGCGACAGGCCGTCCATGCCGGGCAGATCGAGGTCCAGCAACACGGCGTCGAACCGATCGACCGCAACTTCGGAGAGCGCGGCCAGGCCATGTGGCGCGTGGCGGACGCGATGACCTTGCGCCTCCAGCAGGCCGGTGATGACGCGGGCGACGGTGGCATCGTCCTCGACCAGCAGCAACGACAGCCCGCGACGGTGACGCGACGATTCCGGCTCCGGCGCCTGCACCACCGGCGTGGCCGCCGGCAGCGGAAGTTCGACGCGGAACTCCGCACCCTGCCCTAGCTGGCTCTCGACTTCGATACGGCCGCCCATCGCCGCGGCGAGTTCCTGGCTGATCGCCAGGCCCAATCCACTGCCACCGTAGCGCGCATGCGTGCGTGCGCCTTCCGCCTGTTCGAAACGCCGGAAGATGCGCTGTTTCTGTTCCGGGTCCAGCCCCGGACCGGTGTCGCGGATCAGCACGGCGATCCCGGCCGGCGCGAGCGGAAGAACGCGCAGCGAGACCCCGCCGACCGAAGTGAACTTGATCGCGTTGCCGAGCAGGTTCAGCAGGATCTGCTCGACCCGGATGCGATCGCCTTCCACCCAGGCCGGCGTGCCGTCGTCGATGTCCAGACCGAAGGCGAGCCCCTTGCGGCGTGCGACCGGCTCCATCAGCGCACCGACATCGCGAATCAGCTGCCGCAGGTCGAACGGTTGCGAATTGAGCACCAGCCTGTCGGCCTCGATCCGCGCCAGGTCCAGCGCATCGTTCACCAGCCGGAGCAGGTGTTGGCCGGCCCGGTGCAGGGCATCGACCTGCTCGCGCTGCGGCACGTCCAGGCGCGTGCCTTGCAGCAATTCGGCCATGCCCAGCACGCCGGTCATCGGCGTGCGGATCTCGTGCCCGAGGTTGGCGAGGAAGCGGGTCTTGGCTTCGGATGCCTGTTCGGCCAGCCGCCGCTGCTGCGCGGCCAGCTGCAGTTCGTGCCGGCGCTTGACCCGGTCCCGATAGGAGGAGAACACCGCATAGGCCAGCGCCAGGGCGATGCAGGCGTAGATGAACAACATCCATGGCGAGCGCCACCACGGCGGCCTGATCGCGAATGCGATCCGCTGCTCGGCCGCCTCGTGGCCAAGCGCGTCGCGCGCGCGCATGCGCAAGGTGTAGCGGCCGGGCGGCAGGCCGGTGAAGACGCGCTCGCCGTGTGCGCCATGATCGACCCAGACATGATCGAACCCCTCGAGCCGCGACCAGTAACGGACGCCGGCCGGATCGTCGTAGGCCAGGAGGTGGCCGGAGAGCTGTATCTCGCGGTCGTCGGGGCCGAACTCGAGCGACTGCGCGACCGGCTGGGCGATCCATTCCCCGTTGCGGCGGACATCGACCCGGTCGATGCGCAATACCGGCCGCGTCCGCGCGTCGTCCCGGAACCGCGTGTCGACCAACACCACGCTGCCGTCATCGGTGGTGCTGACCAGCATGCCTTCGCGCGAGATGGCCAGCACACGGTCGAGGAATTCCTGGCTGCTCAAGCCATGCTGGATGCCGAACGCGCGCAAGTGGCCGCGCGCGGGATCCCATCGGTACAGGCCCCGCGGGCTGGAAAGCCAGACACGGCCCATCGCATCGATCGCCATCCCGCCGGCCTGCAGCGGGGGCAGGTCACGCCCTGCGGGCAATCCGCCGTCGCGCCGCCATGCGCCTGCGCTGCGGCGGAAATGCTCCAGCCCGGTGACGCGATGCAGCCAGAGCGAATCGGGGCCGTCGAAGGCGAACGCGAACACCCGGGTCCCGGCGAGTTCCGATGGATAACGCATCGCTCCGGCTGCCGGATCGAGATAGCCCAGGCCCTCGGGGGTAGAGACCCACAGTCGGCCTTCCGGAGAGAACACCATCGCCTCGTTGTCGCTGTTGCCCAAACCGTTGGCCGCGCCCGCGGGGATCGTGCGCAGGACCCGGCCACTCGCCGGATCGCGCTGCTGCAGGCCGCCGCCCAGCACCGAGACCCAGATCGTGCCGTCAGGCGCCGGCGCCAGCAGCCAGGGCTGGCCTTCGGGCAGCGCATCGCTTTGGCTGGCTTCGCCCCAGACATCCACGCGCCCGTCGCGGTCGATCCGGTACAGGCCGTCGCGGACATCGGCGATCCACAATCGCCCATCCCGATCCTCGAGCATCGCCATCGGCTTGAGCCGCTGCAAGCGTTCGCGCACTTCCGGATCGATGCGCTCGACGATGCCCTTGCCGTCGATCCGCTCGATGTAGCCATCGACCGCCACGACCCATACCCCCCCATCCCGGGCCGGCGCCGCCGCCATGTAGATCTCGCCGCCGAGCGCATCGACGCCCTCGCCACGCCGCAGCTGCGCGACGCCGCGCCAGTCCGACCGCAGATAACCGAGGCCCACGCCCGGGACCGCCGCCCACAGGCCGCCGTCGGGCTGCAGCAGGACCGCACTGACACGGCGCGGCTTGGCGTTCTCCGCGCTCTCGACCGGCACCGGAATGGCATCGTCGCGCTGGACGCGCCACAGACGGCGCTGGCTGCCGATCCACAGCGCGCCGTCGTGGTCGCGCGCCAGCGCCAGCGCGGCATTCGGCCGCTCGAACATGTCGGCATAGGGCAGACGCAACCAGCCGCCGTCGGCTTCGCGACGGAACAGGCCATGCCCGCTGCCCACCCACAGGCGCGGGCCGTCCGCCAGCAGGGCATAGACCACACCCGGCTTGTCCTCGCCGGGGAGCGGCACGGCTGCCATCCGCCGGCCGTCCCATCGCGCCAATCCCTCGGCAGTGCCGATCCAGAGCGTACCGGCCGCATCGAACGCCAGCGCCATCACTGTCGGCGACGGCAGGCCAGGCACGGGTTCGGGGCGCCATTGCGCAGGCGCGCCCTGCAGATCCATCCGGTAGAGGCCGGCATCGGCCGTGCCCAACCAAAGGGTGTCGCCGCGGCTGGCGAAGGCCCAGATGTCGTCGCTGCCCAGCATCGGATGACTGTCCCGCCGCCAGTGCGCGAAGCCGTTGCGCGCGCCATCCAGCATGCTGATCCCGCCGAACTCGCTCGCCACCCAGACACGGTCCCGCGCATCCACATGCAGCGCCTGGATCATGTTGCCCGGCAGGGTGCGGGGATCGCCCGGCACCTGGCGCCAGGTGCGGAAACCGCTGCCGTCGTAGCGCGCCAGGCCGTCGCTGGTCCCGATCCAGATGAAGCCGGCACGGTCGCGCTCGATCGCATTGACCATGCTGGCCGGCAACCCGTCGCCCACGCCGAGCACGCGCAAGCGCGGCAATTGCGGCACCTGCGCCCATGCGCTGGCCGCGCACAGCAGCAACAGGCATGCCAGCCTCGCGATTCCCTTCCCTGCGCGCGATCGCGGCATCCCTCTTCCTTCGCAGCGAGCCCGCCCCGATGCTGGCCCGATGTTTGCGTCAACGCAAGGCCAGACAAAGCGTTGCCGCATAGAATCGCGTTGACATCCACCGGAGACCGTCCATGAGCCTGCGCAATTCCGCTACCCAATGGGGCAGCCTGAGCAAGACCTTCCATTGGCTGATCGTCCTGCTGCTGATCGGCCAGGGCATCCTCGGTCTGGTCATGGGCGATTTCCCGCGCGAAACGCGGATGGAACTCACCGGCCTGCACAAGTCCATCGGCGTGACCATCCTGATCCTCGCGGTGGCGCGCGTGCTATGGCTGCTGGTGGCCGGACGCCCCGCGCCCGCGCCGGGCGTCACGCCCCTGCAGCACAAGCTGGCGATGGCCGGCCACCTGCTGCTGTACGTGCTGCTGTTCGCCTTGCCGATCACCGGCTGGCTGATGGTCTCCTACGGCGGGCGACCGGTGGAATGGTTCGGCCTGTTCCAGTTGCCGGCGCTGGTGGGCGAAAACCACGACCTGCATGAGCAGCTCGAAGGCGTGCACGAACTGTTGTTCTGGGCGCTGACGCTGGTGGCAGTGGGCCATGCCGGCGCCGCGATCTACCACCACGTCTTCCAGCGCGATTCCACGCTGGCGCGGATGCTGCCCAAGGGCTGGATGCGCGACCCGCGCGCCTGAGGCTCAGAACAGCGCGCTTGCCGCCGCGGCATCGAACGGCCAGTCCAGTTCGATGCCGCGCGCGTCCTCGCGAAGGACCGGCACGCGCAGGCCGTAGCGCGCCTCCAGCACCGGATCGCCGTCGATGAACACACTGTCGAAATCCGGCGCGCGCGCGGCCGCCAGCACGGCCAGCGCCCGGTCGCACAGGTGGCAGTCGTCGCGCTGGTAGAGGATCAGGGCCATTCGCCGGCGTCGGTTCCGTGTCGGAATGACGCCTAGAATAGCCGTCGTATCCACGGGACACGCGCATGGCCGTCAGCGTCTTCGACCTCTACAAGATCGGCATCGGGCCGAGTTCCTCGCACACGGTCGGGCCGATGCGCGCCGCCGCGCGCTTCGTCGAACATCATTTGAAGCAGGCCGGCAGGCTGGAGGATGTCGCGCGCATCCGCGCCGAAGTATTCGGCTCGCTGGCGCTGACCGGGCGCGGCCACGGCACCGACAAGGCCGTGCTGATGGGGCTCGAAGGCCACTGGCCCAACCTGATCGACCCGGACGTCATTCCCGATGCGCTGGAACGCATCCGCGGCAGCAAGAAGATCCGCCTGTACGCAGAGCGCGAGATCGGCTTCAACGAGAAGACCGACCTCATCATGAACAAGCGGCAGAAGCTGCCGTTCCACACCAACGGCATGCGCTTCGCCGCGTTCGATGCCGATGGCGGCGAAATCGCCAGCCGCGATTACTACTCGGTCGGCGGCGGCTTCGTGGTCAACCAGGACGAAGCCGCGGAAGACCGCATCGTCGCCGACACCACGCCGGTCGCGCACCCCTTCCATAGCGGCGACGAGCTGCTCGCGCGTGTCCAGGACACCGGCCTGTCCATCGCGCAGCTGATGCTGGAGAACGAGCGCGCCTGGCGCAGCGACGAGGAAACGCTGGCCGGGCTGCGCGAAATCTGGTCCGCGATGTGCGGCGGCGTGGCCCGTGGCATACGAGAGGCCGGCACCCTGCCCGGTGGCCTGCACGTCAGTCGGCGCGCGCCCGCCTTGTTTGCCGAGCTGTCCTCGCGCCCCGAGGCGGCGATGCGCGATCCGTTGACCGTGCTGGACTGGGTCAACCTGTATGCACTCGCAGTCAACGAAGAAAATGCCGCGGGCGGGCGCGTGGTGACCGCGCCGACCAATGGTGCCGCCGGCATCATTCCCGCCGTCGGCCACTACTACGAACGCTTCATCCCCGGCGCGAACGAGAAAGGCCTCTTCGATTACCTGCTGACCGCGGCGGCGGTCGGCATCCTCTACAAGGAAAACGCCTCGATCAGCGGCGCGGAAGTCGGCTGCCAGGGCGAGGTGGGCGTGGCCTGTTCGATGGCGGCGGCGGGGCTCACTGCGGCGCTGGGCGGTACCCCGTCGCAAATCGAGAACGCGGCGGAGATCGGCATGGAGCACAACCTCGGCCTGACCTGCGATCCGATCGGCGGGCTGGTGCAGATCCCCTGCATCGAACGCAACGCGATGGGCGCGGTGAAGGCGATCAATGCCGCGCGCATGGCGATGCGCGGGGACGGCAAGCACAAGGTCAGCCTGGACAAGGTGATCAAGACGATGCGCGACACCGGCCGCGACATGCAGGACAAGTACAAGGAAACCTCACGCGGCGGCCTGGCGGTGAACGTGATCGAATGCTGAGGCCCCGCGCGCCGCGACCAGCCTGAGCACGTCGTCGATCAATGCCGCCGCGGTGACTTCGGCGCCCGCGCCCGGCCCCTGGATCACCAGCGGCTGCTCGCGGTAACGATCCGACCAGATCGCCACGCGATTGTCGGTCCCCGCGCCCGCGGCCAGCGGATGATCGACCGGCAAGGCCTCCAGCCCGACGGTCGCCGCGCCATTTTCGCAGCGGGCGATGAACTTCAACACTTCGCCGCTGCGATACGCCTCGGCGTAGCGAATGCGCATCGCTTCATCCAGCGCCGACAATGCCGCGTCCAGCGCCGCGACCGGCAGCGCGGCCAGCGCCTCCGGCACCAGCGAATCGACCCGCACCGCGTCGGCATCCAGCGCGATACCCGAAGCCCGCGCAAGGATCACGATCTTGCGGCGCACGTCCTCGCCTGACAGGTCGTCACGCGGATCGGGTTCGGTGTAGCCGGCATCGCGCGCCTCGCGCACAAAGCCGGAGAACGGGCGCTTGCCGTCGTAATGGTTGAACAGCCACGCCAGCGATCCCGACAGCACGCCGGCGATGGCGTGGATGCGGTCGCCGCCCGCCTGCAACTCGCGCAGGCTGCGCAGCAAGGGCAGGCCCGCGCCGACCGTGGCGCTGTCGCCGTAGCCCGCGCCCGAGGCGCCGCCCGCCTCGCGGATATCGCGCCAGCGCGCCAGCGACGTGCCCTGCCCGAGCTTGCAGGCGGTCACCACGTCGGCGCCCGCCTCCAGCCAGCCCGCATGGCGCGCAGCCAGCGCGTCGCTGGCGCTGGCATCCACCACGATGTCGCCGCGGCCGAAACGCGTGCGCGGCAACCATGCCGCATCGCGCGCCGACTGCAGCCCGCGCAGTTCGTCCAGCGCCGCCTGCGCCGCCTGCGCCGATGACGCATCGCAATCGCGCCAACCGCGCGCATTGGCGATGCCGGCGATCTGCGGCACCGGCCTGCCCGCCTCGCGCAATCGCGCATGGCGCTCGATGAAGGCGCTGCCGACCGTTCCGGTGCCGAGCAGGTAGAGACGCGGCGCGGGCGTGCTCATGCCGCCAGCGCCGCGCGTTTACACGCGAGTACGCGGTCCAGCGCGGCCTGCAGGTCGGCGATGAGGTCGTCGGCATGCTCGATGCCCACCGACAGGCGCAGCAGTCCGTCGCCGATGCCGGCGGCACGACGCGCCTCCGGCGTCATCGCGGCGTGGGTCATCGTGGCCGGATGCGCGACGAGACTTTCGACGCCCCCCAGCGATTCGGCCAGGGTGAAGCATTCCAGTCCGTCGAGGAAGGCGCGCACCTCGGTTTCATCGCCCAGCTCGAACGACAGCATCGCGCCGAAGCCCTGCTGCTGGCGCGCGGCCACCGCATGTCCCGGATGCGAGGCCAGGCCCGGCCAGTACAACTGCCGCACCACCGGATGTCCTTGCAGCAATTCGACGATCGCGTGGGTGTTCTCCTCGTGCACGCGCAGCCGCGCCGGCAGCGTGCGCATGCCGCGCAGGGTCAGGAAGCTGTCGAACGGCGCGCCGGTGATGCCGAGCGCATTCGCCCACCAGGCGAATTGCTCGTGCAAGGCGGCATCGCGCGCGATCAGCGCGCCGCCGACGACATCGCTGTGGCCGTTGATGTACTTGGTGGTCGAATGCAGCACCGCGTCGGCGCCGAAATCCAGCGGCCGCTGCCACAGCGGCGACAGAAAGGTGTTGTCGATGAGCACGGTGGCGCCGGCGGCCTTCGCATCGCCGATCACCTGCTCCAGATCGGTGATGCGCAGCAGCGGGTTGGAAGGCGTCTCGATCCACACCAGCTTCGGCCCGCGCGCGAACACCTCGGCGCGCGCCTTCGCATCGGTGAAGTCGATGGTGGCGAGCTCGAACGCACCCTTCTTCGCCAGCGCGTTGAACAGGCGCCAGCTGCCGCCGTACGCATCATGTGGCACCACCAGCAGGTCGCCCGGCTCCAGCAGCGCGTTCAAGGCCAGCGTGATCGCGGCCATGCCGGTCGCGGTGACCACGCCGCCCGCGCCACCTTCGAGTTCGGCCAGCGCATCGCCCAGCAGGTCGCGGGTCGGATTGCCGCTGCGGGTGTAGTCGTATCGACGCTTCTCGTTGAAACCGGCAAAGCTGAAGTTGGACGACAGCACCAGGGGCGGCGCGACCGCGCCAAAGGCGCTGTCGCTGTCGATGCCGGCACGCACGGCGCGGGTGGCGATGTTCGATTCAAGGCTCATGTCAGGCGTCCAGGGCAGCGGTGAGGGCAGCGGCGATCGCCGCGGTTTCTTTCAGGAAGGCGTCGTGGCCGTAGCGCGATGCAATCACCTGCAGCCACGCGTCCGGCGCGCGCACGGCCAGCTCGGACAGGTCTTCGCGCGGCACCAGCAGGTCGCTGTCGATGGCGACCACCGACAACGGCACGCGCACGGCTTCGGGTTCGATGCGATGCAGGTCGATCGATTCGGACAGGCGGCGATAGGCGGTGGCATTGAAGCGCACCAGCGCGCGCTGGCCGCAGGCTTCCAGGTAACTTTCCGCCGGGCAGACCGCATGTGCGCCGTCCAGCGCGACCGGGGCATCGAAGCGTTCGGCGAATTCCTTCGGCGTGCGGTAGGACAGCATCGCCAACTGCCGCGCCAGGGCCAGGCCGTGGCCGTCGTCGCACTGCAATTCGCCCAGCTCCACGATCTTGCGCTGCACCGAGCGCAGCGCGCTGGCCCACGGGTGCGGGCGATGCGCGCCACTGATCGCGACCAGCGCCGCCAGCCGCTGCGGATGGCAGGCGGCGAACTGCAGCCCGACCATCGCGCCGTAGGAGGCGCCGACGAAGGCACGCAGCTTCGCCACGCCCAGCGTGTCCAGCACCGCGGCGATGGCATTGGCCTGGTCGATGCTGTCGATCGGCGCGTCCAGCCCGTCGCCATCGCCCAGCCAGTCGATCGCCAACACCCGATGCCGGCGCAGGAAACCGGCCTGCGCCTGCCACCAGCCGTCGCTGCCGTCGGCCTCGTTCGCCAGTACATGACGCGTCGCCGAAATCCCGCCGGCCACCAGCAGCAGCGGCGCGTCCACCGGGCCGCACAGCTCCCAGCGGATCGCGACCTCGCGCGCGCCGACGTGCCGGAGCGCCAGCGTGCAGCGATGCACGCCGCGTTCGGCCTGCACTTCCGGGACATGCGCGTGCGATTGACCGAACCGGCAGAGGGGATCGATGGCGGCTTCGGCGGGGGCTTGGAACGATGCGGCGACCAGACTCATGCGGAACTCCGTGTGCATCGAGTTCCGGGTGGTGCGCGTGTCGGGCAGCGCGGGTGCGCCTGCTCAACCATCTGCGCGGCGGGCTTGCGCCCCCACAGGAATTGGCACCTTGGACGGATGTCCAGGTTGCCTCGGCGTCAAAGGGCCTATCCCTCAGCCGATCTCGATGGATGACTGCAGCTTGCCGCAAGGCTTTCGCAATGTCAATCGCTTTATTCGGATCAAGCGATTGATTTCTTGCCGGGGCCAGCCCGCGATAATCCGGCGATGCCACGCCCCACTTCCTGCGCCCTGATGGTCGTGCTACTCGCCGGCCCGGCAACGGCCGCGCAGTGGCTGAGCTGGCCGCCCAGGCCGAACACGCAGGCTCCGGTTCCGGCATCCGCCGCGGCGGTCGGCGTGCGACTGCGCATTGCCGACCACGAAGGCGTCCGCGAGATCTGGGTGGACAACGACCTGTACGGCCCGGCCGAAGTGCGCATCGACGCCATCCCTGACCGCAGCGGATTTCCGCTGCATCGCGTGCTTCCGGCGCGCGGCGCCTATCGGCTGGCCCGGCTCCCCGCGGACGGCGGCCTGCGGCTGCGATTGCTGGCGGTACCGGGCGCGCCCGGTGCCGCCGCGCGCGATGTCGATTACGGACTGCCGCTGCGGCTGGCCTCGGTGCGGATCGGGCAGCCGCCGCAAGGCCGGTTCAGTCACACGGACAGCGAAAACCTGCATGCGGTCGACTTCGCCGCCCCCATCGGCACGCCGGTCGTCGCCACGCGCGGCGGCACAGTGATGCAGGCGCAGGACCGTTTCCGGGACGGCACCGGCCGCCCGGACGAGGCCAACCTCGTACGCATCCTGCATTCCGACGGCAGCATGGCTGTATACGCGCATCTGCAGCACGGCAGCCTGGCGGTCATGCCCGGGGAACGCGTGGCCGCAGGGCGGATGCTGGCCCGCAGCGGCAACTCCGGGTATTCCAGCGGCCCCCACCTGCATTTCGCGGTACAGACGAATGCCGGCCTCGGGCTGGCATCGGTGCCGGTGCGGATCGTCGGCGACAGGGGCGAGCTGCACCTGCCGCGCGAGACGCTGCCGGCATCGGGCTTATAATCCGCGTCCCCGCACGCAACCCGACGGCGCCAACCGCGCCGCGTTCCGCATGTCCGCCATCAAACAGGAAGCTGCGCGCCGCCGCACCTTCGCCATCATCTCCCACCCCGACGCCGGCAAGACCACGCTGACCGAGAAGCTGCTGCTGTTCGGTGGCGCGATCCAGCTGGCCGGGTCGGTCAAGGGCCGCAAGGCCGCGCGCCACGCGACGTCCGACTGGATGGCGCTGGAGAAGGAGCGCGGCATCTCGGTGACCTCGTCGGTGATGCAGTTCCCCTACGACGGCCACATCGTCAACCTGCTCGACACGCCCGGCCATGCCGACTTCGGCGAGGACACCTATCGCGTGCTGACGGCGGTCGATAGCGCCTTGATGGTGATCGACGTGGCGAAGGGCGTCGAGGAGCGCACGATCAAGCTGATGGAAGTCTGCCGCCTGCGCGACACGCCGATCATGAGCTTCATCAACAAGCTCGACCGCGAGGGCAAGAACCCAATCGAGCTGCTGGATGAAATCGAGAGCGTGCTGAAGATCCAGTGCGCGCCGGTGACCTGGCCGATCGGCATGGGCAAGCGCCTGCGCGGCGTGGTGCACCTGCTGACCGGCGAAGTGCACCTGTACGAAGCCGGCAAGAACCACACCCGGCAGGACTCGACCATCTATCCGTCCATCGACGACCCGCGCGTGGAGGCGGCCATTGGCGCCGATGCGTTGGCCGAACTGCGCGATGAACTCGAACTGGTCGAAGGTGCATCGCATCCGTTCGACCAGGACGCTTACCTGCGCGGCGAGCAGGCGCCGGTGTTCTTCGGCTCGGCGGTGAACAACTTCGGCGTGCAGCCGCTGCTCGACTTCTTCGTCCAGCACGCGCCGCAGCCGCAGCCGCACGAGACGACCAGCCGCGAGGTCGAACCCAGCGAAGACAAGCTGACCGGCTTCGTGTTCAAGATCCAGGCCAACATGGATCCGCAGCATCGCGACCGCGTGGCCTTCATGCGCATCTGCTCGGGCAAGTTCTCCGCGGGCATGAAGGCGTTCCAGCCGCGCACCGGCAAGGACATCAAGTTGGCGAATGCACTGACGTTCATGGCTTCCGACCGCGAGATCGCCGAGGATGCCTGGCCAGGCGATGTGATCGGCATCCACAACCACGGCACCATCTCCATCGGTGACACCTTCACCGAGGGCGAGAACATCGCCTTCACCGGCATCCCCAACTTCGCGCCGGAGCTGTTCCGTCGCGCACGCCTCCGCGATCCGCTCAAGCTCAAGCAGCTGCAGAAGGGCCTGGCGCAGTTGAGTGAGGAAGGCGCGACCCAGTTCTTCCGCCCGCTGATGTCGAACGACCTCATCCTCGGCGCGGTCGGCGTGTTGCAGTTCGACGTGGTCGCCTATCGCCTCAAGGACGAATACGGCGTCGATGCGATCTTCGAGCAGGTGCAGGTCGCCACCGCACGCTGGATCAAATGCAACGACGCGAAGAAACTGGAAGAGTTCCGCGAGAAGAATGCGGCCAACCTGTCGCTGGATGCCGCCGGCCAGCTGGTCTATCTCGCGCCGACCCGGGTCAACCTGCAACTGGCCGAGGAACGCGCGCCGGGCGTGCAGTTCCTCGCCACCCGCGAGCACGCGCACGCCGAACGCATCGACTGAGCCCTGCCGCGCAGCCGCGCCCGGCGCGGATTGCGGCAGCGCAACATCCGTGTATGCTCCGAGGCATGCAGGGCCATACCTCCGCGTATTCACCGGAAGAAGAGCGCGCCAACGTGCTCACGCATGGGGTGGGCGCGGCCGTCGCGCTGGTCGCGGGGCTCACCATGCTCGTGCAGGCCATCGCCCGCGGCGGCGATGCCTGGCAATGGGCCTCGGCCATCGTGTTTTCGGTATCGATGCTGGCGCTGTATCTGGCCAGCACGGCCTATCACCGCGCGGTCGATCCGCTGCGCCGCGCACGCCTGAAGATCGTCGATCACTGCGCGATCTACGTTCTCATCGCCGGCACATACACGCCTTTCACCCTGACCATCCTGCGCGATACGGTCGGCTGGACGCTGTTCATCGCCATCTGGTCGCTGGCCGCCGCCGGCATCGTGTTCAAGCTGTTTTTCACCGGCCGCTTCAAGCTGGCCTCCACCCTGATCTACATCGCGATGGGCTGGCTGGTGATGCTGTACGCCAAGCCCGTGTACCTGGCCTTGAGCGGCTGGACCTTCGGCTGGCTGTTGGCCGGGGGCATCGCCTACACGCTGGGCACCGTGTTCTACATGCAACGGCGCATGCCCTATGCGCACGCGATCTGGCATGGCTTCGTCGTCGTCGGCACGGCCTGCCATTTCATCGCGGTCTGGTCGCTGGTGGTGCCCCGCGCCTGAACGAAAGCCCGCGACATTCACCCCTGTTTGACTCGACGGGGCCGATGGTGGCGAAACGCCCCGTCGTCGCCTCGTCGAATGACCGAAATCGAATCCCCAGACAAGCCCGCGCCCGCCACGTCCCGAGACGAGGACGCGTCCGCAGCGCTCTGGCCGCGCCGACATCCCTGGCTCACTTTCCTGGGCGTGCTGGCGGCAGCGTTGGTCATCCTGATCCTGCTGTGGGACTGGAATTGGTTCAAACGCCCCATCGAGCGCTATGTCCAGGCCAAGACCGGGCGCGAATTGCACATCGACGGCGACCTGGATGTCGACCTGGGCCGGATGACGCGCGTCAGCGCCGATGGGCTGCGCTTCGGCAACGCCGCCTGGTCGAAAGAAAAGGAAATGGCGAGGACCGACCGTCTCGCGTTCGCCTTCGCGCTGTGGCCGGCCATCTTCCAACGCGACTTCCGCATCCCCGAGCTGCGGTTGACCAATCCCGACGTGTTGCTGGAAACGGGTCCCGATGGCATCGGCAACTGGGTCTTCGACCGCGAGGACAGCCGTGGCAAGCAGCCGGAGTTCCGCAGCCTGTGGATCGACGACGGACAGCTGCGGTTCGTCGATGCCAAGGGCAAGACCGACATCGACATCAGCGTGGACAGCGAAGCGCGCGGAAAGGGAGATAGCGGCCCACCGATCGTGGTCAAGGGCAAGGGCCACTGGAAAGGCAGCCCGTTCACGCTGCAGGGCCGGGGAGAATCGCCTCTGGACCTGCGCAACCCCGACGAGCCCTATCGTATCGATGTTCGCGCCACCGCCGGACCGACCAGCGCCCATGCCAGCGGCACCTTGCTGGATCCGCTGCGGATGCGCGACTTCGACCTCAAGCTGTCGCTGGCGGGACAGAACCTCGACGACCTCTATCCATTGCTGGGCCTCGCGCTGCCGCCGACGCCGCCCTATGCGCTCAATGGCCGTTTCACCCGCAAGGTGAACTCGCCGACCAGCAGCACCTGGAAGTACGACGGCTTGAGCGGCAAGGTGGGCGACAGCGACCTCGCAGGTTTCGCCCACTTCACCACCGGCAAGCCGCGCCCGCGCCTGGATGCCGACCTGCGCTCGAAGCGCCTGGACCTGGATGATCTGGCCGGCTTCATCGGTGGCGCGCCCAAGGCCACGGGCGGCGAGAAGACCAACCCCGAACTTGCCGCGAAAGCCGCGCAGCAGCAAGCCAGCGGCAAGCTGTTCCCGCGCGACGAGTTCAGGCTGGAAAAGCTGCGCTCGATGGATGCCAACGTGCGCCTGCGCGCGGCGCGCATCAACACCCAGACCCTGCCCGTGGACGACATGGATGCGAGGATGAAACTGGAAGCGGGCGTGATGACGCTGGCCCCGCTGAACTTCGGCGTGGCCGATGGCGACATCCGCTCGGCGATCCGCATGGATGCGCGCGAAGGCAGCGTCATCCGCACGCATGCCGACATCAGTGCCAAGGGACTCACCTTGGGCAAATTGATGCCGAAGGTGAAGCTGGGACAGAACGCGATCGGCAGCCTGGGCGGCGACATCAAGATCGACACCACCGGCAACTCCATCGCCAAGATGCTCGGCAACGCGGATGGCGAAGCCGATGCCGGCATGGGACGCGGCAGCATCAGCAAGCTGCTGATGGAGATGGCCGCGATCGACATCGCCGGCATCCTCAAGGTCAAGCTGACCGGCGACAGGCAACTGCCGATACGCTGCGCCTTCGGGGACTTCGGCATCAAGGACGGCGTCATGACGACGCGCGCACTCGCCTTCGACACCGACGACACGGTGATCACCGGCAGCGGCACCATCAGCCTGCGCGACGAACGCCTCGACCTGACGCTCAAGCCGAAGACGCGACGCTTCAGTCCGCTTTCGCTGCGCTCGCCGCTCTATGTGCAAGGCAGCTTCACCGACCCGAGCATCCGCCCCGACTACAAGCGCATCGGGCTGCGCGCCGCCGCCGCGGCGGTGCTGGGCACGGTCACCGCGCCGGCAGCCGCGCTGGCCGCGACGACCGACCTCGGCGACGCCAAGAGTCGCCGCTATTGCGGGGACGGCGGCGAAGAAGGCTGAGCACGGCACGCGGCCGTGGACGCATCAGGTCAGGAGGCGATGTAGTCCTGCAGGTGCTGCAGCTGGACCTGCTGGTCGTCGATGACGGCCTTGACCAGGTCGCCGATCGAGACGATGCCGACGACTTCCTTGTGGTCGAGGATCGGCAGATGGCGGATCCGCTTCTCGGTCATCACCTGCATGCACTGCTCGACGCTGTCGCCGGGCCGTCCGCACACCACCTGCTGGCTCATGATCTCGCTGACCGGCGTGGACGCCGAGGTGCGCCCGAGCAGCACGACCTTGCGGGCGTAATCGCGCTCGGAAAGTATCCCCACCAGCTTGCGGCCCTGCTCCATCACCAGCACCGCGCCGATGCCGCGTTCGGCCATCAGGCGCAGGGCATCGATCACCGGGGCGGCAGGGTCGATCGACACCACGCCCCCGGACGCCTTCGACTCAAGCAGTTGCCGTACCAGACGCATGGCTGCTCCCCGTTTCGGACCCGCGTCCAGCATACCCCTCCCGGGATGCCGGCTGCCAATCCGAAACGACGTACAGCGGGCGCTGCTTGGCTTCGGTGTAGAGGCGTCCGAGGTACTCGCCGATCATGCCCAGCGCGATCAGTTGCACGCCGCCCAGCAGCAGGATCACCGCCATCATGCTGGGCCAGCCGGCGACCGGATCGCCGTAGAGCATCGCCTTGGCGATCACGTAACCGCCATAGACCAGCGCGACCAGTGCGGTGGCGAGACCAAGGTAGGTGGCGATCCGCAACGGCGCGGTCGAGAAGCTGGTGATGCCCTCGAGCGCGAGGTTCCAGAGCTTCCACAGGCTGAACTTGCTGCGCCCGGCGTTTCGCGGCTCCCGCTCGTAGGGGATCTCGGCGGCGTTGAAGCCGACCCAGCCGAACAGGCCCTTCATGAAGCGCTGCCGCTCCCGCAGCAAACGCAGCGCGGCGAGCGCGCGCGGCGACAGCAGGCGGAAGTCGCCCGTGTCCTCGGGCACCGGCGTGCGCGAGAGCCGCGCGATCACGCGATAGAACAGCGAAGCCGTCGCGCGGCGCGCTAGGCCTTCGCCCATCCGCACGCTGCGACGGCCATAGACGTTGTCGTAGCCCTCGCGCCAGCGCTCGACGAAGCGCGGGATCAGTTCCGGCGGGTCCTGCCCGTCCGCGTCCAGCAGCAGCGCCGCTCCCTCATCCACCAGGTCGAGACCGGCCGTGAGCGCCGCCTCCTTGCCGAAGTTGCGCGACAGCCGCAGCAGCGCCACGCGCGGATCGCCCGCGGCCAGCCGCTGCATCACGGCCCAGGTTCCGTCGCTGCTGCCGTCATCGACGTAAAGCACGCGCGATTCGAGACCCGGCAGCCCGTCCAGCGCCTGCGCCAACCGGGCATGCAGCAGCGGCAACGCTTCGGTCTCGTTGTAGGCGGCGACCACCACCGTCAGCCGGTCGTGGCGATCCGTACTCATTTCCCGCCGTCCTCGACTTCGCGCAGCGCCGATGCGCCGCCGATGTAACGCATCTGACGCTGGATGGCGCGCGCGCGCCTCTGCACGTACGGCCCGGGATGCGCCACGCTGTAGCGCTTGGGGTTGGGCAGCACCGCCGCCAGCCGCGCGGCTTCCGCCGCGGTCAGCCGCGAGGCGTCCTTGCCGAACCAAGTGCGTGCCGCAGCCTGGGCGCCATAGACTCCGTCGCCGAACTCGGCGATGTTCGCGTAGGTCTCCAGGATGCGCTCCTTGGGCCAAAGCGTTTCCATCCAGAAGGTGTACCACGCCTCCAGTCCCTTGCGCAGCCAGCGGCTCCAGCCGGAGCCGCTCCACAGGAACAGGTTCTTGGCGGTCTGCTGGCTGATGGTGCTGCCGCCGCGCACGCGGCGCCCTCGCTCGTTGCTGGCGCGCGCCTTCTCGATGGCCTCCAGGTCGAAGCCGGCATGGTCGGCGAATTTCTGGTCCTCGGAGGCGATCAACGCGACCGGCACGTGCGGCGACATGCGATCGAGATCCCGCCAGTCGTAGGCGATGCGGAACCTGAAATCGCCGCTCGCCCATGCCTGCACCTGGCGGATCGCCATGAAGCTGGAGAACGGCGGATCGACGAAGCGCAGCGCCAGCACCTGAACCACCGGCATGAGCACGACGATGGCGCACAGCCAGATCAGGCGGCGTATCCACGGACGGCGCCATCGGGCGCGGCGGTCTTGCGCTGAAGTCACGGCATCCCCATCTGGATGGATCGAAGCGGCATTATCCGCAAGATTCCGGCGCGACGCCGGACGATGGAGCCCATGGACAACCACGACGCCGACACCGCCGCAGGCGGACTGCTTTCGATCTTCCTGTTGCCCGATGCGGGCGTGAGGGGCGCACACGTGCGCCTGGACGACGCCTGGCGCGAGATCGTCGCGCGCAGCGAGCCCGGACCATCGGTCGTCGGGCTGCTCGGCCAGGCAACCGCCGCCGCCGCGCTGATGACCGCCCACGCCAAGGTCGAAGGGCGATTGTCGGTGCAATTGCGCAGCCAGGGCCCGCTGCGCAGCCTGGTCGCCGAATGCACCGCGCAAGGCACGATCCGCGGGATCGCGCAGATGGAGGAAATGCCCGTGCCGGCCGAACCGATGCGCCCCGACACGCTCGGCGACGGCGCCCTGCTCGCGATCACCATCGAGAACCCGACGCCCAGTGGCGAGCCGATGCGCTACCAGGGCCTGGTCGAGCTGGGTGCACCGACCTTGGCCGAGGCGCTGGAAGGCTATTTCGTCCAGTCCGAGCAGTTGCCGACCCGCCTGCTGCTGGCAGCGAACGGCAACGGCGCGACGGGCCTGCTGCTGCAGAAGCTCCCCGGCGCCGAGGACGACGTGGATGGCTGGAACCGCATCGGGCAGCTGTTCGGCACGCTCGGTGCCGACGAGCTGCAAGCGTTGGACGCCGACACCCTCCTGCACCGGCTCTTCCACCAGGAAGGCCTGCAATACCTGGCCGAAAGGCCGTTGCGTTTCGGCTGCTCGTGCTCCCGCGACCGGGTCGAGGACGTGCTCCGGAGCCTGGGCCAGGACGAGGTCGAAGCCGCGATCGTCGCCGGCGGCGGCCAGGCCGAAGTCCGCTGCGGATTCTGCGGTCAGCGCTACCTGTTCTCACCAGGCGATGCGACGGAACTGTTCAGGCAACCCGCTCCGAATACGGCTCCTCCTGATCGCCTGCAGTAGGCAGAATCGATCTGACGCACACTCCGCCGCAAGGATTGTTAAAGAAACATAAGTCGTCTATTGTCATCTTCTGGAATGGCGGAACTTTCCGCCCGGGGACCGATCTGAGAAGCATCATGTTGCGCCGTCGCCTGCCCGCGTTGGTTCTGTTGCTGTCCGCCGTCCTCGGCGGCGCGGATGCGCTGGCGCAATCCCGCAACGCCGACATGGCCGTGCTGCCGGTGGTCAATCGCAACAGCGGCAAGGTCGAGGGCGTCTTCGTGCTGGAGCCGACCGGCAAGTCCCTGGAGGGCGCGCGCTGGCGCTTCGGCAGCAACACGCTCGAATCCGCATTCGGCCTGTCCTCGGGGCAGTCGCTGGCGTTGCTGTGCGACGGCAAGAACGGCATCCCGAGCCGCATGGACCATCTCTCCGACGATTGCGCCCTGGGCGCAATCGGGCCGCGCGGCGTCGCCGCGAGCGTGGGTTCCCGCAACGCGCGCGTCGGCGTGGCGGTCGGCAAGGAGCGCGCCAACCTGCCGGCATGGCTCAATGCCGGTGCCAAGGGCCGCGTCCAGCAGACCGACCTCGCCCTGTTCGCGCAATACAACATCGGCCGCAGCGGCGTGGTCTCGATCGCCGGCACCACCGCCAAGGCGCACCTGGTCTCGGCCGTGGACGTCCCACAACTGGCCAATCGCTGGAACAGCAAGGGGATTTCCGTGGCCGGCGGCGTCGGCGCGTTCAGCGCCAGCGTGTTCGGCCGCGTCGTCGAGGTTCCGGGCCAGCCGGGCAAGTGGGAAGGCTTCGGCATCGGCCTGAGCTGGCGTACCCCGTGGAGCGCGCAGTTGAGTGTCGGCGCCGAGAACGTGGTCACCCGCGGCAAGAACCCGTTTGCGCCTTCCGGCGAACAGGAAGGCACCGTGCCCTACGTCAAGTACGAGCAGGACCTGTAAGCGACATCGCTGCGGGCTGATGCCGGGCGGCTGTCGCCACCCCCTTCTATCCGACGATCCACGCCAGCGTGGCGATGCGCCCGCTGCGGCCATCGCGACGGTGCGAGAAAAACTCGCCGGCTTCGCTGATCGTGCAGCGATCACCACCGTGGATGGCGTCGGCCGCGATGCCGGCGGCGATGAGGCGCATGCGCGCCAGTCCATATAGATCTACTTTCCAGTGCCCCGGACGGGTGGCGACGAACGCCGAGACCGCAGCGGAGTCATGCCGGACGAAGGCATCGCGCACTTCCTCGCCGATTTCATACGCACGCGGGCCGGCCGCCGGGCCCAGCCAGACGACCAGGTCGCGTGGCGCACTGCGCATCGCGGCGAGGGTGTTCTCCAGCACGCCGGCGGCAAGGCCGCGCCAACCGGCATGCGCGGCGGCGATTTCGCTGCCGTCCTTCGCGGCCAGGACAACCGGCAGGCAGTCGGCCGTGAGGATTGCGAGCACTTCGTCCGGCGCATCCGTCACCGATGCATCGGCCTCGGCCTCGCCCGCCGGTGCCGTATCCGCATCCACCTTCAGCACGCCCACGCCATGTACCTGCTGCAGCCAGTGCGGCGCGGTGGGCAGGGCCAGCGCTTCGGCCAGCTGTCGGCGATTCTCGGCCACCGCGCCGGCCTCATCGCCACAGCGCGACCCCAGGTTGAAGGTGTCGAAAGGCGCTTGCGACACGCCCGCGCCGAAACGCCGCGTGGCAACCGCGCGCACGCCCGGCGGTGCCGGCCAGCCGGCCTCGATCCATGCGCGGTTCATCGGCGCTGCGCCGCCTCGAAGGCGGCGGTGTCCTCGCGCAGCACCTTCATCAGCGCGCGCATGTCCGCGGGCAGCGGCGCTTCCGCACGCACCGGCTGGCCGGTCAGCGGATGCGCGAACTCCAGCACCTCCGCGTGCAGGGCCTGGCGCTTGAAGCCGCGCAACGCATCGACCAGCCCTTCGGTCGCGCCCTTGGGCAGCTTGAGTGCGCCGCCGTAGAGCGGATCGCCGATGATCGGATGCTTGATGTGCTGCATGTGCACGCGGATCTGGTGGGTGCGGCCGGTCTCCAGCCGGCATTCCAGCGCCGTGTGCGCCCGGAAGCGCTCGCGCAGGCGATAGTGCGTCACCGCATCGCGTCCGTCCTCGCGCACGCCCATGCGCAGGCGGTCGCGCGGATGGCGGTCGATGGGGAAATCGGCGGTGCCGCCGGACACCATCGCCCCCGCGACGATGGCGAGGTACTGCCGGTGCACGTCGCGCGCGGACAGCATCTCCACCAGCCTTGTCTGCGCCGGCAGAGTGCGCGCCACCACCATCACCCCGGAGGTGTCCTTGTCGAGCCGGTGGACAATGCCGGCGCGCGGCAACGCGTTGAGCGTGGGGTCGCGGTGCAGCAGGGCATTGACCAGCGTGCCGTCGGGGTTGCCGGCACCCGGATGCACCACCAGCCCAGCCGGCTTGTCGATGACGAAGACCGCATCGTCCTCGTACAGGATGTCGAGCGGGATGTCCTGCGCAATGGCCTCGGTCTCGATGCCCAGCTCGGCGTTGAGGCTGACCGATTCGCCGCCGCGGACCGCGTCGCGCGGACGCACCGCCTGGCCATCCAGCAGCGCATCGCCGGATTTGATCCAGCCGGCCAGCCGCGAGCGCGAATAGTCAGGGAACAGCTCCGCCAACACCGCGTCGAAACGGCGGCCGGCGGCTTCGGCGGGGACCACGGTGCGCAAGGTCTCGGGGGCGAGGGCTTTCTGGGTCATGGGATCGGGTCGTTGGCTGGCGGACGTTAGCGCCGGATTCATGCTCCACGGGCGGGAACCGCGCCGGCTAGGCTATTATCACCGCTTCCGCACGACCTCCCCTGCCAAGCCCATGTCCCCACGCCTCGTCGCGCGCCACACCTTCGCCCGCACCGCGCTCCTGTTGCTGGTCGTCACTTTGGCCGGCAGCGGCTGCGCCCGCATCGGCAAGATGTTCAAGAAGGACGCGCAGAACGAAGGCGTCGCCGTCGGCACGCTCTACGACAAGGGCCACAAGGCCCTGGTCAGCGGCAATTACGGCACGGCCGAGGAAACCTACCAGCGCCTGATCGCCCAATATCCGTACGGCGCCTACGCCGAACAGGCGATGATGGAAACCGCCTACGCGCAGTACAAGGCCGGCAAGAACGACGACGCGGTTTCGACCATCGACCGTTTCCTGCGCACCTACCCCACGCACAGGCAGGTACCGTACATGTACTACCTGCGCGGCCTGTCCAACCAGGCGCGCAATACCGTATTCATGCAGCGCGTGTTCTCGCTGGACATGGCCGGCCGCGACCTGGCCGCACCCACGCAGGCCTACAACGACTTCGGCCTGGTGGCCGAACGGTACGGCAACAGCCGCTACGCCGCCGACGCCCGCCAGCGCATGGTGTTCCTGCGCAACCAATTCGCGCGCTACGAGCTCAATACCGCCGTCTACTACCTGCGCCGCGGCGCCTGGGTGGGCGCTGCCGACCGCGCCAAGTATCTGCTGGAAACCTACCCGCAGAGCGAATACCAGAACGACGCGGTCGCGGTGCTGGCCGAAACCTACACGCGCCTGGGCAATACCGCGCTCGCCGAGGACGCCAAGCGCGTGCTGGCGCAGAACGACCCCGCGCATCCGTGGTTGAAGGGTGGCTGGCCGAAGAACCCCTCGGTCTTCCAGCGCCTGAACCCGTTCTCCGGCGATCCGATCCGGGACACCCGCGATCGCGATTGACCGCAATGCGACGGAAACGGAAAAAGCCGGGCCTCGCCCGGCTTTTCGTTTGCTGCACGCCCATCGCCAGCAGCGCGATCAGCCGCGCCAGCCGCTGGTGATCGGGTAGCGGCGCTCGCGGCCGAACGCGCGACGCGAGACCTTGGGGCCCGGCGCGGCCTGGTGCCGCTTCCATTCGCTGGTCCGCACCAGCCGCACGACCTTGTCAACAGTCGCCGGGTCGAAGCCGGCGGCGACGATCTCGTCGCGCGACTGCTCCTGGTCGACGTAGCGCAGCAGGATGGCGTCCAGCACGTCGTAGGGCGGCAGCGAGTCCTGGTCCTTCTGGTCCTCGCGCAACTCCGCGCTCGGCGGGCGCTCGATCACCGCGTTCGGGATCACCTCGCCGCCACCGACCGTGTTGCGCCAGCGCGAGAGCGCGAACACCTCGGTCTTGTACAGGTCCTTGATCGGCGCGTAGCCGCCGCACATGTCGCCGTAGATCGTCGCGTAGCCGACCGCATACTCGCTCTTGTTGCCGGTGGTCAGCAGCAGCCCGCCGAACTTGTTGGAGAGCGCCATCAGCATCGCTCCGCGGATGCGCGACTGCAGGTTTTCCTCGGTCGTGTCGACCTCGCTGCCGGCGAACGCATCCGCCAGCGTGTCGAGGTAGGCCTGGAACGGTTTTTCGATGGGCAACGCGACCAGCTCCACGCCCAGTGCGTCGCACTGCTCCCGGGCCAAGTCGTTCGACAAGCCGGCCGTGTAGCGCGACGGCATCCGCACGGCGGCGACGTTGTCGGCGCCCAGCGCGTCCACCGCCAGCGCGAGCACCATCGACGAATCGATGCCGCCCGACAGCCCCAGCCAGACTTTCCTGAACCCGTTCTTGCCGCAGTAGTCGCGGATGCCGCGCACGATCGCACGCCAGGCCAGCGCGTCGCGCGATTCGTCGCCATCGTCGATCCAGCGCACCGGGGTGAAACGGCGCGATGCCGGGTCGTAATCCACCACCAGCCATTCGTCGGCGAAGGCGGCCGCTGCCGGCGAGGCGGCGCCATCGGCATCGCAGACCACCGAGGCGCCGTCGAACACCAGCGAGTCCTGCCCACCCACCAGATTGAGATAGGCGATGCCGACCCCCGCCTCGCGGCAGCGCTCCGCCAGCAAGGCATCGCGCTGCGCATGCTTGTCGCGCTCGAACGGCGAGGCGTTCGGCACCAGCACGATGTCCGCACCGGCCGCGACGGTCGAGGCGATCGGCTCCGCGAACCACAGGTCCTCGCAGATCAGCAGCCCGATCTTCGCGTCGCCGACCTCGAACACGCAGTCCTCGCGGTCGGGATCGACGTCGAAGTAGCGGCGCTCGTCGAACACCGCGTAGTTGGGCAGCTCGCGCTTGCGGTAAGTCGCCTCGATGCGCCCGTCGCGCAGCACGCTGGCGGCGTTGTAGACCACGCTGCCGGCCGCCTGCGGCCAGCCGACGACCGCGACGATGCCCTCGACTGTGGCGGCGAGCGAGCCGATCGCCGCTTCGCATTCGCGCAGGAACGAGGGACGATAGAGCAGGTCCTCCGGCGGATAGCCGGACAGCGACAGTTCCGGGAACAGCACGACATCGGCCGCGTACGCGTCGCGGGCCACCGCGATCCGCTCGGCGATGCGCGCCCGGTTCCCGGCGATGTCGCCTACAGGGAAGTCGAATTGGGCAAGGGCAATCCTGATCGCCATGCATCTCCAGCGTGGATCGGGTGCAGGCCAGTGTAATCGTTCATTCGCCCGGCCCGACAGTGGTCACACTTTCATCATCCGCCTGCCGGTTTCCACGTTCCCTTCCGGTTTGGCTGGCTATAGTGGGGCAACGCCACAGGTAACCTCATGATCCCGGGCATATCCGTCGAACCCTCCGCCTTCTCGAGCGTATTGCTCGTGGAAGACAACGACGCGATGCAGCAACGTCTCGCAAGCCTTGTTCGGGCATTGGCACCGGCCGATGCCGGCATCCGGATCGCCGGCGACCTGTCTCAGGCCCGGGCGCTGGCGGCGGAAGCCCCGTGCTCGCTGGCGCTGGTGGATGTCCAGCTCCCCGATGGCGACGGCATCGATCTGATCGCCTGGCTGAGTGAGCACACCCCGGATGCGGTCTGCGTGGTGGTTTCTTCCTGGGCGGACGACCAGACCATCGTCCGCGCGCTGTCCGCCGGCGCCCTGGGCTACCTGCTCAAGGATGCCGAGGACATCGAGATATCACTGTCGCTGCGCAGCATCGAGCGCGGCGGCGCACCGATCGACCCGGTCATCGCCCGCCGCATCCTGTCGCTGATGCCGCAGCCGGCGCACGGGATGGAAGCCGCGCCCGAACCGCCACCCGCACCGGAACAACCGGAAGCCGAGGCCCTGCTCACCCACCGCGAGACCGAGATCCTGCAATGCGTGGCGCGCGGGATGAGCAACCGCGAGATCGCCGATCTCAACGCCCTTTCGCGTTCCACCATCGAAACCCATACCCGGAACATCTACCGGAAGCTGGCCGTGCACTCCCGGACGGCCGCCATCTTCAAGGCGCAGTCCAGCGGCCTGATCCCGCCCCGTCCGATCGCGGATTCGTGACCGCGGCCATCGCATCTACCTGATTTCGTGGATGTTCGCCGTCCGTGCGGACGGATAACGTGGTCCATACGGCAAGCCCGGTCCACGAGGAGACGCACGATGAAACCCCGCCCGCAACCGCGAATCAGCCCGCTGGCACTTTCGCTGGCCCTGGCGATCCTCGCCGCCAACGCCCAGGCCGGCGAAGGCACCGTCACCCACGGCAGCGCCGAGATCAGCCGCGATGCCAACGGCAACACGACGATCCGGCAGAACAGCAGCCGCGCCATCATCAACTGGAACGATTTCTCCATCAATGCCGGCAAGTGGATGCAGTTCCTGCAGCCTGGCAAGGACAGCGCGGTGCTGAACCGCGTGCTCGGCGGCGATCCCAGCCGCATCTTCGGCGAGATCCGCGCCAACGGGCAGGTCTTCGTGATCAATCCGAACGGCGTGGTGATCGGCCCGACTGGCGTGATCCAGGCCGCCGCCTTCATGGCCTCCACGCTGGACGTGGACCCGAACGCCTTCATGGCCGGCAACCCGCTGCGTTTCTCCGGTGATTCACACTCGGCCATCCGCAATCTGGGCTTCATCCGCACCACCGCCGGCGACGTGATCCTGGTCGGCCGCAGCGTGGAGAACGCCGGCGGCATCGAGGCCGGGCAAGGGCGCGCCGCGCTGATCGCGGCCAACGCGGTGCGGCTGGATCCGCAGGGCGGCAACATCGTGGTCGAAGCAGGCCTGGACGGCGGCGGCACCGGCGTGGACAACAGCGGCACCATCCGTGCCGCGCAGGCGCAGTTGAGCGCGGCCGGCGGCAACGTGTATGCACTGGCCATCAATGCCGGCGGCACCATCGAGGCCACCGGCGTCGAGAACCGCGACGGGCGCATCCTGCTTACCTCCGGCGGCGGCGACATCCGCGTGGACGGCACGCTGAAGGCGCGCAATGCCGATGGCAGCGGCGGCACCATCCTGGTCGGCGGCGACAAGCAGGGCCGCAATCCCGAAATCCCCAACGCAGGCAACGTGACGGTGGGCGCCAATGCGCTGCTGGATGCCGATGCCGGCACGCAGGGCGACGGCGGCAAGGTGGTGGTGTGGTCGGACGGCCGGACCGATTTCGCCGGCCACATCAGCGCCCGCGGTGGCGCCGAGGGCGGCGACGGCGGTTTTGCCGAGGTCTCCGGCAAATACCTGGTGATGAACGGCCTGGCCGACCTGCGCGCGGCGCACGGTACTTTCGGCACCCTGTTGCTGGACCCGGACGACATCGTCATCGACACCGACCTCGCGGCCGGCGGCAACCACGTGACCGGCTCGACCAGTTACCTGTCCGCGGCCGACATCGCCACCCAACTGGGGCTGGGCAACCTCACCGTCAACACCGCCAGCGCGAACACGGCCGCTGGCAACATCACCTTGCAGGGTTCACAAACCTGGACCCTGGCGGACAGGACAGGCACCCTGGACCTGATCGCCAGCAACGATTTCATCCTCAACACCTCCCTCAGCATCACGAGCGACACGACCGGCAACCCGGGTGACCCGTCCGGGGCAGCCGGTGCGTCCATCAACAAGACCGTAGGCGGGCTCACCGTCTACGCCGGTCGCGACATCATTCTCAACGGCAGCTTCAGCGCGAACTACCGGGTCACCGGCGGGGCCGGTGGATCCAGCGCTGCTCTCACTTGGGTAGGCGGAAACGGCGGCAGCGTCTCTCTGACCCGTGGCGCGATCGACTTCACCGCCACACGCAACATCCTGCTGAACGGCAGCATCGGTTTCTACGTACGGTCAGACGGCGGCGTGGGCGGGCAGAGCACCGGCACGAATCCCACGCAAGTCGGCGGAAACGGCGGATGGGCCTCCCAGGTTGGCAGCTCAGCGAGCTTCACGGCCGGCGGCGACATCACGGTTGCGCCGAGCGCCTCTTTCACGGGCCAGGCTGAAGCCCATGGGGGCAGTGCCGGTGCAGCTTCGCCCAACGCAAGCGGGGGGGCCGGCGGGTTTGCGGTGGGCAACGGCATGGGCATCCAGTTTTCCGCCGGCGGCACCTTCACCCAAAGCCTTGGCAGCACCATGAGCACCAACGCAATCGGCAGGGGCGGGCACGGGAGTAGCTTTCCCGCCGGTGGCTTGGGGGGTGGCTCGGGGGGCGGCACGGCGACCGTCCTCGGCAGCCCAATCACCATCAATGCGAAAAACGCCATTCTGAACGGCGATATCTCCAAGGCCATGAGCCTGCAGGGCGGTGCTGCCGCCCCCGGCTCCAACGGCGGCAGCGTGAGCTCCAGCACGCTGGGCAACCTGCAGGTGAACACCTCCACCGGTGGTGGCGGCAACATCATCCTAGGCGGCAACATCAACGGCACCGCCTCCCTGACGAACGGCAGCAATTCCGGATCGAACACGGGCGGCGTGGCCTCGTCCTCGGGGAGCACCTTTGCCTTCAACGCCGACAACGACCTGATCGGCAACAGCGCAACGGTCAACACCCCTTACACCCTGTTCATGAGCGCCGGGCACAGCCTGCTGCTCAACGGCGGCAGCCTCAGCGCCGGCAACCTCGGCAGCCAGCCGCTGACCCTGGTGGCCGATACGGCCTATCCCAGCTCGCCGAACTACGGCACCGGCGAGATCCGCCTGACCGGCACCAGCCTGATCGCAGCGAACGGTGTCTCGATCTGGGGCGTCTCGCGCGCGCTGATCAACCTGGGCAGTTATACGCCCAGCAGTTGGGGTACCAGCCCGGAATGGCGCGGCTTCCCCGGTTTCCAGCCAGGCGTGCACTGCAAGCTGGGCTGTCTGGGCGGCACCCTCACCATCACCGCCGACGACAAGTCGATGACCTACGGTGACAGTGCGTTCCCCGCCTTCACCGCCAGCTACGCCGGCTTCGTCAACGGCGATACCGCCAGCGTGGTCAGCGGCCTGCAGTTCAACACCACCGCCACGCTGGGCAGCAACGTCGGCACCTACGTGATCACCCCGTTCGGTGCCACCGCACCGCTCTACTACACCTTGAGCTACGTCAACGGCACGCTGACCATCAATCCGGCGTCGTTGATCGTCAGGGTCAACGACGCCTCCAAGGTCTATGGCGCCGCCCTGCCCGCGTTCACCACCAGCGTGACCGGCCTGGTCAACGGCGACAGCGCCGCCAGCGTGGTCACCGCCAACCCGACCACCGGCGCGGCCATCGGCAGCAACGCCGGCGTGTACCAGATCGCGCCCAATGCAGTGCTGCTCTCCGGCAACTACGTGCTGAGCGAGATCAACGGCACGCTGACCATCAGCGCCGCGCCGTTGACGGTCACCGCAAACGATGCCAGTCGCGCCTATGGCGATGCCAACCCGGCCTTCACCACCAGCGCGACCGGCCTGGTCAACGGCGACAGCGCCGCCAGCGCCTACAAGGCCAACCCGACCACCAGTGCGACCGTCGGCAGCAACGTCGGCATCTACGACATCGCGCCGAACGCGGTGCTGCTCTCCGGCAACTACGTGCTGAGCCAGGTCAACGGCAAGCTGACCATCACCGCCGCCACCCTGCACGTCGCCGCCGACGACAAGAGCAAGGTCTACGGCGCGGCCCTGCCTGCGCTTACCGTGACCGTCACCGGCGGACCGGCCAGTGCGGTGAGCTTCGCGCCGACGGTCAACGCCACCGCCGGCAGCAATGTGGGCAGCTACACCATCACCCCGAACGCGACGCTCAACAACGGCAACTACGTGCTGACCCAGAGCAACGGCACGCTGACCGTCACCGCCGCGCCGCTGACCATCACCGCCGGCAACGCCAGCCGCACGTATGGCGATGCCAACCCGGCCTTCACCACCAGCGTGACCGGCCTGGTCAACGGCGACAGTGCCACCAGCGTCTTCACCGCCAACCCGACGACCAGCGCCACCCTCGGCAGCAACGCCGGCATCTACGCCATCGCACCCAATGCGGCGCTGCTGTCCGGCAACTACGTGCTGAGCCAGGTCAACGGCAAGCTCACGGTGAACCGCGCGGTCCTCACCGTGACCGCCGACGACGCCAGCCGCGTGTACGGCGATGGCAACCCGGCCTTCACCACGTCGGCCAGCGGCTTCAAGAACGGCGACAGCGCGGCCAGCATCTACAAGGCCAACCCGACCACCACGGCGAGCGTCGGCAGCAACGTCGGCGTCTACCAGCTTTCGCCCGGCGCGGTGCTGCTCTCCGGCAACTACGTGCTGAGCCAGGTCGACGGCAAGCTGACCATCACTCCGGCGCCGCTGCGTTTCAGCGTCAACGATGCCCGGCGCGTCTACGGTTCCGCCAACCCGGCCTTCACTTCCAGCCTGATCGGCCTGCGCAACGGCGATTCGCCGAACGACGTCCTCAGCGTGGCCTACCGGACCGACGCGACGCGCGACAGCAACGTGGGCAATTACAACCTCAACGGCACCGCCACGCTGGCGGGCAGCAAGTCGGGCAACTACGCTCTGCTCAACCCGACGTCGCAGGCGCTGTTCACCATCGATCCGGCCACGCTCACCGTCCGCATCGTTTCGGCCAGCACGGTGCGCGGCGACACGCCGGGCGCGGTCCAGCGCAGCAGCAGCGACTACAACGCCCAGCAGCCGGCGGGCACCATCCGCTACACCACCGATTACGCGAGCCAGTACGGCACCACCGACACGGTGAAGTGGACGGTCAGCGGCTTCGGCGGCAACGATTTCACGCTGACCGGCGCGCCCGGATTCGCCGGCGACGGCGTGACCTCGCCGCTGCAGGCCACCCCCGGCAGCGTGAAGACATCGTCCAACTACGTGCTCAAGTTCGACTTCGGCAATCCGGCGAACTGGCTGACCACCAGGAACCCGACCATCACCGTGAACATCGCCGACCTGTTCGCGCTGAGCCAGACCGTCGACTACATCAGCCCGGTGTTCCTGTTCAACGGCCTGCGCGGCACCTATGCCTCGCAGAACAACCTCGACCTGCGCGGCCTGTTCGGCGGCACGGCGTGGTCCTGGAGCGTCAACCCCTTCGCCCTCGACAAGATGTCGATCCTGGCCCATGGCCCCGCGTCCGGTTCGATCCCGGGCGACCCCTATGGTCCCTACGATTTCAGTTACGACCCCAATGGCGGACTCCTGCAACTGGTCGGAGTCTCGCCCGGCGTCACCCAGGGCCTCACCAAGCAGCAGCTGCTGATGACGATGGGCCCCGGCGTTCCCTTGCTCACGAAAGACGGCTCGCCGAAGGTCCCGATCAACATCCCGCCGTTCACGCCGATGATCTTCGGCTTGCCGGTGGTGTTCACCTCGCAGATCAACGATATCGTCAGCGCCTACCTGCGCGGGACCGGGCAACCCTCGACCCCGGGCGATGCCAACAACTGGCTGATGACCCGGGGCAACGACCCGGCCGCCTACGGCACGATCCTGCCTTACCTCATGAACTGGCTGCAGGACTACGAATCCAGGATGGCGGTCTCCAAAGACCTCGCCCACCTGAATGCACTCATTGCTTCCGACGCGTGGCGGAACCCGTTGTTTAGCTGGAGCTACAAGATCAGCTTTTTGGACCCGCTGGCCAAGCGTGTCGGCTTCAGTTTCATTGGAAGCATGGTTGACATCGCGGCTTACGCCACCCAGCTGCGCGATTTCATCCAGTCGAAATACCCATCGCCGACCGTCGCCGACCAGGGCCTGTACGACTACATCATGGCCAAGCTGCAGAACGATCGCATCACGGCCGCGGACAAGGCCATCACCGCATACAAGGACTGGAAGAGGGAAGCCGAGGAGCGGAAAAACAACAAGATGCCCACGTTGATGTCCCTGTTCGACCTGGGCGAAAGCCCGCCGGACGAGTTGATCATTGCCGCGCAAACGGGCGCCGGCGGTTTCAGCGGCGATCCCGTCGCGCTGCAGCAGGTATTGACCGCCGCAGGGACGACGATGGCCGGGTTCGCGGGGGGCGGGGCCCTGGCGGCCAACCTGACCAACATCAGCGTCGGCATCGCCACCAACCTGGCACGCGGCATCACCACGAGCACCACGGGCGCAGCCGCGGGCGCCTTCACCGGACCGGCGATCATCATCACCACCGCCCTCCAGGTCGCCGTGCAGGGCATCTTGAAGATCGCGCACGACGCCAACTTCGAGAAGAATCTCCGCAAGGCCGCGGATGAAACCCGCCAGTCCAGGTCTTTCACTTCGCTGATGCACGGAGAAGGCGGCAAGGGCGAGGCGATCGCCGGCGCCACGATGGCCAGCCTGGCGGGCCTGCTTTCCCAAGGCAGTTCGGGCGGTGCCTATGCCGCCGTCTCCAACCCGCCGATATCCGTGATCGTGGACCCCATGGTCCTCAACCCGACCCCCATTCAGGTGCGCCCGAACACGATCATCGTTGTTCCGAGCTCCGGCGGATCCCCCACGCCGATCCAACCACCTCCACCCGCGTCAAGCCGGCCGCAAATCTCCGAGCCGGCCACCGGGTTGAGGCTCCAGAGCCTGGAGAACAAGCGCACCGAAATTGGTCCTCCGACAATGATTCAGCTCAGAGGAGTGCCGGAAAGGAAAGCGCCACCGTCGACACTGGGCCCCATCGAGAAACAGTTGATGCCGACGGAACGCCCGCGCCCCTCCTACACCGATCCGAACTTGCGTGTCGTGCCCACTGAATCCGTGCCGGAGAAGCAACCACAGCAGCCCCAGAAGACGGCCCCGGCATCACCCCAAACTCAGACACCGGCGCCACTCCCCGGACACCGACTCCAAAGCCTGACAAACAAGCGGAAGTGATTCATGAACACCCATTTCCCGGCCTCGGTTTGCCACACTTCTTTCGCCCGAAAGCGCAGATTGACGGCCGCCTTGCTGCTGGCACTGTCGTGCACCGCCGCCGCGCAGGACCTTCGCACGCTACAGCCGCCGCCGGTGACGCCGCCGAAAGCCCCGGTCCCGGAAGCCGTGCAGGAAGCACAGGGGGTGCCGGTGCGCGGTTTCGTCCTGCTGGACGACCTCGCCGCCGTACGACCCTCGGTCGAGGCCTACGACGGGGTGAATGTGGAGCATGTCGATGATCCCCGGCAAGGGGGCTTGGCCCGGGCCGTACTGCTGCCCTACATCGGCCAACCCATCACCTCATCGTTGATCGAGTCGCTGCGATCCGACCTGTCCACGGCTTTCGTCACGATGGGCGACCGCTTCACCCGCATCGTGCTGCCGGCGCAGGAAGTGCGGGACGGCACGATCCAGATCGTGCTGCTGCGCGGGCGCGCGGGCAAGGTGGATGTGACCGGCACGCGCTTCACTTCACCCGAGGAACTGCTCGGGCAGATCCGCCTCGTTCCCGGCGAACCGATGGACAGCGCGCGGCTGGACGAGGACATCGCCTGGCTCAACCGCAACCCCTTCCGCAAGGCGCGGGCGGTGACGCGCGCCGGCGCGGAATCGGGCGAAGTGGACGTGACCGTGGCCGCCAACGAAGCCCGGCCGTGGCAGTTCAACCTCAACCTCAACAACAACGGCAACGCCAGCACCGGCGAGGAGCAGATGGGCGTGGGCGTCAGTTGGGGCGATGCCTTCGGCGCCGGGCACCAGCTGTCCTACCAGCACGTCGAATCGCTGGACTGGGGGCGGCTGCGCAGCAATTCGATGACCTGGCTGGTGCCGCTGCGCTCGCGTCGCTTCTTCAGCCTGGATGCCTCCACCGCACGCATCCACAGCGCCCTGCCCGCGCCACTGGATCAGGCCGGCAAGTCGTCGCAGGTCGGGCTGGGCTACGAGATCCCGTTGCGCACGGTGGGCGCGCTGACCGACGGCTTCAACCTGCGGCTGGAATACAAACGCAGCAACAGCAACCTGCAGTTCGCGCAGATCCCGGTCTTCGATGCCAACACCGCGATCCTGCAGGGTTCGATCGCCTATTCGGCAAATCGGCAGGACAGCCGTGGCTCGACCAGCTACGGCGTGGCGATCGTGTTCAGCCCCGGCGGCACCGTGGGATTCAACACCGATGCCGATTTCAGCGCGCAGCGTTTCGGCGCCAGGTCGCGCTACGCCTACGCGACGGCGGACATCACCCGCAACCAGCGCGTGGGCAGCGGCAGCTGGCTGGTGAGCCTGCACGCGCAGAAGGCCAGCGGCAACCTGCTGGGTAGCGAACAGTTGTCGCTGGGTGGCGCACAGTCCCTGCGCGGCTACGAGGAAGGCCACGTCTATGCCGACGAAGGCCTGGTGCTGCGCAACGAACTGCGGCCGCCGGCCTACAACGGGCACAACCAGCAGTTCCAGCCGCTGGTGTTCGTGGACTACGGACTCGGCATCGTGCGCAATCCGCTGCCCGGCGAACGCAAGACCTTCCACCTGGCAAGCGCCGGGCTGGGCATGCGCTACGCATTCGGCCGGCATTTCAGTCTGTCGCTGGACTACGGCATGCAGTTGCGCGATCCCGACCTCGGGCCGCGCAAGCGCACCAGCCGAGCCAGCATCAGCGCGTCACTGGTCTGGTGAAGACACGGGACGCAATTCGCCCGTCGCCAGCGGAAAACTGAACCACAGCGCGGTGCCGCCGGCGGTCGAATCCAACTGCAGCCGGCCGCCCAGCCGTTGCGCGCGCATGCGCATGCTCGACAGCCCGGCGCCGCTCCCGTCGGACGCTGTGCGCGTGCGCCTGGTTTCCCCTTCGACGATGCCGGCGCCATCGTCGATGACGGCAACCGACAGCGTGTCGTATTCGCGTACGACCGCGACCTCCACGTTGCGCGCGCGGCTGTGCTTGAAGGCATTGGTGATGGCCTCCTGCAGCAGGCGCAGCAGATCGAGCGTCCGCGCGCTGCCCAGTTCCACCTCGTCCAGCCCCTCGAAGCGCCAGCGGCTGTCGATCTCCGCGGCCTCCAGCAGGCGCGAAGAGCGATGGCGCAACGTCGCCAGCACGTCGCCCAATCCGGCGTTCTCGTGCATCGTGC
>DAIRVA010000002.1:76687-77315 GCA_036803045.1 Lysobacter sp. | reverse complement strand
TCGAAGCCGAACGCCTCGAAGCCGAACGCCTCGAAGCCGAGCGTCTCGAAGCCGAACGCCTCGAAGCCGAGCGTCTCGAAGCCGAACGCCTCGAAGCCGAACGTCTCGAAGCCGAACGCCTCGAAGCGAAGCAGGACGCAATCGAGGAGCAGGGCGTATTGGCCGATGCATCGGCTGGCGCCGTGGATAGGCTGCGTGCCGAATCCGAGCGCGCTCAGGCGCGGATAGACGGGCTGTCCGGTGCCGCGGAAGCCGGCATAGCGAATCGTGCGCAGGGATCGTCGGAATCGTTGCGTGAATGGGCGCAAGCCTTGCAGGAGGAGGCATTCGTTGCGCGCCTGCGTGCGCAGGAGTTCGAGGACTTCGTGCGTTTCGAGGAACAGCGTGCCGAGACTGCCCGGACTCCCGCCGCGCATGCCGCGGCGATCCGACTGGCCGGCGAGGAAATCGAGGCGGCGCATCATTTCGCCTCGCAGTTGCAACTCCAGGCTGAAGCCGCTGCTTGGCGCGAACGCGAATTCCGCCAGCGCCAAGCCGATATGCCGCAACTGCCGACGGACGAAGCCGGGGTCCTCGAGACATCGTCGGAAGCGACGGCTCCGGACGATTCGACCGTAGACGATTCCGC
>DAIRVA010000002.1:0-76587 GCA_036803045.1 Lysobacter sp. | reverse complement strand
CGAACAGGCCGAACAGGCCGAACAGGCCGAACAGGCCGAACAGGCCGAACAGGCCGAACAGGCCATGGTCGGTGACGACAAGATCGGCCCGGATGCGCCGCTCGAACTTGCCCACCTCGACGAAGAGCTGCTGGACATCTTCATCGAGGAAAGCCTCGACCTGCTGGATCACAGCGACGGTCTCGCGGTGGCGTTGCGCACCGATCCCGGCGACCGCGAAGCGTTGGGCGCGATGCAACGCAACCTCCACACGTTGAAGGGCGGCGCGCGCATGGCGGGCGTGATGACGGTCGGCGATCTCGGCCATGCGATGGAGTCGCTGTTCGAGGCCGTGGCGGACCAACGCATCGTCCTGCAAACCGAGGATCTGCCGCTGATCGAGGAAGGGCTGGATCGCCTTCATGCGATGGTGGCGAGGATCAGCCGTCGCCGTGCCGTACACCCGGCCGAAGCGCTGGTGCACGCATTCAACCGGCATGCTTCCGGCGTCCGCGCCGCGGACCCCGAAGGGCAACCGGTGGCTCCCGCAGTGCGGCTGACGGCATTGTCAGCCCCGATCGAGCCGTCGAATGCCGGCGTGGAATCCGGCGATCAGCGCAGCGGCGGCGAGCAGGTCCGCGTACGCGCCGACCTGCTGGAGCGGTTGGTGAACTACGCTGGCGAAGTGGCCATCTACCGCGCGCGCCTGGAACAGCAGCTGGGTGCGTTCCGTTCGGCGATGGCCGAAATGGAGCAGACCAACACGCGTCTGCGCGACCAGTTGCGGCGTCTGGACATCGAGACCGAGGCGCAGATCATCGCCCGCTACCAGCGCGAGCACGAAGTGGGCGATCCGACGTTCGACCCGCTCGAACTCGACCGCTTCTCGACGCTGCAGCAGCTTTCGCGTGGCCTCGGCGAATCGGCCAACGACCTCAGCAGCCTGCAGGGCTCGATGGAGGATCTGACCCGTCAGTACGAGACGCTGCTGACCCAGCAGTCGCGGGTGAGCACTGAACTGCAGGAAGGCCTGATGCGCACCCGCATGGTGCCGGTGGAAGGCATCCTGCCGCGGCTGCGCCGGGTGGTGCGGCAATCCGCCGCCGAAACCGGCAAGCAGGTGGAGCTGCTGCTGGATGGGGCGCACGGCGAACTGGACCGCAACGTGCTGGATCGCATGCTGGCGCCGCTGGAGCACCTGCTCCGCAACGCGGTCGCGCACGGCATCGAAGCGCCGGACGCCCGCAAGCGCGCCGGCAAGCCCGAAACCGGCGCGATTCGCCTGAGCGTGCGCCAGGAAGGCTCGGAAGTCGTGCTGGAAGTCGCCGACGATGGCGCCGGCCTGGATCGAGTCGCCATCCGCAAGCGCGCCGAGGAACGCAGCCTGCTGGTGCCCGGCATGGAGCTGTCGGATGCGCAGATCGACAACCTGATCCTGGAGCCCGGGTTCAGCACCGCCACTGAAGTCAGCCAGCTGGCCGGCCGTGGCGTGGGCATGGACGTGGTGAACAACGAGGTCCGGCAGATCGGCGGCAGCCTCGAGATTGCCTCCGCCCTTGCCGAGGGCACCCGCTTCACCTTGCACCTTCCGCAGAACCTCGCAGTGACGCAGGCGGTGTTCGTGCAGGTCGGCGACAACACGTTCGCCGTGCCGGTCGCGTCGGTCCGGGCCGTCTCGCGCATCGACCGCGAAAGTTACGGTCGCGGCGGTCACATGCACCGTTACGGCGACGAGGACTACCTCGTGCACGACCTTGGCCGGCTGCTCGGCCAGGCCCAGGCCAAGGCCGAAGGGCAGGCGCAGATGCCGTTGCTGCTGGTGCGTTCCGGCGAACTGCGCGTGGCCGTGGGCATCGACCAGATCCTTGGCAACCGCGAAATCGTCATCAAGCCGACCGGTCCGCAGGTGGCTTCGATCCCGGGTATCTTCGGCGCCACGGTGATGGGCGACGGTCGAGTGATGATCGTGCTCGACATCGCGCCGCTGGCGCGCCGGCATGCCGCGCAGGCGCTCGAACAGCGCGATGTGGCCATGCCCACGCACGGTGCGAGCGCGCAGGTGCCGCTGGTCATGGTGGTCGATGATTCCATCACGATGCGCAAGGTCACCGGGCGCGTGCTCGGCCGCCAGGGCTTCGAGGTCGTCAGCGCGAAAGACGGCATCGATGCGCTCGAGCAGATGGACGAGCGCGTGCCCGACCTGATGCTGCTCGACATCGAGATGCCGAGGATGGACGGCTACGAGCTGGCGGCGGAAATGAAGCGTCGCGCGCGCCTGCGGCAGGTCCCGATCATCATGATCACCTCGCGGACGGGCGACAAGCACAGGCAGCGCGCGTTCGACCTGGGCGTCGATCGATACCTTGGCAAGCCTTACCAGGAGCCCGAATTGCTGCGCAACGTCTCCGAACTGTTGAGTGTGAAGCGTGAACGCTTCTGAGGCCCGCACCGTGCTGCTGGCGCGGCCGGGCACGGCGCGCGAACGCTTGCAGTCGGCGCTGGAAGGCGCCGGGCTGCAGCTGGTGCTGGTCGGGGACCCGCTTGATTCCGATCCGTCCGAGGTACGGGCGCATGCTCCGTGCAACGTGGTGATCGCGGTCGATGCCGAGGTCGAGGACGCGTTGGAGGAGCGCCTCGTCGGGCTGTTCGACGATCCTGGGCTCAACATCCTGTTCGAGGAATCCGCCGTCGTCATCGAGCGCTCGGGTTGGGACGTCGCGCGCTGGTCGCGTCACCTCGGCGCGAAGCTGTTGGGTCATGGCGATGTGCTGCCGGCCGGGCACGAAGGCGACGAGGATGCCGGCGACGCGCATCCATTTCCGGCGTCTGAACCTCATCCCGCCAGCACTGCCCCGCCCGCCACCGAGGACTGGCAGGCATTCCAGGCATTCGACGACGTGGTCGCGCTGCCGACCGACCGCCGTCCGCGCGAAGCGGACATCGGTTTCCGCAGCGCCTTGACCGCAGCGGACGACGAGCCCGTCGACGAAGAGCAAGCCTTCCTTCAGGTGAGGGAGGATCTGCTGAATTTCGTGCCGGATGCTCCTGGCGACCGTTGGCAGGATTTCGAATCCCCGGCTGCGGACAAGGCGCACGCGCCGCCCGTCGCCCCCGACTGGTCGCTGGGTGGCGAGCCGTCGCCGCCGGCGCAGGCTCTGGACGAGCAGGCCAGCGCCCTCGACGGCATGGATGCCAGGATCTCCAGCTTGAAGCTGGTGGAGCATGATACCGGCCCGGTGCCCGACACGGCACTCCCCGCCAACGACGAAGCCGCCACCGCCCCGCAAATGCAAGGCGCCGTGCTGTTGCTGGGCGGCATGGGCGGGCCGGATCCGCTTCGCCAGATATTGCAGTTGCTGCCGGCCGGTTTCCCGGTCCCTGTCCTGGTCCAGCAATGGCTGGAGGGTGGCCAGTACGATCGGCTCGTGCGGCAGATGGGGCGGGCCAGTGCGTTACCGGTGGTGCTGGCCGAGTCCGGCATGCAGGCGCTGCCCGGACAGGTGCACATCCTGCCCGCTGGGCTTGGTCTGGCGGATGATCCTTCCGGTGCGCGCTTCGTCGCCGACGCGGCCCCGGGCTTCGCGGACGTACTTTCAAGCCTGCCTCCGGCTGCTGCGGTGGTGGTCTTGAGTGGGACCAGCGGGGAATGCATCGACGCCATCCAGCGCCACGTCCAGACGGGCGGCCAGGCATATGCACAAGGCGTGGAAGGCTGTTACGACCATGCGTTGCCCGCGTTGGCGATCTCGCGCGGAGCCAAGGCCGGCATGGCCGCCGAAATCGCCATGCTGCTCGCGCAGCACTGGGACAACGGAACCCGAGCATGAACGAAAACGCGCAACCCCTGCGTGGGGTCATGATCCAGGTGGCCGGCGGCAGACTGCTGATGCCGAACGCCGCCATCGCCGAGATCCTGTCGGTGGTCGATCCGGAGCCGATGCCGGGCGCCCCCGATTGGATACTGGGTCAGGTCCGCTGGCGCGGCTGGCAGGTGCCATTGGTGTCGTACACACGGCTGGCTGGCCTGGGTACCAGCGACGAATTGCTGCGCGGCCAGCGCGTGTTGGTCCTGAAGGGGCTGGGCGGCAACGCACGCTTGCCCTATTTCGCGCTGCTGACCCAGGGCTTCCCGCGATTGGTCAGCGTGGGCGCCGATTCGCTGGAAACAGTCGATGGCGGGATCGATGGCGGCGGCGTGATCGCGGCCAGCGTACGCTACCAGGACGAAGCGGCGATCGTGCCGGATCTCGACGGCATCGAATCGCGACTGCAGGAAGCGTTGGCTGCCTGAGGGATGGGCGATCAGCCCAGGTCGCCCAGCCGCGCCTGCAGCGCGGCGATCGCCGCCAGGCCTGCCGTTTCGGTTCGGAGGATGCGTGGCCCCAGACTGATGCCGATGAAGCCGGCACCGTCCAGCGCCTGCAGGTCGCGCGCCGACCATCCGCCTTCCGGCCCGACCGCGATCAGCATGCGGTGGTCGACGGGAACCGTCATCGTCCCGATGCCGACCGTCGCGAGCGGGGACAGGTAATAGCGATCGCCCTGCAGTCCGGCATCGGCCACCGCCTGCAACAAGGGCGCGGGTTCGCCGACCACGGGCAGCACCGCGCGGCCGCTCTGCTCGCAGGCCGAGGCCACCACGCCGCGCCAGTGGGCCAGACGCTTCACCGCGCGGGTGCCTTCCAGCTTCACCTCGCTGCGCTCGCTGTGCACGGGGATGAAGCCGGCGACGCCAAGCTCCGTCGCCTTCTGCAGGATCAGGTCCATCTTCTCGCCGCGGGCGATGCCCTGCAGCAGGGTGATCGCGAGCGGGGATTCGTTGTCGATGCGGCGCGCGCCGATGACTTCCGCCTGCACGCCGCGCTTGCCGATGGCGGTGATGCGCGCATCGTAATCGTGGCCGTCGCCGTTGAACAGCACGCAGCCGTCGCCCTCGCGCAGGCGCAGCACGCGGGCGAGGTGGCCGCCGGCGTGCTCGGGCAAGTCGACGATCAGGCCTTCGTGCAGCGGCGCATCGATGTGCACGCGGCTCAGGCGCATCGGGTGGCCTCCTCGATGGCGTGGCGGGTGGCGTCGGCGAGCAGGTCGAGCGCGGCTTCATCCACGCAATACGGCGGCATCCAGTACAACGTGTCGCCCAGCGGGCGCAGGATGACACCACGCTCCAGCGCGGCGCGATAGGCGCGCAGGCCGACGCGCAGCGCCGGGTCGAACGGCGTCGTCTTGTCGCCGTCGCGGGTCAGCTCGAACGCGCAGACCATGCCGAGCTGGCGCGCATCGGCGACGTGCGGGAGTCGGGCGATGTGGCTGGCGCGCGTGCCCATCGACACGGAAGTCGCCTGGTTGCGCTGGATCACGGTGTCGCGGTCGAAGATGTCGAGCGAGGCCAGCGCCGCCGCGCAGGCCAGCGGGTTGCCGGTGTAGCTGTGCGAATGCAGGAAGGCGCGCTCGCGCGAATCGTCGAGGAACCCTTCGTACACCGACTGCGTGGTCAGCACCGCGGCCAGGGGCAGGAAGCCGCCGGTCAGGCCCTTCGACACGCACATGAAGTCCGGTTGCACGCCGGCCTGCTCGCAGGCGAACAGCGTGCCGGTGCGACCGAAGCCGGTGGCGATCTCGTCGGCGATGAAGAAGGCGCCGTGCGCATCGCACAATTCGCGCACCCGGCGCAGGTAGGCCGGATGGTACATGCGCATGCCGCCGGCGCATTGCAGCAGCGGCTCGACGATGACCGCGCAGATCTCGCCCGGATGGCGGTCGAACAGCGTGGCGAGCTGGTCGGCGACAGCGAGTGCAACGGATTCGGCATCCTCGCCTTCGCCAGCGGGATAGGCATCGGGCGTCGGCGCGAACAGGCATTCCGACAGCAGCGGTGCGTAGGTGCGGCGATACAGCGGGATGTCGCCCACCGAGAGCGCCCCCAGCGTCTCGCCGTGGTAGCCGTTCTCCAGCGCAACGAAGCGCGTTCGACGCGGCTCGCCGGCATTCCGGAACCAATGGAAGGCCATCTTCAGCGCCACTTCCACGCCTGCCGATCCGTTGTCGGCGTAGAACACCTTGGCCAACGGCGCACGACCGGGCTGGCGCGGCGCGATGGCCAGCAAGCGCTCGGCCAGTTCGATCGCGGGGGCATGCGAGAAGCCGGCCAGGATCACCTGCTCCAGCGTGCGCGCCTGTTTGGCGATGGCCTCGGCGATGCGCGGCTCGGCGTGGCCGTGGATGTTGGTCCACCAGCTGGATACCGCGTCGAGGTAGCGCCGGCCGTCCATCCCCACCAGCCATGCACCCTCGCCATGCGAGATCGGCACCAGCGGCAGGGTGTCCGGGTGTTCGCGCATCTGCGTGCACGGGTGCCAGAGCACGGCCAGATCGCGGGCCTGCCAGTGCGCCGCGTCGGCTAAACTGGCGGTCGAATGAGCATTGTTCTGCATAGCCCGCATTATCGCCCCATGCCCGGGGACAGCCAGTGACGCGCACGCCGCCTGTCCTGCATGGCGTCGAGCGCCGCGACGAGGGCGGCGGCCGCGTCGTCGAGGAACTCGATCTCGAATTCTCCAACGGCGAACGCCGGCGTTATCACCGCGTTCTGGCGCAAGGCCCGGGCGCGGTGCTGGTGGTGGCGATGCCCGATCCCGAACATGTGCTGCTGGTGCGCGAGTACGCCGCCGGCGTCGAGCGCTACGAGCTGGGCCCGGTCAAGGGTGCGATCGACCCGGGCGAGACGCCCGAAGAGGCCGCGAATCGCGAGTTGATGGAGGAAGCCGGCTTCGGCGCGCGCGACATCCGCGTCCTGCGCACGCTGGCCCTGTCGCCCTCGTACATGACCCATCATGCGCATGTCGTGTTGGCGCGGGATCTGTATCCGCAACGGCTCGAAGGCGACGAGCCCGAGCCGCTGGAAGTTGTGCGTTGGCCGGTCGCCGACCTCGACGCACTGGTCCTGCGCGACGAGATGTCCGATGGCCGCGCGATGGCCGCGCTCTACATCGCGCGCGCATGGCTGGCGGCGCAGGGATGAGGATCGACGACGCATTGCGCGATGGCGTGATCGCCGTTGCCGAGGCCGCCGCCGCCGACATACTGGACGTCTATGCGTGCGATTTCGAGGTGGCGCGCAAGCAGGATGCGTCGCCGTTGACCGAGGCGGATCTCGCCGCACACCGCCGCATCGTCGCGGGATTGTCCACGCTGACGCCCGACATCCCGGTGTTGTCCGAGGAATCGGCGGAAGCCTGTTTCGAGCTGCGCAAGCAGTGGTCGCGTTACTGGCTGGTCGATCCGCTCGACGGCACCCGGGAATTCGTCAAGAAGAACGGCGAGTTCAGCGTCAACATCGCGCTCATCGACGCCGGCGTGGCGGTGTTCGGGGTGATCCAGCAGCCGGTGACCGCGCTCGTCTGGCACGGTGCGCCCGGGCAAGGCGCGTTCAGGCGAGAGGCCGGGCGCGACACTCGCATCGCCGCGCGTCGTCCCGCGACGCTGCCGCTGCGGATCGCGGCCAGCCGCTCGCACCGCGACGCACGCACGGAGGCGGTGATCTCGCGTTTTCCGCAGGCCGAAGTGGTGGGGCTCGGCTCGTCGCTGAAGTTCTGCCGCCTTGCCGAAGGCGGCATCGACCTGTATCCGCGCTTCGGCCCGACCAGCGAGTGGGACACCGCCGCCGGCCAGGCGATCCTGGAGGCCGCCGGCGGTCTTCTCATCGATCCGCGCGGACGGCCGTTCCGCTACAACCAGCGCGAGACGCTGCTCAACGGCGATTTCTTCGCCAGCGGCGATCCGGCGCTTGCCATCGAGGCGATGGCATGAGCGATGGCAAGCGCGGCATCGATGAGTTGCTGCGGATCATGGCCACGCTGCGTGACCCCGAGGGTGGCTGTCCGTGGGATCTGGAACAGGATTTTTCCAGCATCGCGCCTTACACCATCGAGGAGGCCTATGAGGTCGCCGATGCGATCGACCGCGCCGACATGGACGATCTCAAGGACGAGCTGGGCGATCTGCTGTTGCAGGTGGTCTTCCACGCGCAGATGGCCAGGGAAGCCGGCGCGTTCGATTTCGGCGATGTCTGCGAGGCGATCTGCGACAAGATGACGCGGCGGCATCCGCACGTGTTCGCCGGTGCCGGCGTCGAGGATGCCGAGGCGCAAACGGCGGCGTGGGAAGTCCAGAAGAAGGCGGAGCGGGCGGCCAAGGATCCCGCCGACGACTCCGCCTTGGCCGGCATCGCCCGCGGCCTGCCGGAATGGCAGCGGGCAACGAAGCTGCAATCGCGCGCCGCCCGCACCGGCTTCGACTGGCCGGACCATCGCCCGGTGATCGCCAAGCTGCGCGAAGAACTCGACGAGCTGGAAGTCGAGTTCGAAGCGCGTGCCGCCACCCCCGACGACGCCGATGTGCAGGCACGCCTGCGCGAGGAACTGGGCGACGTGCTGTTCGTGGCGGCGAACCTGGCACGGCACGCGAAGGTGGACACGGGCGATGCGCTGCGCGCGGCCAATCGCAAGTTCGAAACCCGCTTCCGTGCGATGGAAATCCTTGCCGCTCGCGAGGGCAGGTCGTTCAGCCAGCTGGGCTTGACTCGCCAGGAAGCGCTCTGGCGGCGTGTCAAGCGCACGGACTGAGGCGATTGCCTGCTGCCTGCGCTGAACAGGCGCGACAGGTTGACCCTTGCCCGGGAGGCGACGACTTCATGTGATAGGTGAACTTCTTCACGCTTCGTGCACGAGCGACCCGGATGATTTCACAAAGCTGAAGAAGGGAAGCCCCCCATGCGCAATACACAGGAGCCCGGCGGGCTCGTCCTGATCATTGAAGACAACCGCAACATCTCGGAGATGGTCGGCGAATATCTGGAGACCAAGGGTTTCGAGGTGGATTACGCGGCCGACGGGCTTGACGGCTATCGCCTCGCCGCCGAGAACACCTACGATGTCATCATCCTCGACCTCATGCTGCCGCGGCTCGATGGCCTCGAGGTCTGCCGCCGGCTGCGCGAGGAAGCACGCAAGTCCACCCCGATCCTGATGCTGACCGCCCGCGACACGCTGGATGAGAAGCTGACCGGGCTGTCGTCGGGAGCCGACGACTACCTGACCAAGCCCTTCGCCATCCAGGAGCTGGAGGCGCGCCTGCGGGTACTGATCCGCCGCGAGCGTCGCCAGGTCGGGTCGGAGGTGCTGAAAGTCGGCGACCTGGTGCTGGATCCGGCATCGCTGCGCGCCACGCGCGGCGGGAGCGAGCTGCTGCTCTCGCCGATCGGGCTCAAGCTGCTGACGATCCTCATGCGCGAATCGCCGCGCGTCGTGAGCCGGCAGGAGATCGAGCGCGAGATCTGGGGCAACAGCCTTCCCGATTCGGACACCTTGCGCAGCCATCTCTACAACCTGAGGAAGGTGATCGACAAGCCGTTCGACAAGCAACTGCTGCACACGGTGCAGAGCGCGGGCTACCGCATCGCCGACATCGAGCAACCTCCCGCCTGACGGCATCACGACGATGTCGCCCAGCCACGACAGCCTCTCCCGGAAAATTCGCTGGATCTTCATCCTGCAGGCGCTGGTCGCATCCTTGCTGGTCAGCCTGGGGACGATGCTCGGCAGCCTGATCCTGCGCGAGACGCTGCTCGAGCAACGGATACTGCAGGAAGCCGCCCACGTCTGGGATCTGGTCGATCGCGATTCGCAGTCGGTCCTGCCGCAGAGCGGCGTGTTCGGTAGCTATTTCGTCCCGGCTGGCGTCATGCCGGATCAGGTGCCTCCGGACCTGCGTTCGCTGTCGCCGGGCCTGCACCACACCGACGACGGCGAATGGCGCCTGGCGTATGTCAGTGAGCGGGACAAGGGACGGGTCTACCTGCGGATGTCCCCGGGCCTCACGGACTGGATCGTCCTGTGGATTTCGGTGCTGGCGGTCGTGCTTTCGATCGCGGGCATCAGCCTGATCAGCTGGCTGGGCTACCGCAGCTGCAAGCGCATCGTGGCGCCGGTATCCCGGCTGACCCATGCGGTCCTGGGCTGGGATCCGGGGCATCCGCAGCTGACCCGGTTCGATGACATCGCGGGCCAAGGCGAATCGACCTACGAGGTGAGTCACCTTGGGGCCGCGTTGAACAGCATGTCGCAACGGATGCTGCAGTACGTCGAGCGCGAGCGCGACTTCACCCGCGACGCCAGCCACGAGCTGCGGACGCCGGTGACGGTGATGCGCATGGCCAGCGACCTGCTGGCCGGCGAGAACCTGACGCCGTTGGGCGAACGCTCGCTGCGGCGGATCCGCCAGGCTTCGCAGGACATGGAGATGCTGATCGATGCCTTCCTGTTGCTGGCGCGCCACCCGGACGTGCCGGTGGAGGTCGACGACATCCGCGTGCAGGACGTGGTGCACGAGCAGGCGGCCAATGCCGGCGAATGGCTCGAGGGCAAGCCGGTGGCGCTGGAAGTCGTCGCCGATGCCGACCCGGTGGTGCGGGCCCCACCGCGCGTGCTGGGCGTGGTGGTGTCCGAGCTGCTGCGGAACGCCTGCCAGTTCACCGCCGAAGGCAGCGTGCGGATCGAGGTGCATGCGGACCGGGTCGAGGTCCGCGACACCGGCATCGGCATGGACGAAACGACCCTGGCGCGGGTCTTCGCCCCGTTCTACCGCGCCGACATCGCCGACTACACCGCCAAGGGCATGGGGTTGACCACGGCGCGGCGACTGGCCGATCGCATGGGCTGGGCGATCCGCTTGCAAAGCGAGCCCGGGCACGGCACCGTGGCCGCGGTCGAATTCGCCTAACCTGTCAACCCGAGCGCCCATCGTGCGTTCCTCCCGGATGCGTCCATGCGGGCGCGATCCCTTGCATGAAGAACACAGGCCCCATGATGTCGAAAGCGCGTTCAAACCGTCGTCGTCCCTGGCTCGTCCCGGCCGTGATTGCCCTGGCGGTCGTCCTTGGACTCGGATACTGGTGGATCAGGAAAAGCCCCGCGGACGAGACAGGCGCATACCGCACCACGTCGATCGAGCGCGGCGACATCCGTGTGGCGATCTCCGCCACCGGCACCTTGAGCGCGATTTCGACGGTGACCGTGGGCAGCCAGATTTCCGGTCAGGTCACCGATGTGCGGGTTGATTTCAACTCGCCTGTGAAGAAAGGCGACGTGCTCGCCACCATCGATCCGTCAACCTATCAGGCGCAGATCGAGCAGGGCTCCGCGCAGATCGCCAGCGCACGGGCACAGCTGGTGCAGGCGCAGGCCACGCTGCGCAATGCCCAGCTCGACTATGGCCGCAAGAGCGACCTGGCCGGCCAGCAATTGATCGCGCGCAGCGACCTCGACCAATCGCGTGCCGCGCTGGAGCAAGCCCAGGCGCAGGTGAACTCGGCGCAGGCGCAGATCCGCCAGCAGACCGCGTCGACCCAGACCACCCGGGTCAACCTGCAGCGGACGGTGATCCGCTCGCCGGTGGACGGCGTGGTGCTGACCCGCAAGATCGAGCCCGGCCAGACCGTGGCCGCCAGCCTGCAGGCGCCGGAGCTGTTCACCATCGCCGAAGACCTCTCGAAGATGAAGATCGAGCTGGCGGTCGACGAATCCGATATCGGCCAGCTCAAGTCCGGCCAATCCGTCAGCTTCACCGCCGACGCCTTTCCCGACCGTCAGTTCAAGGGCACGGTCGAGCAGGTGCGGCTGTCGGCGGCCACGGCCAACAACGTGGTGACCTACCCGGTCGTGGTGACGGTGGACAACAGCGATGGCACCTTGCTGCCGGGCCTGACGGTCAACGCGGAGATCGAGGTCAGCAAGCGCAATGGCGTCCTCAAGGTGGCCAATGCGGCGTTGCGCTACAAGCCGTCCGAAGAAGAGATGAAGACCATGATGCAGGCCACCGGCGAAAACGGTGGCGGCGCGCCGGGCCAGCGCAGCGGCATCAGCGACGACCTGCCGGCGATCGCCGGCAAGCTCAAGCTCGATGCCGCCCAGCAGGCCGCCTTCGATGAAGCGCTCGAGCAGATGAAGGCGCGCCAGGCCGAACGCATGGCCGCGGCCCGCAGCGCGGCCAGCCAGCAGCAGGGCAACCGCGTGTTCGGCGGCGGTGGCGGCGGCATGCGCATGGTGACGATGGGCGGTGGCGGCGACGGCGCGATGCAGGCGCAGATGCGCAGCCGCATGCGCGACCGCTTCCAGCAGCAGTTCGCTGCGTTCCGCGGTCGCCTGGACGATGCCCAGCGGTCGCAATGGGATTCGGCCGTTGACGCGCTGATCAACGCGCGCCGCGCGCCGCTGTATCTGCTGGTCGACGGCAAGCCCAAGATGGCAATGGTGCGCGTGGGCGCTTCCGACGGTACGGCCACGGAAATCGCCGGCAACATCAAGGAAGGCGACGAGGCGATCACCGGGGCGCGCGCGGCGAACGCCGGCGACGCGGCGGCGCCGGCCAGGCCGTGAGCGCGGCGCTGGAGGCGGTGCCGATGGTGCCGCCGGTCATCGAGACCCGCGGTCTGCGCAAGGTCTATGCCGAAGGCAGCGAGGCCGAGGTGGTCGCGCTCAAGGGCGTGGACCTGCTGATCCATCGCGGTGATTTCGTCGCGATTATGGGTCCGTCCGGTTCGGGCAAGTCGACGCTGATGAACCTGATCGGCTGCCTCGACACGCCCAGCGACGGTCTCTACGCCTGCGACGGCATCGACGTCGCCACGCTCGACGCCGAGGAGCTGGCGACGCTGCGGCGGGAGAAGATCGGCTTCGTCTTCCAGGGCTTCCACCTGTTGCCGAGAATGAGCGCGCTAGACAACGTGGCGATGCCGCTGGGGTATGCGCGGGTGCCGCCACACGAGCGCCGCGAACGCGCCCAGGCGGCCCTCGCCGCCGTCGGACTGGGCGATCGCAGCCACCACCGCCCGAGCGAACTGTCGGGCGGCCAGCAGCAACGCGTGGCGATCGCGCGTGCGCTGATCAACCATCCGCCGATCCTGCTGGCCGACGAGCCGACCGGCGCGCTGGACAGCAAGACCGGCGAGGAAATCCTTTCCCTGTTCAAGCAGTTGCGCGACGACGGCCATACCGTGGTGCTGATCACCCATGATGCCGAGGTGGCGGAACACGCCGACCGCATCTTCGTGATGCGCGATGGCGAGCTGCACGAGGAGGTGCGCGCATGACCTGGATGGACATCCTGCGCACGGCTTTCTTCGCCCTGCGCGGCAACTGGATGCGGAGTGCGTTGACCTCGCTCGGCGTCATCATCGGCATCGCCGCGGTGATCGTGATGGTGTCGGTGGGACAGGGCACGCAGAAGGAGATCGACAAACTGGTGTCGGGGCTGGGTTCGCAGCGGCTGGACATCTCGCCGGGCGGCGGCCGTGGTCCCGGCGGAGGCGCACGGATGAGCGCCTCCAGCTTCTTCACGCTCAACCAGGGCGATGTCGATGCGATCCGCGACGAGATTCCCGAGGTCCAGTACGTCGCCGGCGCGCTGCGGGGCAACACGCAGGTCGTGTTCTCCGAGAACAATGCGTCGACCAGTTGGCAGGGCGTGCAGCCCGACTATTTCGAGATCAACGGCTGGAAGATCGCCGAGGGCAGCCTGTTCGAGGCCGACGACTACGGCGGCAACGGCCGCGACGTGATCCTGGGCGACACGGTGCGGCGCACCCTGTTCGGCGAGGACAGCGGCATCGGCCAGACCATCCGCCTGGGGCGGGTGCCGCTGACCGTGGTGGGCACGCTGGAGGCGAAGGGGCAGGGCGGCTTCGGTCAGGACCAGGACGACGTGGTGATGGTGCCGCTGGAAACCGGCCGTCGCCGGCTGATGGGCAGCATGGGCCTGCCGCCGGGCGCAGTGATGCAGATCGCGCTGACTGTGGCCGACCCCAAGGACCTGGACTACGTGCAGGGCGAGGTCGAGGCGTTGTTGCGGCAGCGGCACAAGATCAAGCCGGGCGACGAGGACGACTTCAACGTCCGCAACATCAGCCAGATCGTGGCGACGCGGACCGCGACCACCAATCTGATGTCGAAGCTGCTGGGCGCGGTGGCCGGCATCTGCCTCATCATCGGCGGCATCGGCATCATGAACATCATGCTGGTCTCGGTGACCGAGCGGATCAAGGAGATCGGCCTGCGCATGGCGGTCGGCGCGGGGCCTTCGGACGTGCGGCGCCAGTTCCTGATGGAGGCGATCCTGATTTCGCTGATCGGCGGCGTCATCGGCATCCTGATCGGCATCGGCGGCGCGGTATTGGTCTCCAAGTTCAGCGAACTGCCGATCGCCCTGAACGCCCAGGTGGTCGGGCTGGCGGCCGCGTTCTCCATCGTCACGGGCCTGTTCTTCGGCTACTACCCGGCGCGCAAGGCGTCGCTGCTGGATCCGATCGAGGCGCTGCGCCAGCAATAGACCTGGCGAAGCGCGAGCCCGACCCCGGCATCGTGCCGGGGCTGGCCGCGGCGGTTCGCCGCTGTCGGCTGGCCGCCGAGCTGTGGCAAAATCCCCGGATTGGCCCATCGGCCGCCGCCCCGATTCCGACGGACCCCGCATGCGCCACCCGCCCCATTCGCCAGTCGCCCGCTGCACGTGCCTGCATGGCTGACGCCTACGGCCACCTGCCGCGCGGGCCCCGCGGCATCTTCCGGGCATTCGTGTGGTCCATGAAGGGGCTGCGTGCGGCTTGGCTGCACGAATCCTCGTTCAGGCTGGAAGTGGTCGCCTTCGTATTCCTGGGGCCGATCGGAATGTGGCTCGGGCGCGACGGCATCGAGCGTTCATTGCTGGTCGGCTCGCTGCTGATGGTGATCGCCATGGAATTGCTGAATTCGGCGATCGAGGCCGTGATCGAACGCTATGGCCCCGAATTCCACGAACTGGCCGGCCGCGCCAAGGACATGGGGTCGGCTGCGGTGTTCGTGCTGATGATGAACGTGCTGGTGGTGTGGGGATGCCTGCTGCTGCCCCGGCTGACCTGACCTGCGGCAACCACAACGAGAGAACCGACGAACGATGGATCTGAGTTTCCTGTCTTCCCCCGATGCCTGGATGACCCTGGTCACGCTTTCCGCCCTGGAGATCGTGCTCGGCATCGACAACCTGGTGTTCATCTCGATCGCCGTGTCCCGGCTGCCCGACCACCAGCGTCCGCTCGCGCGCAAGATCGGCATCGCGGTGGCCTGCATCACCCGCATCGGCTTGCTGGTGATGCTGGCGCATCTGGCACGGATGGAGCGCAATCTCTTCCAGCTCTTCGGCATGGGGATATCGATCCGCGACCTGGTGCTGATCGTCGGCGGCCTCTTCCTGCTGGTGAAGGGCGCGGCCGAGATCAAGGACATGATCACCGGCGGCGAGGACGACGATCCGCGCACCACCAAGGCCTCGGGCATATTCTGGATCGTGATCGCGCAGATCGCGGTCATCGACATCGTGTTCTCGCTGGACTCGGTGATCACCGCGGTCGGGATCGCCGAGCACATCCCGATCATGGTCTTCGCGATCCTGCTGGCGGTGGCGATCATGCTGTTGGCGGCGAACCCGCTGGGCCGCTTCATCGACGCCAACCCGACCGTGAAGATGCTGGCGCTGGCCTTCATCCTGCTGATCGGCGCAGTGCTGATCCTCGACGGCTTCGAAGTGCACGTGCCCAAGCCCTACATCTATTTCGCGATGGGCTTCTCGGTGCTGGTGGAATGGTTGAACCTGTTGATGCGGCGGAACGCCTCGCGAGACCATGTACCCGGCGCCGGTGAATGGTGACCGGCCGACGATTTCACCCCGCTTGAACGTTCCGGGCGGCACCTTGGCTTCCCTTGATGCACGGCACCCGGCCGTGCCCATGCGACTGGAGTTTGCAATGCGTACGATGCGTTTCCTGGTGGTCCTGCTGATGGCATCGCTGCTGTCGGGCTGCGGCTACAACCAGATCCAGCAGAAGGATGAAGCGGTCAAGGCCGCGTGGTCTCAGGTGCTGAACGTGTACAAGCGTCGTGCCGACCTGGTCCCCAACCTGGTCAACACGGTCAAGGGCTATGCCGCGCACGAGGCCAAAGTGCTCACGGATGTCACCAACGCGCGCTCGAAGGTGGGCAGCATCAACGTCAATGCCGACGATGCGCAGTCGGTGCAGCAGTTCCAGCAGGCGCAGGGCGAGTTGAACGGCGCCATCGGCCGGCTGCTCATGGTGGCGGAGAACTACCCGCAGCTGAAGGCCGACCAGAACTTCCTGCAGCTGCAGGCGCAGCTGGAAGGCACCGAGAACCGCATCGCGGTCGAGCGCCAGCGCTACATCGCCGCCGTGCAGGACTACAACACCTACATCCGTTCGTTCCCGCAGAATCTGGTCGCGATGATGTTCGGCTACAAGCCCAAGCCCAACTTCAGCGTCGAGAACGAGCAGCAGATCCAGCAGGCGCCGACGGTCGATTTCGGTACCCCGGCTCCGGCCGCGCAGCCGGCACCGGCGGCGCAACCCGCGCCTGCCCCCGCAGGCTGATCGGGCCTGGTTGACGACGTGCACTGGACGCGGCGGCTCGCTGCGCTCTGCCTGCTGTGGCTGGTCAGCGTGGTCGCGCTGGCCCAGCAGGAAGCGGCCATCCCGCCCCTGGATTCGCCGGTCGTTGACAGCACCGGCACGCTGGACGCCGCCAGCCGCGCGCAGCTGATCCAGCAGGCCGAAGCCCTGCAGCAGCGCAAGGGCAGCCAGTTGCAGGTGCTCGTCGTCCCGACCACCGAGCCGGAGGACATCGCCCAGTACACCCAGCGCGTGTACGAGCAGTGGAAGCTGGGTCGCAAGGGCGTCGATGACGGCGTCATCCTGGTCGTGGCCAAGGACGATCGGCGCGTGCGCATCCAGCCGGGCTACGGCCTGGAGGGCGCGATCCCCGATGCCACCGCCAGTCGCGTCATCCAGGAATACCTGGTGCCCAAGTTCCGCACCGGCGATTTCGCCGGCGGCATCACGGACGCGACCGCGCAACTGGTGCGATTGATCGACGGTGAACCGTTGCCGGCTCCCGTCGCCGATCATCCGGCTGGGCGCGACCGCGGCGGCAACTGGATGTTCGCGCTGATCGCGGCGTTCATCGTGGCCAATGTCATCCGCGGAATCTTCAATGCCGTGCCGGCGGGCTTCCGTGGCCTGTTGGCCGCCTTTGGCGGTGGTGGCGTGGCCTGGCTCATTTCATCCGCCTTGCTGGTGGGCGGTATCGGCGCTTTCATCGGTTTCTTCCTCGGATTGGCCGGTGCCGGTGCAGGACGCTTTGCCCGCGATGACGGCTGGGGCGGCTTTGGTGGCGGCCCCGGGGGTTGGGGCGGCGGCTCTGGCGGCGGCTCTGGCGGCAGTTGGGGCGGTGGCGGCAGTTGGGGCGGTGGCGGCGGCTTTGGAGGCGGTAGTGGTGGTGGCTGGTCCGGCGGTGGCGGCATGTCCGGCGGCGGCGGTGCCTCGGGGAGTTGGTGACGATGCGCCTGATCAAGCACCTGTTCGCGCCTTCGGCCAAGGGCACGTTTCCCGCCGACAGCCTCAAGCGCATCCACGACGCCATCGCCGAGGACGAGCGCCGGCATCGCGGCGAAATCTGCTTCGCGGTCGAATCGGCCCTGCATTGGCGCGATGTCTGGAACGGCGTGGATTCGCGCCAGCGCGCCGAAGCGGCGTTTGCGCGTTTGCGCGCATGGGATACCGAGGCCAACAACGGCGTGCTGGTCTATCTGCTGCTGGCCGACCACCGCATCGAGATCGTCGCGGACCGCGGTTTGCGTGAATCCGTCAGCCCTGAACAATGGCGTGGCATCTGCCAGCTGATGGAAGAACGAATGAGGGCCGGCGAGCCCGAGGAAGCGGTGATGCGCGGCGTCGCCGAGATCGGCAACCTGCTGGCCATGTACTTCCCGCAGCGCGAGGGCGAGCTCGACCGCGATGAATTGCCGAATGCGCCGGTGATCCTGCGCTGATTTCGCCTTGCCCGGCAGGTCGGGCACAATGGCCGCATTCCGTAGCCGAAGAACCCGATGCCGCCCGTCTACCTGCACCAGCTCGACCCGATCGCCCTGACCCTCGGCCCGCTCAAGATCCACTGGTACGGGCTGATGTACCTCCTGGCCTTCGTCAGTGCATGGTGGCTGGGACGTCGTCGCATCCGCCAGGGACGCTTGCCGGGCGTGGACGAGAACGCCTTCGGCGACCTGATGTTCTACGGCATGCTGGGCGTGGTGCTGGGCGGGCGGATCGGCTACATCCTGTTCTACGACCTTCCGACCTACGTCGCCGACCCGCTGCAGATGCTCAAGGTCTGGCAGGGCGGCATGAGTTTCCATGGCGGTCTGATCGGCGTCTTGCTGGCCGTGGCATGGTGGGCGCGCAAGCATCGCCAACACTTCTTCGACGTCGTCGATTTCGTCGCGCCGCTGATTCCGCTCGGGCTCGGCTTCGGTCGGCTGGGCAACTGGATCAACGGCGAACTCTGGGGCAAGCCGACCGACGGCACCTGGGGCGTGATCTTTCCCGCATCGTTGCCGGGAGAGCTGCAGCGCTTGCCCGCCAACAGCCTGCGCGCGATGGCCGAATCCGGCGTGCTGAACCAGTACGCCGTCCATCCCAGCCAGCTCTACCAGATGATCTGGGAGGGCATCGTCATGTTCGCGGTGTTGTGGTGGTATTCGTCCAGGCCGCGTCCGCGCTATGAGGTGTCGGGCATGTTCGCGCTGCTGTACGGCATGTTCCGGTTCGTCGTCGAATTCGTGCGCCTGCCGGATGCGCAGCTGGGCTACCTGGCCTTCGGCTGGCTGACGATGGGGCAGTTGCTCAGCCTGCCGCTGATCGTGCTGGGCCTGTACTGGCTCTGGAAGTCGCGCACGCAACCGGTGCTGCAGCCGCAGCTGCCCGCGGGGCAGGGTTGATGCGGCAGTACCTGGACCTGTTGCGGCACGTGCTGGAGCATGGCGACGAGAAATCCGACCGCACCGGCACCGGCACCCGCAGCGTGTTCGGCTGGCAGATGCGCTTCGACCTGAGCGAAGGCTTCCCGCTGGTCACCACCAAGAAGCTGCACACCCGCTCGATCATCCACGAGTTGCTGTGGTTCCTGAAGGGCGAGACCAACGTCGCCTACCTCAAGGACAACAAGGTCAGCATCTGGGACGAATGGGCCGATGAAAGCGGCGAGCTGGGCCCGGTCTACGGCAAGCAGTGGCGCAGCTGGGAAGGCGCGGATGGCGTGGCCATCGACCAGATCGCCTGGCTGATCGACGAGATCAGACGCAATCCGGATTCGCGCCGCCTCATCATCAGCGCGTGGAACGTGGCCGACCTGCCGAATATGGCGCTGATGCCCTGTCACACGCTGTTCCAGTTCTACGTGGTCGACGGGAAGCTCAGCTGCCAGCTCTACCAGCGCAGCGGCGACATCTTCCTGGGCGTGCCGTTCAACATCGCCAGTTACGCGCTGCTGACGCACATGCTGGCGCAGGTCTGCGGCCTCAAGGTCGGCGACTTCGTGCACACGCTCGGCGATGCGCATCTGTATTCCAATCACTTCGAGCAGGCCCGCGAGCAGCTGGCGCGCGAGCCGGGCCCGCTGCCGACCCTGCATCTGAATCCGGATGTGGACGACATATTCGGCTTCCGCTTCGAGGACATCGGGATCCGCGACTATCGCCCGCAGGCCGCGATCAAGGCACCGGTCGCGGTCTGACGTGGTCGATGTCGTGCTCGTCGCCGCGCTGGGCCGCGATCACGCCATCGGTCGTGGCAACGCGCTTCCCTGGCACCTGCCCGACGATCTCAAGCGCTTCAAGGCACTGACGCTCGGCCAGCCGGTGCTGATGGGGCGCAAGACCGCGCAATCGCTGGGACGCGCATTGCCCAAGCGGCGCAACCTGGTGCTCACGCGCAGTGGACGCGTGCCGTTCGAGGGGATGGAGGCGGTGGCATCGCTGCAGGAGGCGATCGACATCGCCGCGGATGACGGCGCCCAAACCCTGGCGGTCATCGGCGGCGGCGAAGTTTATGCCCTGGCGATGCCGTTGGCCGACCGCATGCACCTGACCTGGGTGGATGCCGAAGTCGCGGATGCCGATGCCTTCTTCCCGCGTCTCGATGCCGATGGCTGGCGAGTGGTCGCGCGCGACGCGCATCCGGCCGACGCGCGCCATCCTCACGCATTCGAATTCGTGGATTACCTGCGCGCCTGATCCGTCGTGCGACGGCGGCTGAGCCGCATCACGCCTTGCGGCCGGGCACCTGCACCACTTGCAGCGTGTCGCTGTCCAGGCGCAAGGCAGTCAGCGTACCGCCCCAGACCGCGCCGGTGTCGATGGCGTGCACGCCATGGCCGATCATCAGCCCCAACGTGCTCCAGTGGCCGCACACGATCTTGAGATCGCGCGTCGCATGCCCCGGAACCGAATACCACGGGTACAGGCCGGGCGGCTGCGTGCCGGGCGCGCCCTTGATGTCGAAGGCGATGCGCCCGCGCGGCGTGCAATAGCGCATGCGGGTGAACGCGTTGATGATCGCGCGTAGGCGATCTATGCCGTCGAGCTGCGGGTTCCAGCCAGGCCGGTCGCCGTACATCGCACGCAGCAGCTTGCGGAAGTTCGGGCCGCGCAGGCGGGTTTCCACTTCGCGTGCGAGGCCTTCGGCCGTGTCGATGTCCCATTGCGGCGCCAGCCCGGCATGCAGCATGCACCATCCGAGCTCGCGGTCGCTGTGCATCAACGGGCATTGCCGCAGCCAATCCAGCAGTTCGCGCGCGTCCGGCGCTTCCAGCACGCGGCGCAGGTCCGGGTTGACCTTCTTCTGCTCCTCCGGGTGACGTTCGCCGATCGCCACCAGCGACAGGTCGTGGTTGCCGAGGACCACGCTCGATTGCGCGCGCAGCCCGTGCACCAGGCGCAGGGTTTCGAGCGACTCGCCGCCCCGGTTGACCAGGTCGCCGCAGAACCACAATCGGTCGGCGGCCGGATCGAAGCGCAGACGGTCCAGCAGCCGACGCGTGGCGTCGTAGCAGCCTTGCAGGTCGCCGATGGCCCAGATCGCCATGCGCGGCCTAGTGGAGGGTGCGCGGCGTGGACAGGGTGAAGACGGGGATCTCGGCCTGGAAATGCGTGCCGTCGTCGGCCATCAGGTCGTAGCTGCCCTGCATCGTGCCCAGACTGGTCGCGAGCACCACGCCCGACGAGTACTCGAAGCCGTCGCCCGGACGAAGCCATGGCTGCTCGCCGACGACGCCTTCGCCATGGACTTCCTCGACATGGCCATCGGCATCGGTCACCACCCAGTGGCGATGCAACAGCTGGGCCGGCACGCTGCCCTGATTCTCGATGCGGATCGTGTAGGCGAACACGAAGCGGTTGTGCTCGGGAACCGACTCCTCGTCCAGGTACTGCGTCGCGACCTGGATACCGATGGCGTAGGGCGTTTCGATGGACATGTGGGGATTCTACGCAAGCGGCGTGAATCCCGGGACAAATTGATCGGTCAGGAGGCGTTGGCCAGCGCGATGAAGCCGCCGACCGGCACCTGTTCCGCGCGTAGCCCCGGATTGAGCCCGGCTGCCCGGATCGCATCGTCGTCGCAGACGTCCTGGAGCGCGTTGTGCAGGGTCTTGCGGCGTTGCCCGAAAGCCGCGCGGACCACCTCGGCAAAGCGGCCACGGTCGCGCACTTCCACCTCGCCGGCTGCCTTGGGTACCAGGCGGACCACGGCCGAATCGACTTTCGGGGCGGGCCGGAACGCGCCCGGCGGCACCTTGATCAGCGGAGTGACGCGACAGTACGCCTGCAGCATCACCGACAATCGCCCGTATACCTTGCTGCCTTCGCTGGCGGCCATCCGCTCGACCACTTCCTTCTGCAGCATGAAGTGCATGTCGACGACGGCATCCGCATGGTCCAACGCGTGGAACAGGATCGGGCTGGAGAGGTTGTAGGGCAGGTTGCCGACCAGACGTAGCGGACCGCCCAGCCGGTCTGCCAGCCCGTTGAAATCGACCTGCAGCACGTCGCGATGGATCAGGTCCAGCTGGCCGCCGGTTTGGCGCGCGGCGGCGGCCAGCGGGGCCAGCAGGTCGTTATCGAATTCGATCGCGGTCACGGCCCCGTGGCGGGCGAGCAGCGGCAGAGTCAGCGCACCCTGGCCCGGGCCGATCTCGACGATGCGCTCGCCCGGGCGGGGATCGACCGCCAGCAGGATCTTGTCGATGATGCCGCGTTCGTGCAGGAAGTTCTGGCCCAGCCGCTTCTTGGCCTGGCGGAGGAACCCGTCGGCATCGCGCAGTCCGTCGCTGTCGGGGCGGCGGCTCATGCCGGTTCCATGCGACGGCGGGCCAGCGCGGCGCAGGTGCCGATAGCCGCGCGCAGGCTGGCGGGATCGGCGAGGCCGCGCCCGGCGATATCCAGGGCGGCGCCGTGATCGACCGCTACGCGGGGGTAGGGCAGGCCCAGCGTGATGTTGACGGCTTGGTCCAGGCCGGCGGACTTCAGCACCGGCAGGCCCTGGTCGTGGTACATGGCCAGCACGGCGTCCTGGCGGCCGGCCCTGTCGGGCAGGAAGGCGCTGTCGGCCGGCACCGGGCCGGACAGGTCGATGCCTTCCGCCCGCAGCCGCGCGATGACGGGGATCAGCACGTCGATTTCCTCGCGACCCAGATGGCCGCCCTCGCCCGCATGCGGATTGAGGCCGAGGATCGCGATGCGTGGCGACGGGATGCCGAAATCATCGCGCAGTGCGGTGTACATGATGCGGATCGTCGTTTCGATGCCGTGCCGGGTGATCGCATCCGGCACCGCGCGCAAGGGCAGGTGGGTCGTCGCCAGGGCGACGCGCAATCCCGACCGGGCCAGCATCATCACCACATCACGCCCGGTCTGCGCGGCCAGGCGCTCGGTTGTTCCGGTATAGGCGATGCCGCCTTCGTTCAAGCTGGCCTTGTGGGTGGGGCCGGTGACCAAGCCGTCGAAGCGACCGGCCAGACAGGCCTCGGCCGCGATGTCCAACGCCGCAATGACCCGTTCGGCATATCGTGGATCGGGATGGCCGAAAGGCGGCGGAGGGCCATCCAGTGCGACCGGGAGCAGGCGCAGATCGCCGGGCAACTCCGGATCCTCATTCATATCGAGCAGCCGCAGCGGCAATCCGATGGCCGCGGCGGCGGCGCTCAGGACGGCTGGGTCGGAGAAGGCGACCCATCCGGCATCGGCGGCCGGGTCCTGCGCCAGCCGAACGCAAAGCTCGGGGCCGATGCCGGCCGGTTCGCCAGGCACCAGCGCCAGCCGCGGACGCATCTCAGCCGCCGGTGGTCGTGGGAGCGGGGGTGGTGCCGGAGCGGATGTCCACGTAAGCGTCGCCACGCATTTCCTGCAGGAAACGGTTGTATTCGTCTTCCAGCTTGCGGCGGCCGATCGTCTCGCGGGCGGCGGCGCGCTGCTCCTCGCTGCCGGCGACGGTTTCGCGCTTGCCGTTGACCTGGACGATCTGCCAGCCGGCGTCGGTCTTGACCGGCGTGGTGACCTGACCGTCGGAGAGGGCGGGCAGCTGTGCTGCGATTTCGGCCCCGAGGGCGTCGGCCGGCAGCCAGCCGAGGTCGCCGCCCTTGTCCTTGCTGGAGGCGTCGGTCGATTCCTCGCGCGCCAGCTTGGCGAAGTCGGCGCCGCCGGCGATGCGCGCACGCAGGGTGTCCAGCTTGGCGCGGGCGGCGTTGTCGTCGCCATCCACCAGGATCCTGCGCACGTGGTACTGGGTGACGTGCGGGGCGCTGCCGCCTTCGCGCACCTCGACCAGCTTGACGAGCTGGAAGCCGCTGACGCCGCGCATCGGGCCCACGACCTGGCCGGGCTGCATGCCGCGGACGATTTCGGCGAATGCGGGCGGAATCTCGGAAGCGGGTCGCCAGCCGAGATCGCCGCCTTCAAGGGCGTTCGGGCTGTTCGAGTAACGAACGGCCGCGGCGGAGAATTCCATCTCCTTGCGGTCGATCAAGTCCTTGATGCCATCCACCTTCTTTTGGCCGACCTCGATCTGTTCCGGGGTAGCGCCTTCTGGCAGGGCCACCAGGATATTGGCCAGCCGGTACTGGACGCCGCCGCCCGCAGCGGCCTGCTGGGTTATCAGGGCGTCGATCTCGGCCTCGCTGACCTGGATGCGGCTCTGCGCGTAGCTCTGCTTGAGGCGCTGGATGATGATTTCATCGCGGATGCTGCTGCGGAAATCCGGCATCGTCATGCCGTCCTGGGCCAGCTTCGCCTGCAGTTGCGGCACGCTGAAGCCGTTTTGCTGGGCGATTCCGCTGATGGCCTGATCCAGCTCCTGGTCCGGGACGCGGATGCCTGATTCCTGCGCGCGGGCGATTTGCAGGCGAGTCAGCACCAGGCGCTCCAGGACCTGTCGGGTCAGCACGTCGTGCGGCGGCAGTTGGCCGGGGTTGGCGGCGTACTGCGTGGTGATGTTGGCGATGGCGCGATCCAGCTCGCTCTGCAGGATCACGTCCTCGTTGACGACGGCCGCGATGCGGTCGACCGGCTGCGTCTGCGCGAAGGCGACAGAGGCGCCGGTCGCCAGGACGGCGGCCAGCATCAGGGTGCGGAATGGCTTCATGGCGTGGGGTCCGTGGTGTCCGCATCGGCTGCGCCGGCGCCGTGCGTGATGGAGGGCGGGGGCACCAGGTAGAGGTCGTCGCGGTAGTACCCGAGAATAGCACGGCGCAGCGTGCGCCTCGTGTCCTGGCCTGCGGAGCCGAGGCCCTTGAATTCGATCTCCAGCATGATGCCGCTGTTGAGTTCGCCTTCGCGGTTGCGGATGTATTGCCGGCCGACCAGCCGGACCGCCACGCAGCAGCTGTCCCATTGCACGCCGCCGACGGTCTCGAGCACCTTCTTGTCGAGCAGGGAATAGTAGTAGCGGCCGACGATGCTCCAGGTTGGCGTGATCGGGTACACGAAGGAAAAATCGACCTGCTTCAGCAGATCCGGATTGTTGTTGACCGGGTGCGCGGGGAAATTCGGATTGAAGGCGTAGTTGCGGCGGTAGCGATAGCTCAGGTTGACGATGCCATCGTCCTTGAGCAGATAGCGCGCGCGCACCGAAGCCAGGTCCTTCCGGCGGACCTTGGGATCCCACTGGTAGGAGGCGCCCAGCAGCCAGCGGTCGCTCGGCGACCAGTTCGCATCGGCGATCCAGGCGGAGCGGCCCTTGCCGACCGGGCGTTCGAACGGATAGGCGGTCACGCGGGCATCGTCCAGGTACTGGATCTGTCCGAGGCTGGCGCTGAATTTCTCGAACCCGTCGCGTTCCCTCAGGATGCGCGTGGTGATCGCCGCGGTCAACTGGTTGGCGTCGCTCTGGCGATCGGCGCCGCCATAGCGATTGTCTCGGAACAGCTGTCCCCAGCTGAACGTCAACGGGCCGGTATCAAAGATCGGCAGGCCGTCCTGGTTGCGATAGGGCGTGCGCAGGTAATACAGGCGGGGCTCCAGCGTCTGCAGCAGGTCCTCGTCGCGAAAGCGGAAATTGCGGTCGAACTGCAGCCCGGCATCGACCGAGAAGATCGGCAGGCTGCGGGTCGGGCTGGCATTGCGGAATGCGGCGTCCATCGCCGGGTTGTAGGCGATCCCGCGATTCGTCGCATCTAGGAACGCCCGTTGCGTCGCGATCTGGTTGGCCAGGTCGCCGTCCAGCTTGTAGGCGGTATAGCGCCAGGCCAGGGTGGGTCGCAGGAACCAGCTGTTGCCCTCCAGCGGCAGGCTGACGTAGGGCTTGAGGTCGAGCCGGCTGCCGCCGGCAATGTCCCGGCTCGGGCCGAACGGCTGGAATTGCGCGTTGATCGTGCGGTAGGACTGGTGGCTGAAGCGGACCAGTTCGCTGTCCATCCCGACCCGAAGCGCCGAGCCCAAGGGCTGGTCCCAGTTGAGCCACAGGCGCGGCTGCCGGTCGTAAGGCAGGTTGGCCTTGGTCAGCGTGTAGTCCGCCAGTTGCCAGCGGTCGACGGAGATCCCGGCGTTCCAGTAGCGTCCGCGTCCGTACAGGCCGATTTCGCTGTACGCGGAATAGGCCGATACGCCAAGCGACGAACTGCTGAAGTCCTCGAAGTAGCGGGGATCGCTGATCCAGAGCAGGCTGGCGCGCGCTTGCCAATGCGTGGAAAGGTTCTGGAACGCGCCCAGGTTGAGCGAGCCGCGGCTGCGGTCGCGCAATTTGTCCGAAGGCATCCAGAACGCGCGGACGGTGCCGGCGCCGGCTTCGTTGAGGTAGCGGAACTCGCTGCCGAGCGACACCCCGCGCGAGGTCATGATCCGTGGCGACAGCGTCAGGTCGTAATTCGGCGCCAGGTTGAAGTAGATGGGCTGCTTGTAGTCGAAGCCGTTGCGGTTCGAGTTGGAGATCGAGGGGAACAGCAGGCCGCTGATGCGGCGTTCGTCGATCGGGAACTTGAACCACGGCACGTACAGCACCGGCACCTTGCCCAGGCGCAGGGTCGCGTTGCGGGCCACGGCGAAGCCGGCCTCGCTGTCGACGTCGATCCGGTTCGCCACCAGCCGCCAGTGCTGCGCGGTGGGCGGGCAGGTGGTGTAGGTGGCGCCGAACAGCTTGCCCCGTCCGGCGTCCAGCTCGATCCGGTTCGCTATGCCGTTGCCGCGGCGTGCCGTCAGCTGGTAGGTGAGGTCCTCGATGCGATGGGTATCGGTGTTGCCGTTGCCGCTGGCGCGTTCGGCGACGATGCGCATCCCGGTGTCCTGGAAGCGCACGCTGCCTACGGCCTGGTAGTCGCCGGAGTTGCTGTCGATGGTGATCTTGTCGGTGCCGAGGAACTGGTCGCCGCGGGTGATCGCCACGTTGCCTTGCAGGATCGGCATTTCGATGGTGCCGCTCTGCTCGTCGCCGGCCACCTCGGTCGGCAACTTGGTGCGATCGGCGGGCGCGAGGCCCGGCATCGCATTGGGGGCCTCGGGGAAGCGGGGGACGGCGTCCTCGATCGGGCACAGGCCGTAGTCCGGCGGCATCTCGCGCTCCTGCGCCATACCGGGGAGTGCGAGGGCGACGGCGAAGGGCAGGGGCAACAATCGGAGCGATGGGCGCACGCGGCTGTCCGAACGGCGGAAACGGCGCCTAGCTTGCCGCATCGCTTCGAAGGCGGCAATGCGGCTCACCCCCGATATTCAGGCGGCGGCATGTCCGGACCCCGGAATCCGCTCACGCGACCAGCGCCTCCACGTGGGCGACCGCCGAACTCGCGAGTGCCTCCAGGTCGTAGCCGCCCTCCAGCATCGAGACCATGCGTCCGCTGGCATGCGCTTCGGCGATGCGGCGCAGCTCACCCGTGAGCCATCGGTAATCGTCGGCCTCCAGCTCGAGCGAGGCAAGCGGGTCGGCGCGGTGTCCATCGAAACCGGCGGATACCAGGATGAGCGATGGTGCGAAGGCCTCGACGGCCGGCAGCAGTTGGCGCGACCAGGCATTGCGGAATGCATCGGATCCGGATCCGCCGGGTAGCGGGGCGTTGAAGATGTTGCCGATGCCGGTTTCGCTGGCCGCTCCCGTCCCCGGATAGAGCGGCATCTCGTGCGAACTGGCGAAGCGCACGCGCGGCTCGCGTTCGAACATGGCCTGGGTGCCGTTGCCGTGATGCACGTCGAAATCGACGATGGCGACGCGGTCGACCCCTTGAGCGAGGGCATGCGCGGCGGCGACGGCGATGTTGTTGAACAGGCAGAAGCCCATGGCCCGATCGGCCTCGGCATGGTGGCCGGGGGGGCGTACCGCGCAGAAGGCGCGGCGTCCGGGCGCACCCAGCACCCAATCCACCGCCGCCACCCCGGCCCCAGCCGCCCGCAGTGCGGCATCGAGCGAACCGGGCGAAAATGCGGTGTCCGGATCCAGCCACTCGATGCCGTCGGGTTGGTGGGCGAACATCCGATCCACGTAGGCCGCCGCGTGAACCCGCAGGAGTTCATCGCGCCCGGCTGACGGAGCGGAGTGCCAGTGCCGGCCCGGCAGAGCGATCTCGAGGGCATCGATCACCGCGCGGAGCCGCTCCGGGCGTTCTGCATGGCCGGGGCCGGTCAGGTGTCCCAGTCCGGCAGGGTGCGTATAGAGACGAAATTCGTCAGTCACCCGCGACGCCGTTCGTGGTTCCAGATCACCTCGCCATGGCCGCTGGCACGCGCCAGCACCCGCGAGAGCACGAACAGCAGGTCCGACAGGCGGTTGAGGTAGCGAACCGCCTCCGGGCGCACCGGTTCGGCCCGCGACAGCGCCACCGACTCGCGTTCGGCCCGGCGCACTACGGTGCGGGCGACGTGACAGCGGGCGGCGGCCTCGCCACCGCCGGGCAGGATGAAATCCTTCAGTGGCGGCAAGTCGTCGTTGTAGCGGTCCAGGTGCTGCTCCAGCCGCGAGACATCTTCGTCGTCAATCGCCGCATGGCCGGGGATGCACAGCTCCCCGCCGAGATCGAACAGCTGGTGCTGGACGGAGGTCAGCAGGCTGCGGATGTCGTCCGGCACCTCGCTGGCGAGGATCAGGCCGATGCAGGAATTGGCCTCGTCCACCGTGCCGTAGGCTTCCACGCGCAGCGAGTCCTTGGCGACGCGGCTGCCATCGCCCAAGCCCGTGCTGCCGTCATCGCCGGTGCGGGTGTAGATCTTGGAGAGGCGATTGCCCATTCGTCTCGGGCCTGGCTCAGCCGCGCGCGGCCTGCGTGCGTTGGCCGCGCAGGGCATGAGCGGTCAGGTGCAACGCCAGCGCGCCGCCGACGTACATCGCGGTGGTCATCAGGTACGGGCCGACCCAGTCCATGTAGTTCCTGGCCCAGCCGGCGACGGTCTTGTCCACCACCACGTCGCTCAGCCAGTAGAAGCCGCCCTGGGCGAACAGCTGGCAGGCCGCGACCGAGGCCACCATCGCCAACGCCAGCTTGCCGATGCGTGCGCCTGCATCGCCTTCCTGCTTCGCCACCCACAGGCCGCCGGCCCACAGGCTGAAGTAGGCGGGGACCAGCATCCAGTAGCCCGGCGAGACGCAGTAATGGCTCCAGAAATTGATGCCTTGCGAGGTGATCACGGCCCAATCGACGACCACGGCCAGCGCCATCAGCAGCGGGAAGGCCCACTTCGTCCATTGGCGCAGATAGAAGCCGCCGACGAAGAACACCGCCCATGAGGCATCGGGGATCGCGCCGAAATGGTTGAAACGGGTGGCCACCATCACCAGCGCCAGGCCAGCCAGGAGGGCAAGGTTCACGCCACGGCTGCGCGGCTCGAGATTCGGGTTCAGGTTCATGGGGGCGTTCTCCGTCATCCCGGGATTCTATCGTGGTCGCTATCATTCCCGCATGCACGCGCAACACGACATCGTGATCGTCGGCGGCGGACTGGTCGGTGCCAGCCTCGCCATCGCGCTCGAAAACAGCGGTCTGGACGTGGCGATGGTCGAAGCCGCGCCGCCCGGCGCGTTGCCGCCGGTGTTCGACGAGCGCAACCTCAGCCTGGCCGAGGCCAGCTGCAACGCCTTGCGGGCGCTGCGCATCTGGCCGCTGCTGCACAGCGCATCGCCGATTCGCCGCATCCACGCCAGCCGCGTCGGCGATTTCGGCCGCGTGGTGATGGATGCAACCGAGACCGGCCGCGAGGCCTTCGGCCACGTCGTCATCGCCAGGGATTTCGGCCAGGCGCTGGAAACGCGATTGGGCGATGTCGCTTCGCTCACCCGTTACCGGCCCGCGCGCTTCATCGGCACTCACCTGCGCGAGGATGGCCTGCGTGAAGTGCGGCTGGCCGACGCCGAGGGCGAGCGCATGTTGGCCACGCGCCTGCTGGTGGGCGCCGATGGCGTGGAAAGCGCCGTGCGTGCCTCGCTCGGCATCGGCGCCCAGCGCCATGACTATGGCCAGGCCCTGTTCGTCAGCCGCGTGCGTCCGCAACGTGCGCCCGACGGCACCGCCTGGGAGCGCCTCGGCCCGCATGGTCCGACCGCCCTGTTGCCGCGGCTGGACCGTCATTACGGCGTGGTGCACGGCGTGCCCAGCGAGGAGGCCGATGCCGTCGCCGCGCTGGACGAGCGCGCATGGCTGGCGCGCCTGCAGGACGCCTTCGGCTGGCGCGCCGGGCGTTTCCTCGCCAGTGGCGAGCGCAGCCGCTATCCGGCCATTCGCGTCGTCACCGATCGCCTGGGAGCGCCGCGCGCGGTGCTGCTGGGCAATGCCGTGCAAAGCATCCATCCGATCGGCGCGCAGGGCTTCAACCTGGGCCTGCGTGATGCGCTGACGCTGGTCGAGGAAATCACCGCGCACGGCTTGGACGATGCCGCGATGCCGGAAGCCTATGCCGCGCGCCGCAGCGAAGACCGCGAACGTACGCTGGCTTTCTCCGACGGCATGGCGCGTGCCAGCAGCAATGAAGGCCTGGTGATGCGCGGCCTACGCAGCCTTGGCATGGCGGCGCTGGCGAACGTGCCGGGCCTGCGCGCGCAGGTCGCGGCTGGTGGCATGGGGTATCGCGGCGACGTACCGGCGCTGTGCCGCGAGGCCGTGCGATGAGTCGGCGCCTGCAGCGCGATGCGATCGTGGTCGGCGGTGGCGTGGTCGGCGCGGCCTGCGCCCTCGCCCTGGCCGATGCCGGCCTGCAGGTGGCGCTGGTCGAGGCGGGCCAGCCCGCGCGCTGGTCGCGCGATCAGCCCGACCTGCGCGTGTTCGCCTTCGCGCCCGACAACGCCGCGCTGCTGGATTCACTGGGCGTGTGGCAGGACATCCTCGCCACCCGCGCGCAGCCCTATCGGGAAATGCGGGTGTGGGATGCGGCCGGCGGCGGCGAGCTGCATTTCGATGCCGATGCGCTGGCGCGGCGCGAACTGGGCTGGATCATCGAACACGACCTCCTGGCCGAGCGGCTGTGGATGGCCGCCAGCCGCGCCGGCGTGGAGCATTTCCAGCCCGCGAGCGTGAACGGACTGGAGCAGCGCGAGGATGGCGTGCGCCTGACGCTGGAAGGCGGCGAAATGCTCGACGCACGCATCGCCATCGCCGCCGATGGCGCGAACTCCACGCTGCGCTCGCTTGCGGGGATCGCGGCGCCCACGCATGACTACGGCCAGCGCGGCATCGTCGCCTACGTCGAGACCGCGCTGCCGCATCGGCTCACCGCCTGGCAGCGCTTCCTGCCGAGCGGACCGCTGGCCTTCCTGCCGGTCGATGCGGATCGCCGCAGCTCCATCGTCTGGAGCCTGCCGGATGCCGAGGCCGAACGCGTGCTGGCGCGGGACGAGGAGGCTTTTGGCATCGAGCTGACCAACGCCTTCGGCGCCAGGCTGGGCGATGTGCGGCCGGTTTCGCGCCGCGTCGCCTTCCCGTTGCGGCGCCGGCTGGCGAGCACGCAATGCGAAGGGCGCGTGCTGCTGCTCGGCGATGCCGCGCATGTCGTGCATCCGCTCGCCGGGCAGGGCGTGAATCTCGGCCTGCGCGATGTCGCCGCGTTGCGTGACACCGTGCGCGAGGCGAAACGGCGCGGCCGTGAGTTCGATGCGCCGAATCGCCTGCAGCGCTGGGCGCGCATGCGGCGCAGCGACAACGTGGTGTCCACCTTCGCCTTCGAGGCGATCAACCGCGTCTATTCCAACGATGCCGTGCTGCCGACGATGCTGCGCGGCCACGCGCTGGGCGCGGCGAATGCGCTGGTCCCGCTGCGCAACGCGCTGTGGCGGCATGCTGCCGGCGCCCGTTCCTGAGAAACCCGTTGCCACGATGCCCATGAAACGACTGACCTTGTTGCTCTTGTCCTGCCTGCTGCTGCCGTGCGCCTGGGCGCAGTCGCCCGCGTCGGATACCCCGTTCCTGGTCGAGCGCACCATCTGGGTGAAGCCGGGGCGGATGGCGCAGTTCATGACCCTGTTCGAACGGGTCGATCGCCCACGCCTGGATGCCTTGCGCAAGGATGGACGCATGCTCTGGTACCGCATCGCGCAGCCCTTGCTGAACAAGAAGAACGACGAATGGGACCTGCGCATCACCATCGCATGGAAGGATGCCGCCACCGCGGCCGCCAAGCTGGATGCGCGCGCATCGGTCGGGCGTATCGATACCGAGCGGGCGCTGCTGGAAGAGTTGGTGGTGGACCAGCAGGAAACCTGGGTGCGCGAGACGACCGACTCAGCGCCGGTCGAATGATGGCGCCCGCGAGGCGAAGACGGTGATCTCCTCGCGGTCGTGGTAGAGCTGCCGCGCGCGCAGCACCAGCGGTACGCAGGCCTCGTCCGCGAACAGCGCGAGACAACGCTCCGTTTCCTGCCAGCGCTTTTTCATCGGCAGCTTCAGGTTGAAGATCGCGTGCCGGCACCAGCCGTTGGCAAACCATTCGGCCATCCGCCGGGCGACGCGGATCGGCTGCTCCACCATGTCGCAGACCATCCAGTCCAGCGGCTGCGCCGGGTGCCAGCTGAAGCCGTCCTCGCGCAAGTGCGTCACCCGCCCGCTATCGAACACGTGCGGGCGCAGAGGACCGTTGTCGATGGCGGTGACGTGCAGGCCGTGGCGCGTCAGCACCCAGGTCCAGCCGCCGGGTGCGGCGCCGAGGTCCGCGGCGCGCATGCCGGCCTGCAGAAGGGTTTCGCGCTCGCGTGCATCCAGCAGGACCATAAGCGCTTCTTCCAGCTTCAACGCACTGCGCGAGGGCGCCTCGGCATGCATGCGCAGGCGCGGGATGCCGAGCGGCCAGGGTGCGCTGTCGGCTGGATCGCTCATCGCAAGGAAGGCATGGCCGCCATCGACGAAGGCCACGTGCAGCCGGGGCAGCTTGTCGTTGTCTTTCGGCGTCAGCGTGCCGGCCTTGCGCAACGCGGGTCGCAGCGCGTTGCCGAAGCTGCGGGCAAGGCCTGCCAGCGGCTTGCCGGCATCCGAATCCGGATGCTCGACCCAAAGTTCGCCAAAGCGCGTTCCATGGGCTTGCAAGGCTTCCAGCATTGGGCCGATGCGGTCGCTGGCGGGCAGGTCGCGCAACTCCGCGATCAGCCGCATCTTCTGCCGGGCGAACACCAGCGAGCGCCAGGGCAGGGCCGTGTCCAGCGCCGCGGCCTCGTCAGCGTGGAACACCACATGGCCGCTGCCGCGCTCGGTGCGCGCGTAGCCGGCGATGCCGGCTTCGGCCGCCCGCGTGGTCAGCTCTGCGGCAAGGTCCGGCTCGAAGCCGCTTCGGCACCAGCACAGCAGGCCGTCCACGGGTCAGTAATTCGCGCCGCCGAGCAGGCCGTAGTCGCGCAGCACCTCACGCGCGGCCTCGCGCTGGACATCGCGCACCACCTCGATGCCGCGACGCTGCAGCTCCCCGATCCAGTCGGCAGGCAGCGGGCCTTCATCGAACTCGGTCAGTGATTCGACATCCTCGCTGCGCGCACCGATCAGCAGCCGGTCGATGCCGGCCCAGATGCTGGCGCCATAGCACTGGCAGCAGGGCTGTGCGGAGGTGGCGAGGGTGATCGGCGTGTAGCGGGTGCCGTCATCGTTCACGTTCAGGCGCGCGCGTTGCAGGCGCTGCTGGGCCAGCATGAAGGCCATCATTTCGGCATGCGCCACCGAGCAGTTCTGTGGCAACACGCGATTGACGCCGACGGCGATCAGCCGGTCGTCCGGCGAGAACACCGCCGAGCCGAACGGCCCGCCGGAGCGCGAGTCGATGTTGTGGCGCGAGAGCTCGACGGCCAGGGCGACCTTGGCTTCGTCGCCCGGATAGCGGTCGGCGAAGGGGAATTCGTGCACCCACGCCGGCAGGGTCAGGTGCTGTTGCAGCGGCAGCATCACGGCGTGGCGGTCCGGTTGTCGGCGGCGCACTGGCCTTTCACGCAGGTGCAGCCGCTGATCTCGCGGAAGCCGCATACGCTCGCCATGCCGGATTTCGCGCACTGCGCCTGCACGGCCTTCGGGTCGGGCTTGGCGGTGACGTTCACGCAGGCCGGGTAATAGCCGCAGCAGTTGCCGACATCCTTGACCGTGCAGTCGGCATCGGTCTTGCAGCTGCGATCAACAGCCGCGGAATCACTGCCGATCGGGCGCTGGCTTGCCGGCCGGTCGAAGGGATTCGTCGGGAAGTCCGGCGCGGGCGACTTGGATGCGGCGCATCCCGCCAGCACGGCCAGCAGGCCCGCGATCAGGACGAGGGCGATGCGACGCATCTTCAGCCTTCCTTCTGCATCCAGGTATCGCGCAGGGTCACCGCGCGGTTGAACACGGGGCGTGAAGGCGCGTGGTCGCGGCGGTCGGCGACGAAGTAGCCGGTGCGCTCGAACTGCAAGCGCGTCTCCGGCGTTGCATCGGCGGCCGAGGCTTCCACGTAACCGTGCGCGACATGGCGCGATTCGGGGTTGAGGTAGTCGCGATACGTCTTGCCTTCGCTGTCGTCGTCCGGGTTCGGCACCGTGAACAGGCGGTCGTACAGGCGGAACTCCGCGGGCACGCCGGTCGCGGCATCGACCCAGTGGATGGTGCCCTTGATCTTGCGGTTGGCGCCTTCCATGCCGGGGCGCGATTCCGGGTCCAGCCAGCCGCGCAGTTCGATGATGTGCCCCGCGTCGTCCTTCACCACTTCATCCACGCGCGCGATGCCGGCGCCGCGCAGGCGCACTTCACCACCCGGCACGAGGCGCTTCCAGCCCTTGGGCGGCACTTCGGCGAAGTCTTCCGCATCGATCCACAGGACGTTGGAGAAGCCGATCTCGCGGCTGCCCATCGACTCGTCCTTGGGATGGTTGGCGAAGGCCAGCGTTTCGCGGTGATCCTCCGGCAGGTTGGTCAGCACGAACTTCAGCGGGTTCAGCACCGCCATGCGGCGCTCGACGCGGCCGTCCAGGTCTTCGCGCAGGGTGTTTTCCAGCACCGTGTAGTCGATGGTCGAGTTCTGCTTGGACAGGCCCAGGCGCGAGACGAACAGGCGCAGCGCCTCCGGCGTGTAGCCGCGGCGGCGGATGCCCTGCAGCGTCGGCATGCGCGGGTCGTCCCAGCCATCGACCAGCTTCTCGTTCACCAGCGCCATCAGCTTGCGCTTGGACATCACGGTGTAATCGAGGTTGAGGCGCGAGAACTCGATCTGGCGCGGCTTGGCGGCCTCCAGTGGCAGGCCCTGCGCGGTCAGCGGTGCCAGCAGTTCCGGGTGCTTGTGCAACTCGACGTGGTCCACGCACCAGTCGTACAGCGGGCGATGGTCCTCGAACTCCAGCGTGCACAGCGAGTGGGTGATGCCTTCGATCGCGTCGGAGAGCGAATGCGCGTAGTCGTACATCGGGTAGATCGGCCACGCATCGCCGGTGTTCTGGTGTTCGACGTGCTTGATGCGATACAGCGCCGGGTCGCGCATGTTCATGTTGGGCGAGGCCATGTCGATCTTCGCGCGCAGCGTGCGCGCACCATCGGCGAATTCGCCCGCGCGCATGCGCCGGAACAGGTCGAGGTTGTCCTCCACCGAGCGATCGCGATAGGGCGAGGGCGTGCCCGGCTCGATCAGGGTGCCGCGGGTGGCGCGGATTTCCTCCGGCGTGAGGTCGCAGACGAAGGCCTTGCCATCGCGGATCAGCTTCTCGCCGGCGAGATACAACACGCCGAAATAGTCGGAAGCGTGGCGCAGGTCGTGCCAGTCGTAGCCCAGCCAGTGCACGTCGTCCTGGATGGCATCGACGTATTCGGGGTCTTCCTTGGCCGGGTTGGTGTCGTCGAAGCGCAGGTTGCAGTCGCCGCCGAACTCCGCCGCGATGCCGAAATCGGTGTGGATCGCACGCACATGCCCCAGGTGCAGGTAGCCGTTGGGCTCGGGAGGGAAGCGCGTCTTGACGTGGTCGTGCTTGCCGCTCGCCAGGTCCTCGCGGACGATGTTGCGGATGAAATCGGTGCGCTCGGGCGCGGGGGCGTGGCTGTCGGTCATGGGGCGGCGTATTCGCTGATGTTCGGGAAAGCTGCGCCCAGTTTACCGTTATGCTGGCCCGCCCCCTCGCGGGAATCCGCATGCGTACCGTCTACCAGGCGCTCAATTCCATCGATGCCCATCTGGTGAAGCATGCGCTGGAGGATGCCGACATCCCCGCGTTCGTGCTGGGCGAGCACCTGGTGGGGGGAATGGGCGAGCTGCCCGCCACCGGGTTCATCGAGGTGCGCGTCCCCGACGACTGGTACCCCGAGGCCGAGGCCCTGCTCAGGACCCTCCCGCTCTTCAAGCCGACAGCCGGCCCCTCCGAAGCGGACGAAGACGAAGAAGGCGAAGGCTGGCTGCCGGCATGAGCGCGGCGCCAGCCGACGCCACGCAGCGAAAAGCCGCCGTCGCCCAGCTCCTGATGGGCGCGGCGATCATCGGCACCAACGGGCTGATGGTGCGTTTCGCCGACACCCCGCCGACCGTTTCGGCGTTCTGGCGCATGTTCCTGTCGGGCATCCTGCTGGCTCTGCTGGTGACGTTCCGGCACGGCTGGCAGCCCCTGTCGAGGAAGGCCTGGGCATGGATCATCCTGCCTGCGCTCGCTTTCGCCATCGACCTGTGGATGTGGCACCGGAGCATCCTGATCGTCGGACCGGGTCTTTCCACCTTGCTGGCCAATGCGCAGGTGTTCTTCATGGCGCTGGCCGGCGTGCTGTTCTTCGGCGAGCAGCCAACCCCGCGTTTCGCCATGGGGGTCCTGCTGGCCTTCCTGGGGCTGTGGCTGCTGCTCGGCGGCGATTGGGCGACGCTGCCCGACGAATACCATTGGGGCGTCTGGCTGGGCCTGGGTACCGGTGTGGCCTACGCCACCTACAACATCGGCATCAAGCGTTCGCAGGCGGAAGCCAAGCTGACCTCGACGCGCGCGCCGATCGAGCAGGTGCTGTGCCTGGCGGCCTTCGGCTCGGCCCTGTGCCTGGGGCTGATGGGTCTGGCCGAAGGCGCTTCGTTCGCCATCCCATCCTGGGGATCGTTCGGCATCCTGTTGACGCTGGCGGCGGTCGGGCACTGCCTCAGCTGGATCCTGATTTCGCGCTCCATCGCGGTTTTGTCGGTGGCGATGGTCGGCCTGCTGCTGCTCTTCCAGCCGGTCGTGGCCTATTTGCTGGATGTCGTGCTGCTGGGGCACCCGACCTCACCGCGGCAATGGGCCGGCTTGCTGGTTTCGCTCGCCGGCATCTTCGTGGCCGGATTGAAGCCGGTCGTCAGTCGCCGTTTACCCGCCCGGTGATAGCTTCCGCTGATCGCCCATCACCATCTTCGGAGAGCCCATGACCAAACGCCTGCTTGCTCTTGTCCTGATCGGCGCGGCGCTGCCGGCCCATGCCGAAGACGCGGCCTTCGAGGCCCGCTATCAGGCGGCCAAGGACGCATGGTCGACGCCCGAAGGCAAGGCCTATGGGAAGACGGCGTCGGGCGCGATCAGGGCGACCCTGGAGCAGGCCAAGAAGGATTGCCCGATGCCATCGATCTTCGCCTTGATGCGCGGCATCGAGTACCGCTTCGTCTACGGCGTCCGCATCGATGGGCGGCTGCGCGACGTCGCTTTCGACCCGTCGAACCCGAGCACGCGCTGCGCCGCGGGACTCCTGGCGAAGGCAGTGCTGCCGCCTCCCCCGCGGGATGGTTGGCCCGGAGTGATCGCCATCCGCATCAACAAGAAAGCCAAGGGGAAGTAGCCGGCGGCGTGCGGCGCCGCTGACCGGCGGTCAGGCGGCGAGAAGTGCGGACGACAGCGGGCGCAGCGTGTCCGCGATGTCGCCGAGCAGCGCGCCCATCGCCGAACTCTTGCGCCAGACCAGCGCGATGCTGCGTTTGGGCGTCTCGCCCACGAACGGCACCAGGCGCAGGTGATCGGGCTGCGCCACCGGCGGGCGCGTCGCCAGTTCCGGCAGCAGGGTGATCCCGCCGCCTGCGGCGACCATCTGCCGCAGCGTCTCCAGGCTGGTGGCGCGGAAGCCGGCCTTCTCGTGCGCGCCGGACAAGCGGCAGACGTCCAGCGCCTGGTCGCGCAGGCAGTGGCCGTCTTCCAGCAGCAGCAGCGTCTGGTCGTCTAGATCGCTCAGGGTGATGCCGCGGCGTTCGGCGAATGCGCCGCCCTCGCGGGTGGCCAGCAGGAAGGCCTCGTCGAACAGCGACTCCGCATGCAGCTGGTCGTCGTGGATCGGCAGCGCCAGCAGGGCGGCGTCAATGCGGCCTTCGCGCAGTTGTGCGATCAACGCATCGCTCTTTTCCTCGACCAGCAGCAGTTCCAGACGCGGGAAACGCTTTTGCAAGGCCGGCACCGCGTGCGGCAGGAAGTAGGGGGCGAGCGTCGGGAACGCACCCAGCCGCAACGTGCCCGATTCCGGGTCCTGACTGCGGCGGGTGAGGTCGCGCATCGACTCCACCTCGCCGACGATGCCGCGCGCCCGCGCGACGACTTCGCGGCCGATCGGCGTCAGCATCACCTTGCGCGGCGCGCGCTCGAACAGCTGCACGCCGAGCTCTTCTTCCAGCTTCTTGATCTGGGTGGAAAGCGTCGGCTGGCTGACGAAACTGGCCTGCGCCGCCTTGCCGAAATGGCGGTGGTCGGCCAGCGCCACCAGGTATTTGAGGTCGCGCAGGTTCATGCGGCCATCGCCTGTTCCGTCGCCGGCGCCGGGCTGCGGATCAAGTGATCGAAGGCGGAGAGCGAAGCGGTCGCACCTGCGCCCATCGCGATGATGATCTGCTTGTACGGCACGGTGGTGGCATCGCCCGCGGCCAGCACGCCGGGCAGGGAGGTCGCGCCGCGGTCGTCGATGACGATCTCGCCGCGGGGGCTCAAGTTGACGCCGCTGTCCTTCAGCCACTCGGTGTTCGGCAACAGACCGATCTGCACGAAGATGCCTTCGAGTTCGACCTTGTGCTTGCCGCCCGTGGTGCGGTCTTCATACACGAGGCCGGTGACCTTGCTGCCATCGCCCAGCACTTCGGTGGTGAGCGCCGAGGTGATGATGTCCACGTTCGCCAGGCTGCGCAATTTGGCCTGCAGCACCTCGTTGGCACGCAGCCTACCGTCGAATTCGATCAGGGTGACGTGGCCTACGATGCCGGCGAGATCGATCGCCGCCTCGACGCCGGAGTTGCCGCCGCCGATCACCGCCACGCGCTTGCCCTTGAACAGCGGCCCGTCGCAATGCGGGCAGAACGCCACGCCCTTCGTCATGTATTGGTCTTCGCCGGGCACGCCCATCTTGCGCCAGCGCGCGCCGGTCGAGACGATCACCGACTTCGCCTGCAGCGTCGCGCCGCTGGCGGTGGTGAGGCGGAAGCCGCCGTCGACCTTTTCGAGCTTTTCCGCGCGCTGCAGGTTCATCACGTCCACGTCGTAGTCGGCGACATGCGCTTCCAGGGCGGTGGCCATCTGCGGGCCTTCGGTGTGGCTGACCGAGACGAAGTTCTCGATGGCGAGCGTGTCCAGCACCTGGCCGCCGAAGCGCTCGGCTACCACGCCGGTGCGGATGCCCTTGCGCGCGGCGTAGATCGCCGCCGCGGCGCCGGCGGGGCCACCGCCGACCACCAGCACGTCGAACGGGGCCTTCTCGCTGATCGCCTGCGCGGCCTTGGCGGACGCGCCGGTGTCGAGCTTGGCGATGATGTCGCCGATGCCCATGCGTCCGGCGCCGAAGGGCTGGCCATTGAGCAGCACGGTGGGCACGGCCATCACGCCGCGCTCTTCCATTTCATCGGCGAAGGCAGCGCCATCAACGGCGGTATGGCGCACGCGCGGGTTGAGCGCGGCCATGGTGTTGAGCGCCTGCACCACGTCCGGGCAGCTCTGGCAGGACTGCGAGAAGAAGGTCTCGAAGTGCAGCTCGCTGTCGGGGCCGCTGCCTTCCAGCGACTTGATCTGGCCGATGACCTCCTCATCGAGCCTGGGCGGATGCATGCCGACATGCAGCAGCGCAAGCACCAGTGAGGTGAACTCGTGGCCCAGCGGCAGTCCGGCGAATTCGACGCCGACATCGCCATCATTGCGGGTGATGCGGAAACTGGGCAGGCGGCTGCCGGGCTCGACGTCGGCGGCATCGGCATCCTTCAGGCCGATGCGACCGGCGCCGGCTTCGACGATGTCGTCGAGCAGCGCACGCATGTCGCGGCTGGCTTCGGTCGCGTCGAGCGTGGCGATGAGCGTCAGCGGCACCTGCAGGCGCTCCAGGTAGGCGGTGAGCTGGGTCTTGAGTTCGGTGTCGAGCATGTCGGGCTCTCCTCGGAAGCGGTGAAATGGCGATTACATGATGTGGAAACGTGCGGTCCTCGCGTCGATGGCGCGAAAGACACAGGGAGGGCTGGGAGCAAGGCGCGGGAGGGATGCCGCGTCGCGCCTTCTTCCCAACCCTCTTCCGAAAGGGAAGAGGGTGGGTATTGCCGTTGGATCCGTCGCTGCGGGGGCGCAGCGGGCGAATCAGATCTTGCCGACCAGTTCCAACGACGGCTTCAGGGTCTTCTCGCCTTCCTTCCACTTGGCCGGGCAGACTTCGCCGTCGTGGTTGGCGACGTACTGGGCGGCCTTGAGCTTGCGCACGGTCTCGGTGACGTCGCGGGCGATGGCGTTGTCGTGCACTTCCATCGTCTTGATCACGCCGTCCGGGTTGATGATGAAGGTGCCGCGCAGGGCCAGGCCTTCTTCCGGGATCAGCACGTCGAACGCCTTGGAGAGCGCATGGGTCGGGTCGCCGATCATGGCGAACTTGGCCTTGCCCACGGCCGGCGAGGTCTCGTGCCAGACCTTGTGCGAGAAGTGGGTGTCGGTGGTGACGATGAAGACCTGCGCGCCGGCCTTCTCGAACTCGGCGTAATGATCGGCGGCGTCCTCGATCTCGGTCGGGCAATTGAAGGTGAAGGCGGCCGGCATGAAGATCACGACCGACCACTTGCCCTTCAGATCGGCCTCGGTGACGGTGATGAATTCGCCGTTCTTGAACGCATTGGCCTTGAACGGCTGGACTTCGGTATTGATCAGGGACATCGAAAACTCCTATGGGTGTAGCGGGGGCGAAAGAAAGATCGGGCAGGTCGGGCCTGTCCGACCTGCATAGGGTAGGCGCCGTCTATCGATAATTCAAATCGATAGTTGATATACTGTCGATCGATATTAACTATCGATAATCGATGCAGTGGCTATCGGCGCCGGTACCGGCTGGTTGCGGCGCCGATGCGCCGGGGCCAGTTGCAGCAAGGACTGGGCCGCGGTGGCTTCGTCCGGGGTGAGGTCGGCCAGCGGGCGGAATTCACTGCCGGTCCATGCGGCCAATGCGATGCCGTCGCGCAGCAACAGGCGGTTGCCGGGCGTGCGCGGCACTTTCTCGCCGGGCAGCAGGGTGCCGGCGAGGTTCAGCGGATCGGTGGCGGAGAGCACGAGCATCGCGCCATCCGCCTCCCGTTTGCGAACCTGGCGCAGCAAGGCGACGGCCTCGGGCAGGGCGAACTGCTCGCCGACCAGCCCCGCGACGAAACGCCCCCCGCGCAGCTCGCCGCGCGCCTCCATCCTTCGGTACACACGCAAGAGCTCCCGCCACGGCGGCAGCCAGCCGGCCTCGCGCTCCAGCAGGCGCCAGCAGACCATGCCGTAGCGGCGCAACAGCACGTGGGCGGCGTGTTCGAGCGCCACATCGGGCGTGTCGGCATCCTCAAGCAGCGGGCGACGCAGCACGGACCAGCGGCCGGCGTCGTGGATGCCGGAGACGCGTCGCAACCGTCGCGATGTCCGGGGCCGCCTGCCTTGCGGCAGCAGCAGCGCGCGCAGGCCGGCGAAGCTGTCGCAACTGGCGATGCCGCGTGCGACCAGTTCGCCCAGCGCATCCTCCAGTTCGGTCTGCAACAGGCGAGACTCGTCCATCAATTCGTCGAAGAACAAAGCACCGTGGTCTTTCAGCGCATCGGCGACTTTCGCGGCGCGCGAGGACAGCGCGGAGGCGTCGGGCTCGGCGGCGAGCTGCATCCAGGTCGATTGCGCGCGGCGCGGCAGCAACACGATGGGCGTGGCGCGCACCGGCGACTTGCCGCTCGCGCCTTCGCTGGCAGGCCGCAGCCGCGACCAGCGCACGCGACCGGCGCTGCACAGCTCGTCCAGCCACTGGATGGAGTAATCAGACAGGCGCGCCGGCAGGAGCTCCGACTCCCACGCGCCGGCCGCGGCCTCGAAGCCTTCCAGCTGGTTGAGGATATTCGCCAGCGCCTCCGGCCCGCGCAGCCGCGCATGCGGCGCAACGTGCTGCCAATCGCACAGGAAGCGCATGAAGTCCTGCGGCGAGACGGGTTCGATCTCGCGCCGCAGCCGCCCCAGCGTCAGCCGGTGGACGCGCGCCAGCAGGTTGCGCTCGCACCATTGCTCGCCGGGGATGCTTTCGTCGAAATGGCCGCGCAGCGCGTAGCCATCGCGCTCCAAGGCGGCAAGCGCCAAGTCGATGTCGCTTGCGGGCGTTGCCAGCAATGCCGCCAACTGCAGGACGGTGACCGGGCCACTGGCGGTCAGGCGCATCCGCGTCCATTCGCGCAGCGCGTCCTCGCGCGTCCAAGCCTGCCCCTGATACTCGGCGGGCGCCTCGACCACGCGCAAGGCGACGGCATCAGCATGCACGGCACGCAGCATCGGCAGGCGCTCGGCGGCACACCAAAGTGCGGTGTCGCCAATGTCGAGCCGGGTGGCGCGTTTCGCTTGCGCAAGCGCCTCGAACATCACCGTCCAGCCACTGGCCTCGGCCTCGTCCGCATGGATCGCGCCGAGACTCATCAACGCGTCGTGCGCCTCGTCGGCATTGCGCGCTTGCGGCCAGGCATCCTCGCGCACTTGCTCGATGGCGGCGATGTCGAGGCGGCCGAGATCGCGCGCCTGCTCGGGATCGGTGTAGCGACGCGTCTGCACGGCCTGCGTGCGGCGCTCCTCCAGCGGCGCGTCATCGAGGAAGGCGTACGGCGCGGCGTTCAAGGCCTCGGCGGCGAAGGGCGAGGGCGCGGTCAGGTCGCGCGCGACGATCTCGATGTCGCCGTTCTCCAGTCGACGCAACATCGCCAACCAGCCTTCACAGTCCATCGCCTCTTCCAGGCAGTCATGCAGGGTTTGCGCAACCAGCGGATGGTCGGGCACCTCGCGTTCGCCGACGATGTTCTCCAGGCACGCGACCTGGTCCGGGAATACGGTGGCGAGCAGATCTTCCGACTTCATGCGCTGCAACTGCGGCGGGACTTTCTTGCCGCCGGTGAAACGCGGCAGCGCCAGTGCATTGGTCGCGTTCCAGCGCCAGCGTGCGGGGAACAGCGGCGCATCCAGCAGGGCCTGCACCAGCACGTCCTTAGCAGTGCCGGAATGCAGGAACTTCGCCACGTCATCCAATGGGAAACTGTGGCTGGTGGAGAGAGAGAGGATGATGGCGTTTTCGGTCGCGGCAGCCTGCAGCTCGAAATTGAAACTACGGCAGAACCGCTTGCGCAGCGCGAGACCCCAAGCCTTGTTGACGCGCGAGCCATGCGGCGAATGGATGATGAGCTGGGTGCCGCCGGACTCATCGAAGAAACGCTCCATTGCCATCCGCTCGCGGGTGGGCAAGAGGCCGAACGCGATGATCTGCTCCGCGCAGTAATCGACGATCTGGCGGGCCTCGACTTCGCCGAGGTTCACTTCGTCGATCAACCAGCGCAGCGCGGCCTCGCTGCCTTGGGTTTCGATGCGCTGGGCGATGTCGGCGCGCAGGCGCGAAACGCCGAGCGAGAGTTCATCGGTGCGGCCGGGTGCCTCGCCCAGCCAGAACGGGATCGATGGGGGCAGGCCTTGCGCATCCTCCACCCGCACGCGTCCCGGCTCGACGCGCAGGATGCGGTAGCTCGCGTTGCCGAGCTGGAAGATGTCGCCGGCCGAGCTCTCGATGGCGAAGTCCTCGTTGACCGTGCCGATCTGGATCGAGGCCGGATCGAGCACCACCGTGTAATCGCCGGTGTCGGGGATGGTGCCGCCGGACATCGTCGCGGTCATCCGTGCGCCGGCGCGTCCGCGCAGTACGCCGTGCACGGCATCGCGATGCAGCCACGCGCCGCGGGTGCCGCGCCGGGTGGTGAAGCCATCGGCCAGCATCCGCACGACCTCGCCAAAGGTCTCGCGCGGGAGCCCGGCATACGGCCAGGCGCGATGCAGGCGCTCGAACAGCGCGTCCTCCTTCCACTCGCGGCAGGCGACTTCGGCGACGATCTGCTGCGCCAGCACGTCGAGCGGTGCGGGCGGCATGATGAGCGCGTCCAGCTCGCCCCGGCGCACGCAGTCCAGCAACGCGGCGCACTCGATCAGTTCATCGCGCGTGGTCGCAAACAAGCGCCCCTTCGGTACGCCGCCGACGAAGTGGCCGGCGCGTCCGACACGTTGCAGCAAGGCGGCAATCGAACGGGGTGAGCCGATCTGGCAGACCAGCTCCACATCGCCGATGTCGATGCCGAGCTCCAGCGACGCGGTCGCGACCAGCACCTTCAACTCGCCGGCCTTGAGCCGCTGCTCGGCATCGAGGCGCAATTCCTTCGCCAGCGAACCGTGGTGCGCGGCGACGTGCTCCTTGCCAAGCAGGTCGCCCAGATGGCGCGCCGCGCGCTCGGCCATGCGCCGGGTGTTGACGAAAACCAGCGTGGTGTGGTGTTCACCCGCCAGCGTGGCGATGCGTTGGTAGAGCTGTTCCCACTGGTCGTTGGAGATGGCCGCAGTGAGCGGCGTGGGCGGCACTTCCAGCGCCAGGTCGCGCGGGCGGTCATGGCCGATGTCGATGACGCGGCAATCGGCGCGGCCCTCGGCATCCACATGGCCGGCGCCGACGAGGAAGCGCGCCACGGCATCGATGGGTTTTTGCGTGGCGGACAGGCCCACGCGTTGCAGCGTGCGCCCGGTCAGCGATTCCAGACGCTCGAGCGAGAGCGCGAGATGGCTGCCGCGCTTGCTTTGCACCAACGCGTGGATTTCATCGACGATCACGCTGCGCACCGAGGCCAGCATCGTCCGCCCGGATTCCGAACCCAGCAGCACGTACAGCGACTCCGGCGTGGTGACCAGGATGTGCGGCGGCCGCTTGCGCAGCGCGGCGCGCTCGCCCTGCGTGGTGTCGCCGGTGCGGACGGCAGTCCGGATATCGACATCGGGCAGGCCCAAGTGGGCCAATTCCTCGCGGATACCAGCGAGCGGCGCCTCCAGATTGAGGTGGATGTCGTTGGACAGCGCCTTCAGTGGCGAGACGTACAGCACCGTGGCGGCATCGGGTAGCCCGTGCGCGAGGCCTTCGCGCACCAGCGTGTCGATGGCGGCAAGAAAGGCGGTGAGCGTCTTGCCCGACCCGGTGGGCGCGGCGACCAGCACATGCTTGCCCTTGGCGATAGGCGGCCAGGCTTCGGCCTGCGCGGGCGTGGGCGCGGGGAAGCGCCGCGCGAACCAGCCGGCCACCGCCGGATGGAAGGACGCGAGGGCAGGGTGTGGCGACATCCGGCGATTATCCGCGCGGCCGCCGCCCGCGGCCTGAACGCCGGGCGCGGGGGTGAAATCGAGTCGGAACTGCGCGGCCATCGCGCGAGCGTGCGCGCGAAGCGTCTCGCCCGGTGAGACGCGGCACGTAAGCTATGCCGATGTCGCCCGCTGCCCCGACCCTCGCCGATCACCTCCGCGCCGCCGCCGCGCGCATCGATCCGGTCGATGCCGAAGTCTTGTTGCTGCACGTGTTGGGCCAGTCGCGGACCTGGTTGTTCCTGCACGAAAGCGATGTGATGGGTGATACCGAGGCTGCCGCGTTCGAAGCGCTGGCCGCGCGCCGCGAGGCCGGCGAGCCGGTGGCTTATCTGACCGGCCATCGTGGGTTCTGGACGTTGGATCTCATGGTCACGCCGGCCACGCTCATCCCGCGCCCCGAGACCGAGTTGCTGGTCGAGCTGGCATTGGCGCGGATCCCCGCCGATGCCGACGTGCGCATCGCGGATCTCGGCACCGGCAGCGGTGCGATTGCACTGGCCATCGCCAGCGAGAGGCCGCGTGCGCAGTTGATCGCCACGGATGCGAGTGAAGCCGCGCTCGCGGTGGCGCGCTCGAATGCGGGGAGGCACGGCATCGCCAACATCGCGTTCCGCCAAGGCAGTTGGTTCGCGCCACTGGCCGGCGAGCGATTCGACATCATCGTCAGCAATCCGCCTTATATCGAATCGAGTGATCCCCACTTGGACGAAGGCGACCTGCGCTTCGAGCCGGCGAGCGCATTGGCTTCGGGGGCGGACGGCCTGGACGATCTGCGCACGATCGCCGCCGAAGCACCCTCCCGTCTGGAACCGGGTGGCTGGTTGCTGGTCGAGCATGGCTGGCATCAGGGCGAGGCCGTGCGTAGCTTGTTCGATGCGGCGGGTTTGATCGACGTGCAGACCGCGCGCGATCTGGAACACCGGGATCGCGTCACGCTGGGGCGGCGAATCTGACGCGGGCGATACACTGGCGTCTTCCCCCATTTCGCACGGAGCCCGCCATGCGCACGCTGTATCCACCGATCGAGCCGAACCAGAGCGGCATGCTCCAGGTCGATGACCGCCACACCCTGTATTGGGAAGAGTGCGGCAATCCCGACGGCAAGCCGGTGGTGATGTTGCATGGCGGTCCGGGTGGCGGTTGCAACGAGGCGATGCGCCGCTTCCATGATCCGTCCAAGTACCGCATCGTCCTGTTCGACCAGCGTGGTGCAGGACGCAGCACGCCGCATGCGGACCTGGTGGACAACACCACCTGGGACCTGGTCGCCGACATCGAGCGCATCCGCGAGATGCTGGGCATCGAGCGCTGGCAGGTGTTCGGTGGCAGCTGGGGCTCGACGCTGGCGCTGGCGTATGCGCAGAAGCACCCCGAACGCGTCACCGAGTTGGTGCTGCGCGGCATCTTCATGCTGCGACGCTGGGAGCTGGAATGGTTCTACCAGGAAGGTGCCTCGCGCCTGTTCCCGGACCAGTTCGAGCCGTATCGAGAGTTCATCCCCGAGGCCGAACGCGGCGATCTGATGGCGGCATACCACACGCGCCTGACCAGCGATGACGAGGCCGTCCGGTTGGAAGCCGCGCGTCGCTGGAGTATCTGGGAAGGCGGCACCAGCTACCTGCGCGTGCCCGAGGACTACGCCGACAGCCACGGCGATGCGCAGTTCGCGCTGGCCTTTGCGCGCATCGAGAACCACTACTTCGTCAACAAGGGGTTCTTCGATGCCGACGACCAACTGTTGCGCGACGCGCACCGCATCGCCGACATCCCCGGCGTGATCGTGCACGGGCGCTACGACGTGGTCTGTCCGGTCGCGAATGCGTGGGACCTGCACAAGGCATGGCCGAAGGCGGTGCTGGAAATCTCGCCGACCGCCGGCCACTCCGCGTTCGAGGTCGAGAACATCGACGCGCTGGTGCGCGCGACTGATCGCTTCGCGTCTTGATTCGCCCGGTCTAAGCCGGGTTGGTCATTGCCCGCTGCCGGTCAGTACGCCGCCAGCGGTGCCGACGATCAACGGGTCCGCGGCGCCGACCACCTTGGGATCCTTGCCGGGGTAGGGCAACGTGCTGAGGAAGTAACGCATGCAGTTCAGGCGCGCGCGCTTCTTGTCATCGGACTTGACCACCACCCACGGCGCGTCGGCGGTGTCGGTGTGGAAGAACATCGCCTCCTTGGCTTCGGTGTAGGCGTCCCACTTGTCGAGCGACTGGATGTCGATCGGCGAGAGCTTCCAGTGCTTGAGCGGATCGGAGCGGCGCGAGTTGAAGCGGCGCAGCTGCTCCTCGCGGCTGACCGAGAACCAGAACTTGTAGAGGCGAATGCCGCTGCGCGCCAACATCCGCTCGAACTCCGGCGCCTCGCGCATGAACTCCAGGTATTCGGCGGGTGTTGAGAAGCCCATGACCTTTTCGACGCCGGCGCGGTTGTACCAGCTGCGGTCGAAGAAGACCATTTCACCGTGGGTGGGCAGGTGGCTGATGTAGCGCTGGAAATACCACTGTCCGCGCTCCTGCTCGTTGGGTTTCTCCAGCGCGACCACCCGTGCGCCACGCGGGTTGAGATGCTCCGTGTAGCGCTTGATCGCGCCGCCCTTGCCGGCGGCATCGCGTCCCTCGAACAGCAGCACGATGCGTTGACCGGTTTCCTTGGCCCAACTCTGCACCTTCAGCAATTCGATCTGCAGCTTCTTCTTCTCGGCTTCGTATTCCTTGCGGCGCATCCGCGTGCGGTAGGGATAACCGGCGGGCAGCGGCGCGCTGCCGCTGTCCTCGCCCGTGGCCGGCATGGTTTCCATCTTGCGCGCGGATTCGGCATCCACGCCCAGCGCCGCCGGCGATACGCCAAGCGGCGGCACGGCGGGCGGCGGGTTGGCCTGCACGCGGGCTTCGGCCTCCGCCTGCGCGATGGCCGAGGCGGATTCGGTCGGCACGTCTTGCGCGGGCGCATTGCGTCGACGCCGGAATGCCGCCTGCTTGGCGGATGCCGGCGGCGTGCGCGGGCGAGCGGGGCGGGTGGGCGATTTGCGGCTGGCCATCGGGGTCTCCTGATCGATCCCAGAAGACTGGCATGGATGCGCGGTTGGCGCGTTGATCCGGCTCAATCGATGACGCGACTGCCGTCCGGGTTGTGTTCGATCATCCACAGCCCGGCCCAGAGCTTGAGATCCAGTTCGAAGCCCTCGGCATGCATCTGCATCAGCCAGCGTGGGGCCTCGTTGCGTGGCACCGCATGCACGGTGATGTCTTCATCGCCTACGCCGCCGCCATCGCCCACTTTCACGAGGTCGCGTGCGCGCACGAAGGCGATGCGCTCGTTGCTCATGCCCGAGGAGGTCGGGCCGGTCAGCAGCACGTCGACGTGGCGCGGCTCCCAGCCGGTTTCCTCGATCAGCTCGCGGCGCGCGGCGGCTTCCAGCGAATCGTCGTCGTGGTCGTCGCCGACCAGCCCCGCCGGCATCTCGATGGTGCGGGCCTGCAGCGGCACGCGGTATTGCTCGACGAACAGCACTTCGTCCGCGGGCGTCACCGCGATCACGATCACCGCCGTGCCGTCACCGCCGTGGCAGCGTTCGCAGGCTTCCCACTTGCCGCGCCTGACCAGCCGCAGCCATTCGCCCTGGTGGAGGATCTCGGGGTCATCGTTCATGCCTCGATGCTAACCGGCGCAGGGCGGCGATGCGATGGCAGCGATGTGGCGCGGATCAGGCCTGCGCGACCTCGTGCAGGCGGCGGCGGGTCAGCGGGCCCATGCGTGCACGCTGGGCGAAATCATCCAGCGCAGCGGCATCGGCCTGCCCACGGGCGAAGGGCGGGGTGCGCGGGGCCAGCGGCGCATCCAGCGCAATCCGGGTGAGTTGCTGCCAAAGCTGAAGGTGCTCGCGTTGCTCGTGCAGGCGGCGCGCGGTGCTTGCCGCACCCCGCAGGCGCAGGAAGGCGACCTCGTCGATGCGATCCACCAGCGCGTCCAGGCTGCCGAAGTGGGAGATCAACGCCGCGGCGGTCTTCTGTCCGATGCCGCTGACGCCCGGGATGTTGTCGACGGCGTCGCCGCACAGCGCCAGGTAATCGGCGATCTGGTGCGCGTGCACGCCATGCCGCGCCTTCACCCCGGCCGCACCCCAGCGCTGCCCGCGGGCGAAATCGAACTGTTCGTCGTCGTCCTGCAGCAATTGCGAGAGGTCCTTGTCGGCCGACACGATCACCCCGCGGTAGCCGTCGGCGCGCACGGATTCCAGCGCGCTGCCGATCAGGTCGTCGGCCTCGTACTCGGCATGGGCGAGGGTGACGATGCCCATCGCCTCGCACAAGGACTTGCAGTAGGCGAACTGGCGCCTGAGTTCTTCGGGCGCGGGCGGGCGGTTGGCCTTGTATTCGGGATACAGCCGGTTGCGGAAGCACGAATCCAGCGCCTCGTCGAAGGCCACGACCATGTGGCGCGGGCGCTCGCGCTCGATCAGCTCCAGCAGGAAACGCGCGAATCCGTGTACCGCGTTGAGCGGCCAGCCGTCGTCGTCATGCCATTCGTCCGGCATCGAATGCCAGGCGCGGAACACGTACAGCGAGGCGTCGACCAGATGCAGGGTCGGTCGGCGCGTGATTGCGGTCATGCTTGCCAGTCGCTCAGGAGCGCGGTCGCGTCGGGCCGTTCGCGCTCGGGGGCTTCCGTCAGTGCAGTGCCGACATGGATGAAGCCGACGATGGCCTCGTCCTGGCCTATCCCCAGACGCTCCCTCACCACGGGGTCGTAGGCGGCCCAACCGGTCAGCCATTGCGCGCCGAATCCGGCGGCCTGCGCTGCCTGCAGCAGCGCGAAGCACACGCAGCTGGCGGTCGAGAAACGCTCGCTGGCCGGGATCTTGGCGTCATAGCCCTGTTGCGCGACGACGGCGACGATCACCGGTGCATGGGAGAAACGCAGTCGCTCCTTGTCCAGCACCGCATCGGGGACGTCGGGGTCGATCTCGCGCTTGCGGCTTGCCAGCACCTCGCCGAGCGCGGCACGTGCCTCTCCGGCAATCCGCAGGAAGCGGAACGGCACGCGGGTCCCGTGGTCGGGGACGCGACTGGCGGCCCGGAGCATGGCCTGCAGCCCTTCGAGGCCGGGACCGGGCGGACCGAGACGGCGCGATGGCACGGAGCGCCGGGCGTCCAGGCAAGGAAAACCAGCGAAATCATCAATATGGGACGACATTCGCAGTATCATGACACGGGGCCTGCTAGCTTAGCTGCCCATACGGAGCGGAATTCCGGGGTGAACGAACGTCATGGATGACGCCATCTCACAGGGGACAGCGGGTCGCTTCATCATGGGGCCGGATCACGAACAACTGCATCGGCAAGCCAGCCGCCTCGCGGCGGAGTGGGTGGCATTGCCGTTCGTCGGCCTCTGGCGGGACCTGCTCGTCCAGCAGCAGGCGCTTGACGTTCATGCGGGCGACTATTCCACCCATCGGGCGGACCTGCAGGCCTTGCAGGTCCTGCAGGATTTGCAGGACGACTGGCAGCTGCGGTTCCGCATGGCGCTGGAGAGCCGTGCGCTGTCGTGGCGCAACCAGCAGCGGCCCAAGGAACGCTCGATCAGCGGATTGACCCTGATGTCCGAACTCGAGCTCGCTGTCCAGCTCGAATCCCAGCAGTCCACGCTCGCACTGCAGAAGGCATTGGCCCCGCAGCAGGAAGCGCTGGACGCGCGCGTCCGCGGTTTCGCCTACCGGCTTGGTCTGCGGCAGGATGCAGGCAATCCGTGGGGCGTGGAGGCGGTGGTCCAGGCCTTCTCCGAAACGCTGCCGTTGGCCGAGTTCAGCCCGACGCTGGTCCCGCTGGCGTTCCGCGCGATGCGCGAACGCATGGAGGACGTACTGCGCGAAGCATGGGATCGCCTGCTCGCGGTGCTGGAAAATTTTGCCGATCCGCTCGCAGCGCCTTCGGTGACCCCGGTTCCCGAGCCGGTGGCGGCCAAGCCCCGGCCGGCCGAAACGGGTCGGGCCGCCGGCCCGGAGCAGGCATGGATGCCCGAGGGCGGTCTGGTCGAATCGCTGGCGCAACAATCCGCGGCTCCCGAGCCACCGGTCGCCGCTCCGGCCCAGCTTCCGTCCATGCGCGCGTCGGAAGGCGGCCAGTCCGACCGGCCGTCGTTGCGCGCCGTGCCTTCTACCCAAGGGTCGCCGCTCTCGGGTTCGCCCGAGGCCTGGCCGATGCCGCGCTACCGCGACATCGTCCACGAACGGTTGTCGCAATGGCGGCAGCGTGCCCAGCATGCGGGCGCCTGGTTGTCGCCCACGGGTGCCTCGGTTCCGCATGTCTTCCGGGCCTCGGAAGTGATCACCGTGGCCTCGATGCTGCAGGGCGAGGATCCGGGTCCGTTCTCCGTCGCCCTTGGCCGCCATGCGTCCGTCCCGCTGCAGCAGGTCGTGCGCGAGCAGATGCTGAAGGCGGCCGGACAGTTCGGCTTCGACCCCGAAAACGCCTCGTTCTCCCCGGATGAAGAAGACGCCATCGATCTGGTATCGCTGCTGTTCACCACCCTCGCGCGCCAGAACGACCTGATGCCGCGCGGCGAGCGGATGTTGGGCAAGCTGGTGATGCCTTACGTCAAGGTGGCGATGCTCGACGATTCGCTCTTCAACCGCCGCGTGCATCCCGCCCGCCGCCTGCTGGACGCCTTGGCCGAGACCTGCGACGGCAATGCCGGCGAGACCCTGCCCAACCGGGAGATGCTCGACCGCGCGGACCGTATCGTCGACGAGTTGGTGGCGCGTTTCCAGGAAGACCAGGCGATCTTCGAGCTGGCGGCCCAGGAATTGCGCGACTTCCTCGACCAGCAGCGCAAGCGCGCGGAACTGTCCGAGCGCCGTCTGGCTGAAGCGCTGCACGGGCGCGAGCGGCTGCAGTTCGCGCGCCGCGCGGCGCATCAGGCGATCGTCGCCTGCATTGGCGCGCGTCCGCTTTCGGTCGGCAGCTTCGCGTTCATGGAGAACTATCTCCACAAGGCGTTGGTGCAGGCCTGGCTACGCCACGGCGAGGATTCGCCGCGCTACCGCGCGCTGGTCGCGCTGGGCGGCGAGCTTTCGCGGCTCGATGCCTATGCGGCGCGGCTCGAAAGTCACGCCCTCGCTCAGGGATTCGCCGCCCAACTCGACATCCTCCGCGAATGCCTGTCGCTGTCCGGCCACATGGGCGAAATGGCGGAGGAAGCGGTTGCGCGGCTGCTCTGGCAGATTGCCGATCCGCAGGCCGAGCGCATTCTCCGCGACGCGCCGCCGCTGGTCACCGAAGAAGCCGCCGGTGGCGGACAGGAACACCCGATGCCGCAACTTCGCGTCGTCGGCGGCACCGACAGCGAAGTGGCCGATCCCACGCTGGTGGCCCGCGTGCGCAAGCTCCGGGTTGGCCAAGGGCTGCGGATACTCGAAGACGACGGGCGTGAATCCGCCGCGCGTGTCGCCTGGATCAGCCCGCTCACTTCGCGCTTTCTCATCGTCAACCGCCGCGGGGTGCGCCGTATCGTCGCCACCGCCGAAGGCTTGGCGCAGATGGTCGAACGCGGGCACGTCAGCCTGCGCGCCATCGACGCTCCGGTCGACCACGCCATGCGCCGCATCTGGGAAGAAATCGCCCCCCAGGCCGGCGCCGCCTGAATCGGGTCCTTCGCCGCATCCCGGAATCTGGTTAGGATGCAGGCATGTCCGGCGGCAGGATGGATTGCATGGCAGTACGGGTCGGTGTTGCGAAAGAACCCGCAGGCGAACGGCGCATCGCGCTGACGCCCGAAACCTGCGGCAAGCTGGTCAAGGCCGGCGCCGAGGTGAAAATCGAGCGCGGCCTGGGCCGCGGCGCGCATTTCCCGGACGAGGCCTACATGGCGGCGGGTGCCACGCTGGCGGACGATGCGGCTTCCGCCTTGGGCGACGCGGACCTCGTGTTCTGCGTACAGCCGCCGGATGCCGCGCGGATCGGCATGATGAAACGCGGGGCCGCGCTGGTGGGCGGCATCCAGCCCGAGGCCGACGACGCGCGCGCCGAGGCCTTGCGCGCTGGCGGCCTCGTGAGCTTCCCGCTGGAACGCCTGCCGCGCACCACCCGCGCGCAGGCGATGGACGTGCTGAGCTCGCAGGCGGGCATGGCGGGCTACAAGGCGACGTTGATTGCGGCCGAACTCGCACCGCGCTTCTTTCCGATGCTGACCACAGCGGCCGGCACCATCCGGCCGTCCAAGGTGCTCATCATCGGGGCCGGCGTGGCCGGCCTGCAGGCCATCGCCACCGCCAAGCGGCTGGGCGCGCAGGTCGAGGGCTTCGACGTGCGGCCGGAGACCCGCGAGCAGATCGAATCCCTGGGTGGTCGCTTCCTGGACCTTGGCGTCAGCGCGGCGGGCGAGGGCGGCTACGCGCGGCAGCTCACCGAGGAGGAGCGCGCCGAGCAGCAGCGCCGGTTGGGCGAGCACCTGAAGAGCGTCGATGTCATCGTCTGCACCGCCGCGGTGCCGGGCCGGCCGGCACCGAAGATCATCAGCGCCGAGATGGTGGCGATGATGCGGCCGGGCAGCGTGATCGTGGACCTGGCCGCCGAAAGCGGCGGCAATTGCGCGCTCACGGTGCCGGGCCAGACCTTCGAGACCGAAGGCGGCGTCACCGTCGCCGGGCCGCTTGGCCTCGCCTCGATGGGTGCACTGCACGCCAGCGAGATGTACGCGCGCAACGTCTACAACTTCGCCAGCCTGCTGCTGGCCGAAAGCGCTTTGGCTTTCGACTGGGGCGACGAGCTGCTGGCCAAGACCGTCTGGCCGCCGCGCGAGGCGCCGATCGGGGGCTGAGGCTCAGTCCTTGTCCGGCCGCGACATTCGGTGCTTGTCGCGGCGCGGCGCGTTTTCGCGCATCCACGCCTCGCGCTGTTCGGGCGTCATCCTGGCCCAGCGGTCGCGCAGGGTCTGGCGCTGGCTGGCGGTCATTTCGCGCATCGCGTGGAAAAGAGCGAAGGTTTCGCGACGCTGTTGCCGGTTCATGTCGCGCGTCTTGGCGAACAGCACCCGCATCTGTGCCTGCTGCTCGGGGCTGAGGCGATGGAAGCGCTTCATGCCGATGCGGGCGTTGTCGCGTTCGCCCTCGGGCATGTCGCGCCAGCGCCGGGCGTGGTCCAGCATGCGTTGGCGCTGCTCGGGATCGGCTGCATTCCAACGGTCGCGCACCGGCTGCAGCAGCAGTTCGCGTTGTGCGGCATCCAACCGTTCCCAGTTGCCGGGCGGCGGCGCGGATTGCTGGGCGAGGGCAGGCGTGGCGAGCGACAGCAACAAGGGCAGGGCAAGGCGAAGCATCATCATCGTCATCACTCCATCGCCAGGCGGCGGGCTTCTTCGGTGCCGAGCCAGGCGTAGAAATCGGGGTTGCGGGTGAGGAGTTCGGTGGCGGCGTCATCGTCGTTGACCGCGACGGTGGCGGCATCGATGGCCACCTGCGCGGTCGGCGTGGCCCGGGTCGCATCGCCCGGGCGGAAGGCAGGCGACCACCACAGGCCGACAGCCAGCGCGAGGCTGGCGAATGCGCCGGCGGCCGGGAGCCACCAGCCCGTCCGCTTCGCCGGCGTGGCACGGCGTTGGGCGGCAATGGCCGGGTCCAGCTGCAGGCGCAAGGAGCCGGGCAGGTGGTCGGCGGCCTCGTGCCAGGTATGGCGCAGGGCGGCATCGAATCGGTCGTCGGGTCGGGTGTTCATCGCCAGTCTTCCAGTTGCGTTTGCAGTGCGCTGCGGGCGCGGGAGAGGTGCGTCTTCACCGATCCCTCGCTGCAGCCCATGATCGCGGCGGTCTGCGCCACGTCGAACTCCTCCAGCACGCGGAGGGTGAAGGCCTCGCGCTGGCGCTCGGGCAGTGCCCGCATCGCCCCGCGCATCCGTCCCCAGGCCTCGCGGCTGTCGTGGCTGCGGGACGGGTCGGGGCCGGCATCGGCCCATTCCATCTCGCTGCCGTCGTCCAGCGTGGCCGAGCCCATCCAGCTGATCCGGAAACGGCGCCGGCGCTGCGCATCGATGATGCGGGTGCGCAGGATCCGCCAGAACAGCGGCGACCACTCCTCGGCGGGGCGGTCGCGATAGCCCAGCATCTTCAGCATCGCCTCCTGCACCACGTCCAGCGCGTCCTCGCGGTGGCGCAGGCCGATCTCGGCGAAGCGGAACGCACGCGCCCCAATCCCGGACAGGAAGCTGTCCAGCGTCTGGGCCGATGGCGCATCGGCCACCCGGTTCAAGCGGGGTTCCATTCCGGCATCGGGGCACACGCGGGCGGGTTCATGCAAGGGACACGGGGATGCAAACGCGCATCCGCGCGTGCGGTTGACCGTGGGCGGGGGTGTTCAGCCATGGTTATGATGCGGGAAACACGACGGGGGCGAGGCGATGTCGGACGGGTTCGTGGCGCTGTACATCTTCATGCTGGCGGCGATCGCCGGCCACGTGATCATCTCGCGGGTGCCGGTCATCCTGCACACGCCGCTGATGTCGGGCTCCAACTTCATCCACGGGATCGTGCTGATCGGCGCGATGGTGGTGCTGGGCCATGCGGATACCCCGCTGGAGAAGGCGCTGGGTTTCGTCGCGGTGCTGCTGGGCGCGGGCAACGCGGCCGGCGGCTACGTGGTCACCGAACGGATGCTGGAGATGTTCAAGCCCTCCGGCAAGCCGGGAGACAAGGCATGAGCCGTGCGATGTCCGTGCCGTCGTCGGGCCGGCCCGCCGCGCGGGATGTCTTCCAGTGGCTGAGCTACCTGCAGTACCCGGCGATGCTGGCGGCCTTGGGTTACGTGTTCAAGTCGGGGCTGGCGATGGCCGCCACCAAGGCGGCCGGCTGGAATGCGATATACAACGACTGGAACTACGCGCTGCTCTACGCGGGGGTCGGCATCGGCCTGTCCTCCCTGCAGGACCCGGCCAGGACCCAGAACGAGATCTCGCGCAAGGTCTGGCAGCATCCGCGCAAGGGGCGCTGGATGCTGGTGCTGCTGGCCGTCTACGCGCTGGGCGCGATGGCGGTGGGGCTGGTCGGCGCGTACCGGTCGCAGAACACCATCGTGAACCAGCTTTCGCTGGGCCTGGTGGCGTTTGGCCTGGGCATGGTCGGCCTGCTCAAGACCGCCATCGAAATGCGCGAACACCACCGCCTGGACAAGCAACCGGCGTCATCCGCCGAAGGGGCCAACGCATGACTGTCCTCACCCTGGTCCAGTTGAGTTACTTCATCGCTGCCACGCTGTTCCTGCTCGGCTTGCAGCGGATGGCATCGCCCAGGACGGCACGCAGTGGCATCCAGTGGGCGGGCGCCGGGATGGTGCTGGCGACGCTGGCGACGTTCTTCCTGCCCGGGCTGCAGAACATCGCGCTGATGATCGTGGCGATCATTATTGGCGGCGCGCTCAATTGGGTCTGGGGCAAGAAGGTGGCGATCACCGACATGCCGCAGATGGTCGCCCTGTTCAACGGCATGGGCGGCGGCAGCGCGGCGGCGATCGGCGCGGTGGAGCTGGTCAAGGCATCCGGCGGCGAGGCCGGGCACACGCGCTTCGCGCTGGGGCTGGCGGTGCTGGGCTCGCTGATCGGCGCGGTCTCGCTGACCGGCAGCATCATCGCCTGGGCCAAGCTCGACGGGCGGATGGACAAGCGTTACGCGTTCTCCGGCCAGCAATATTTCAACGCCTGCGTTGCACTGGTCACGGTGCTGGCGGGTGGCATGGCGCTGTACACCTTGTCGATGCCGTGGATCGTCGCGTTCTTCGTGCTGGCCCTGCTGCTGGGCGTGTTGATGACGCTGCCGATCGGTGGCGCCGACATGCCGGTGGTGATTTCGCTCTACAACGCCTTCACCGGCCTCGCGGTGGCGTTCGAAGGCTACGTGCTGGGCAACGAGGCACTGATCATCGCCGGCACCATGGTCGGCGCGGCCGGCATGCTGCTGACGCGATTGATGGCGAAGGCGATGAATCGCAAGATCGGCAATGTGCTGTTCTCCGACTTTGGCGGGGGCGGTGCCGAGATGCAGGCGATCGGCGGCAGCATGAAGCCGATCGAGGCCAGCGATGTTGCGGCGCTCATGGCCTACGCCGAACGCGTGGTGATTGTGCCCGGCTACGGCATGGCCGTCGCGCAGGCTCAGCACAAGATCTGGGAGTTGACCCAACGCCTGCAGGAACGCGGGGTGAAGGTGAAGTTCGCCATCCACCCGGTCGCGGGGCGCATGCCCGGCCACATGAACGTGTTGCTGGCCGAAGCGGGCGTGCCCTATGACCTGATCGCCGACATGGACGACATCAATCCGGAATTCGCCAATACCGATGTGTCGTTGGTGATCGGCGCGAACGACGTGGTGAACCCGGTCGCCAAGACCGATCCGGCATCGCCGATCTACGGCATGCCGATCCTCGACGTCGTGAACAGCAAGAACACGGTCGTGATCAAGCGCGGCAAGGGCACGGGCTTCGCCGGCATCGAGAATGCGCTGTTCTACGCCGACAACACCCGCATGCTGTACGGCGACGGCGCGGAGATGGCGAGCGCGCTGGTCAGCGAGCTGAAGGCGCTGGACGGCGGGCACTGAACGCGCGGCCGCGGCCAAGCCACGCCGCAAGGGCGACCGAGGCGACATAGAACGCCAGATCCGTCCATCCGTTAGCCAGGCGGGCCAGCGTCCATGCGAAGCCCGGCCCCATCTTGGGCAATGCCTCCCAGGGCAGGAGTCCCAGGGCGAGCCCCATCTGCGCGGCCACCCGCCACCAGTTGGCCAGCACGATGGCCAGCAGCGTACCGCCGGCGGCTATCCAGGCGCGGTCGCGTCCGGCTGGCCATCCGCCCCATTTGGCCATCAGCGCCAGATCGAGCGCGGCGACCAGCGCAAACGCGCTCATCCAGCGGTTCAGGCCGAGGCCGAGCAGGACCCAGGCGGCGGCGATGCCGGCCGCACCGCAGAGCGGCAGGAGCCAGCCGAGCAGGCTGGCGCGATGCGACATGCGTGAAGCGGATGGATGCATGGAACGAAGCGTCGCGTTGAGCCGCGGGAGCGAGCGGGAACGCAAGGCTACAATACCGGCTCCCCCCGTTCCCGCATTCCATGTACTCCCGCAGCAGCGAACCCGTGCGCTTCGAGCGCGATTGCCCCGTGGTCCTGGTCCCTTCGGGCGAGGAAGTGACGATGCCGGCCGGCAGCATCGGCTACATCACCCAGGCGCTGGGCGGCAGTTTCACCGTCTTCGTCGAAGGCAACCTGATGCGCGTCGCCGGCAAGGATGCGGATGCCATCGGCAAGGAACCGCCGGATCCGATCGAGTTGCCGGAGGGCGCGGGCGACGATGACGTCGAGCGCCTGGTCTGGCAGCAGTTGCGTACCTGCTTCGATCCCGAGATCCCGATCAACGTGGTGGACCTTGGCCTGGTCTACGAAGCGGCGTTGTCGCCGCATCCCGAGCAGCCGGGCCAGCGCAAGGTCGAGGTCAGGATGACGCTGACGGCGCCCGGCTGCGGCATGGGCGACATCCTGGTGGCGGATGTGCGCGACAAGCTGGAAATGATCCCGACCGTCGCCGAGGCCGATGTCGAGCTGGTCTTCGACCCGCCCTGGAACCGCAACATGATGAGCGAGGCGGCGCGGCTGGAAACCGGGATGTTCTGAAGGGTGCGGGACGGCTTGTGCGGATATTGAAGCCCGCGCATCATGCCCGTCCCCACGAGTCCACGACATGCCCTTGCACTTCGCCCGCATCCCGAGCCTGCTCCTGGCGCTTTCCCTGGCGGCATGCGCCGCCGCGCCGCCGAAGGATGCCCCGGCGGGCAGCCTGCCCACGCCGATACCCGGCATCAGCGGCATGGCGCCGTTGGGCAATGGCTATTACCTCATCGTCGTCGACACCAAGTCGTTCTCCGATGCGCCGCGTTTCGGCCTGCTCGATCCGGTGGTGAAGGGAGGGAGCCGCTTCACCGCGCTGCAGGTGCGCAACTGGGACGAGGTCGGCGGAAAGAGCAACGATCTCGAGGCCGTTTGCGCGCTGAAGGGCCGCACGGGCGAATTCCTCGCCATCGAAAGCAGCTATCGCGATGCGGAATACGGGCGGGCCATGCACGTGCGCGTCCGTGGCGGGCAAGTCGAAATCGCCCGCGCGATGTCGCTGCCGAAGGAGCGCAGCAACGGCAAGGACGGCATCGGTTACGAAGGTCTGGCATGTCGGCGGATCGGCCCCGACCGCTACCTGCTGGCGTTGGGCGAGCGTGGCGGCTCCAGGCTGCGTCCGCGTGGCACCCTGCGGTTCGGCGAATTCGACGCGGCATCCGGCACGCTGCGCTGGCAGTCCGATGAAACGCCGTTGCTGGCGCCGGGCAACTGGCTGACTGTCCCTCCGCATCGCGACCTGGCCGACCTCTACGTGGACGATGCCGGTGTTCTCTGGGCCGTGGCCGCTTCGGATCCCGACGAATACGGCCCGTTCCGCTCGCTGGTGTGGTCGCCCGGGCGGATGGGTGATTCGCTGGACTCACCCTATTTTCCGGCGCCCGACCGCGAGCCGCGCTGGGTCGTCGACGGCTTCAAGGTCGAAGCGGTTTCCGCCCCGGACCCGCGCATTTCCGGCAGCGTGCTGTCGATCGGCAGCGAGGACGAGAAGCTCGGCGGCGTGTGGCGCGCCCTCGGGCCGCCCAACGCCCGCGATTGAACCTCAGGTCGCCTCGAAGCGGTTGGCATCGACGTTCTTGCGGACCTTGTCCGGCTCCCAGATCCGGCCGTTCATGGCGATGTAGGCGCCTGCAGGCAAGGACTGCACCGCGCCGACCGCGCAGCCGATGTTGAATTCCGCGTCCGAGCCCTCGAAGCGGGCCGGATTGAGCGCACCGGTGAGCACGATGGTCTTGCCCGGAATGTCGGCCAGCACCTTCGCGGTCTCGACCATGCTGTCGGTGCCGTGGGTGACCAGCACGCAGCGCTCGGCCTGCGCGGCGATGGTGGCGCGCATCAGCGCGCGGTCGCCGTCGTCGATGAACAGCGAGTCCTTCCGCAGCAGGGGGATGACATGGAAGCGGAACGCGACGCCGAGGTCGTCGAGGATCTTGCCGATCTGCGGGTCGCCGACCTGGTAATCCGATTTCGCATCGAAATAGACCTTGTCGATGGTGCCGCCCGTGGTGACGATCAGGAGGTCTTCCATTGCACGATCCGCGTTGCCGGTGAAGCCGACGATTCTAAGGCGAATCCGCCCGCCGGCCGAAACGGGCGCGCATTCCGTCCCAGCTGACGGCGAGCACGATCACGACCGCCAGCATGGCGATCACCAGCGCATACCCGCGCGCCTGTCCGCCCAGGGTCCAGGCTTCCATGACGCCATAGGAGAACCAGCCCAGCGCGAGCACTCCGGCCCAGAATCCGGCGCCGCGGACGCGCAGCGCCACGGCCGCGGCCAGCATCAGCGGCGGCAGCGCGGCGAAGGCCAGTACGGGCGGATCGTCGCGGAATCCCCAGGCAAAAACCCCCGCGAGCAGCAGCAGCCCGGCGGTCAGGATGCGGTGGCTGGCGGTCATGCGGCAAGCTTCCGCGCCAGCATCGCGAGGCGGCGCCCGAAGGCGCGTGCCAGTTCGGCCTCGTCCTCGGTGAGCGATGGATCGTCCTGCGGGCCGGCGACATGGCTCGGACCATAGGGCGTGCCACCGCCGCGGGTGGTGCCCAGCCCGGGTTCGCTGAAGGGGATGCCGGCGATCACGCAGCCATGGTGCAGCAACGGGACCATCATCGACAGCAGCGTCGATTCCTGGCCGCCGTGCAGGGTGGCGGTCGAGGTGAACACCCCGGCGGGTTTGCCGATCAGCGTGCCGCTGGCCCATTCGCCGCCGAGTCCGTCGAGGAAATGCTTCATCGGCGCGGCCATGTTGCCGAAGCGTGTCGGGCTGCCGATGGCGAGGCCGGCGCACTCGCGCAGGTCGGCATGCGCCACGTAGGGCGCGCCGGATTCCGGGACCGGCGGCAGCGCGACCTCGGTCTCGGGCGCGACCGGCGGTACCGTCCGCAGCCGTGCGGACATGCCGTCGACTTCGCCGATGCCGCGTGCGACCTGCCGGGCCAGGGCGGCCACCGATCCGCCGCGGCTGTAATAGAGCACCAGGATGTCCGCCATCGGCACCGCCTGCTGGAAATGGGCGGACAGTGTATGCGCTGAAGTCGCCTGCTAGTCTGTGCCGATGACCCGATCGCCCCTCCACCGCCGCCTGCAGGGCCACGTGATGGAACGCGTCCGCGATCGCGCGCGGATGCTGACCTTCGCGCGCTTCGTCGGCCGACGCTTCGTCGACGACCGCCTGTTCGAGGCCGCGGGCGCGCTGGCCTTCACCACCGCCTTCGCGGTGGTGCCGCTGTCGTTCGTGGTGTTCGGGGTGCTGTCCGCCTTCCCGGGCTTCGACCGCTGGACCGATGCGCTGGGCGACTACATCTTCAACAACTTCGTGCCCACCGCGGCCGAATCGGTCAAGACCTACCTGATGCCCAACCGCGACACGCAGGTGCAGATGACCACGGCCGGCGTGATCGCGCTGATCGTCTCGCTGCTGGTGACGCTGACCGGCGTGGAATCGGTATTCAACCGGATATGGCGGGTGCCGACCGCGCGCCCCAAGTTTGGCCGTTTCCTGGTCTATTGGACGGTGATGACCCTGGGGGCGCTGCTGGCCGCCAGCAGCTTGGCGTTGTCCACCCGGCTGTTCGCGCTGGCGATCTTCGAGACCGAAGCCGGGCAATGGCTGACCAACCTGATCCTGCGCATGACGCCGATCGTGATCGAGCTGGTCTGCTTCACCCTGATCTACCGGGTGGTGCCGCACCGGACCATCAAGTGGCGGCATGCCTTCGCCGGCGCGGTGTTGGCTGCCGCCGCGTTCGACCTGATGAAGTGGGGGCTCGGGTTCTATTTCGGCCATTCCGAGACCTACAAGAATCTGTACGGCGCGCTGGCGCTGGCGCCGATCTTCCTGCTGTGGATCTACCTGGGCTGGGTTTCGGTGCTGCTGGGGGCGTCCTTCGCGGCCAGCCTGTCGGCCTTCCGCTACCAGCCGGCCGCGATGAGGCTGCCGCAAGGCTACGAGATGTACGGCCTGCTGCGGTTGCTGGGACGGCTGCAGGACGCGCGCCAGCACGGGCGGGGCCTGCACGTGGACGACATCCAGGCGATGGAGCCGATGCTGACCGATGCGCTCGTGCAGCAGTTCCTGGGGCGGCTGAACGAGATCGACGTGGTGGTGCGCGCCGAGGACGGCGAATGGCTGCTGTCGCGCGACCTTGACCAGATCACCATGACCGAACTCTACGAGGCCTGCCGCCTGCGCATCCCGACGCGCGAGGCGCATTTGCCCTGCCGCGACGACGCGCTGGGGATGCGCGTGTCCGAGGCGCTCGACAGCCTGCGCATCCCGCTGCGCGACCTGCTGAAGCGCAAGGTGTCCAGCATCTACGACGCCCCCATGAAAGAGCCAACGTCATGACCAAGCTGCTGCGCCTTGCGCCGGCCCTGCTGCTTTGCGCGCTGGCGGCCTGTCGCCCATCCGGCGAAGATGCCGCGCCGCCGGCCGTCGCTCCGGCTGCTGGACCGGAGGCACCCGCGAATGCGAAGCCGGCGAAGACCGGCGAAGTGCCCAAGCTGACTGTGCGGACGATCGATGGCAAGACCTTCGATCTCGCCGCACAGCGCGGCAAGTGGGTGGTGGTCAATTACTGGGCGACCTGGTGCGGTCCCTGCATCGAGGAAATGCCCGAGCTCTCGGCGCTGGACGCGATGCGCGAACACATCGAGGTGATCGGGCTGGCCTACGAGGACATCCCGGTGGCCGAGCTGCAGGCATTCCTGCAAAAACGGCCCGTGGTGTACCCGATCGCGATCATCGGCATCACCGATCCGCCCGCTGCGTTCGAGGCGCCGCGCGGCCTGCCGCTGACCTATCTGATCGCGCCCGACGGCAAGTTGACGAAGCAGTTCGTCGGCCCGGTCACCGCCAAACTGATCGAGGATGCCATCGCCGAGGCCGGTGGTCCGGCGCCCGGAGGCGCATGAAGATGCCGGCGATGGGCCGGCTCCTGATCGCGCTCTCGCTGTCGATGCTGGCGGCCTGCGCGACGCCGCCGCGAACCGCGCCCGCGGCACCCGCCGCGCACGACATCGTTCCGCTGGACTACCTGCCCTCGCTCAAGGGCGGCTATCTCAAGCTGGCATCGCAGGAAACCGGGCGCGCATACCACGTCTATGTGCGGTTGCCCGAGGGCTACGATGCGTCGAATGATCGGCGCTATCCGGTCGTCTATCTGCTGGACGGCGACAGTCTGTTCCCGATGCTGGCACCGCTGCACCTGTTCCTGACTTACGACGAGAAGCTGCCCGAAGCGGTGGTCGTCGGCATCGCCTATGGCGGGTTCGATGCGGCCATCAACAAGCGCAACATCGACTTCGCCGCGCCCGCCGCCGACGGCAAGCCCGGTGAGGACGGCGCGCCGCGGTTCCATCGCTTTCTCGAAACCGAATTGCTGCCGGCCATCGAGGGTCGTTACCGCATCGATCCCGCGCGTCGCGTGCTGGTCGGGCAATCGCGCAGCGGCTATTTCGTGATGTGGTCGGCGCTGGAGGATCCGGACCTGTTCTGGGGCCGCATCGCCAGCAATCCGGCCACCACGCCCGGGCGCGGGCGATTCTTCGCCGAGGCCAGCCCGCATCGGGTCGATGGCCTGCGCGTGGCGGTCGCCATCGGCGAGCGCGAACCCGTATTCCGCCACGCCTTCGTGCGCCAATGGACGGACATGTGGCAGTCGCGCCGCGACACGCCGTGGGTGGTGAAGCGATTGCCCATCGACAACGGCACCCATGCCGCCAGCATCGGCGAAACCTACCGGCAGGCGATGCTGTGGCTGTTCGATGTCGGCGGCCAGGCTGCGCAGGCGAGCGACCACTGATGGCGGCCGCCCGCTTCCTCGTCAGCGGCAAGGTGCAGGGCGTGTGGTTCCGCGCCAGCACGCGGGATGAGGCGATGCGGCTGGGCATCGCGGCCTGCCGTGCGACCAACCTGGCCGATGGCCGGGTGGAAGTGCTGGCGATGGGCGAGGCGGCCGCCATCGATGCGCTTGCAGGCTGGTTGCGGCAGGGGCCGCCGCTGGCGCGCGTGGATAGCGTGATGCGCGAGGATATCGATGATGCCGATGTGCCTCCCGGCTTCGCCATCGCCTGACTGGCTCAGCCTTTTTTCTTCTTCTCCGGCGGGAAATCGGGAAGCGGCTTCACCACCGTGTAGCGCTCCTTCTTCGGTTTGCCCGGCAGCGGTGGAAGGTCGATCGGCTCGGCATCGACCCGTGTGTCCGGCAGGCGGTCCAGCAGATTGCGGATCAGCGTGAGCCGTCCGCGTTTCTGGTCGTTGAAATCCACCAGCGTCCACGGTGCCCGCCGGGTGTGGGTGGCTTTCAGCATCGCCTCGCGGGCGCTGGTGTAGTCGGTGTAGCGCTCGCGAGCCTTGAGGTCGATCGGCGACAGCTTCCAGCCCTTGAGCGGGTCTTCGCGGCGTTCGGCGAAGCGCTCCTCCTGCTTGTCCTGGTCGCAGCACAGCCAGTACTTGAACAGCAGGATGCCGTCATCGACCAGCTGCTGCTCGAAGACCGGCGCCTGCCGCAGGAAGGATTCGACCTGCGCGGCGGTGGCGAAGCCCATCACTTGCTCGACGCCGGCGCGGTTGTACCAGCTGCGGTCGAACAGCACGACCTCGCCCGCCGCCGGCAGGTGCGGCACGTAGCGCTGGAAATACCATTGCGTCGCCTCGCGCTCGGTCGGCTTGGGCAGCGCGGCCACGCGGCACTGACGCGGATTGAGGTGTTCACGGATCGCATCGATGGCGCCGCCCTTGCCTGCGGTGTCGCGGCCTTCGAACAGCACCACGATGCGCTGGCCGGTGGCCTGCGCCCACTGCGCCATCCGCGCCAGTTCCACCTGCATCGGTTCCAGCAGGGTCTCGTAGTCCTTGCGTTTCAGCTTGCCCATGCGCCGCCTTCGTTCAGCCCAAGGGGACTGAATACCATTGGGTGTCGTCCTCCTTCCAGCCCGCGGCGCGATACAGCGCGCGGGCGGCCTCGTTGCGACGGCCGGTTTCCAGTTGCAGGCGGCTGGCGCCGTCGTTGCGGGCGTACTCGATGGCCGATTTCAGCAAGGCCTTGGCGACACCGTAGCGTCGCTCCTCGGGGGCGACGTACAGGTCGTTGAGAACCCAGATCCGTGCGGTCTGCACGGACGAATACATCGGATACAGCTGGGTGAAGCCGACCGCACGGCCGTCGTGTTCGGCCAGCAACACCACCGATTCGTTGGCGCCGATCCGCGCACGCAGCCAGTTGCGCGCGCGTGTCAGGTCGCTGGGCTGGTCGTAGAACTGGCGATAGGTGTCGAACAGCGGCACCAGCTCATCGACATCTTCCAGTTCGGCCTGCCGGACCGTGGTTTTCATCCTCGCCCCCTCGGCGTGAGAACGGTTAGCACAGCACAGCCGATGTTGCGGATTCGTTACGCGCCGGATCAGGGCGCGTCGGTCAGCCGGGCCAGCGCGTCGGCCTGGGCCTCGCGCGACAGGCGGTCGATCAGCGGCTCCAGCGCGCCTTCCAGCACGTTCGGCAGGTCGTACAGGGTCAGGCCCTCGACCCGGTGGTCGGTGATCCGGCCCTGCGGATAGTTGTAGGTGCGAATGCGCTGGCTGCGGTCGCCGCTGCCGACCTGCAATTTGCGGTCGGCGGCCTGGGCGGCCTCGCGGCGTTCGACCTCGGCTTCCACCAGCATCGCCTTCAGGCGCTTCATCGCCTTGTCGCGATTGGCATGCTGGCTGCGCTCGGTCTGTGATTCCACCACCACGCCACTCGGCACGTGGGTGATGCGGATCGCGGACTCGGTCTTGTTGACGTGCTGGCCGCCCGCGCCGGAGGAGCGGTAGGTGTCCACGCGCAGGTCGGCTGGGTTGATCTCGATATCGATGTCGCCGCTTTCCTCGGCGATGATCGCGACCGTCGCCGCGGAGGTGTGGATGCGGCCCTGCGATTCGGTCTCCGGCACGCGCTGCACGCGATGGGTGCCGGATTCGAACTTCAGCTTCGAGTACGCACCGTCGCCCTCCACCCGCGCCACGATTTCCTTGTAGCCGCCGTGCTCGCCCGGGTTGGCGGATTCGACCTCCACCTTCCAGCCCTGTTTCTCCGCGTAGCGCGAATACATGCGGAACAGGTCGCCGGCGAAGATCGCGGCTTCGTCGCCGCCGGTGCCGGCGCGGACCTCCAGATACAGGCTGCCGTCGTCGCGGGCATCGCGCGGGACCAGGTGGCCCATCAGCGCATCGCCCAGTTCGGCGATGCGCTGCTGCGCGGCGGCGATTTCTTCCTCCGCCATCGCGGCGAACTCCGGGTCCGCGCGCATCTCTTCGGCGGCGGCCAGGTCCTCGCGCGCCTGGCGCTCCTCGGTCATCGCCTGGGCGACGGGTTCGAGTCGGGCGAATTCGCGCGAGAGCTTGCGGAACTGCGCCTGGTCGCCGATCACCGCCGGATCGACCAGCAGGCGTTCGATCTCATCGCGGCGCTCCGCCAGTGCTTCAAGCTTGCGGCGGAGGCTCGGCAGCATCGGGCGTGTCGTCGGACATGGCTTGGGCGGGGAACAGGCGGTCCACCGCGCGGGCGAGTTCGGCATCGCCGCTGGCGGCGGCTTCGCGCAGCGCCACGGTGGGTGCGTGCAGCAGGCGGTTGGTCAGCGTGTGGGCGAGGAGGTCCAACGCGGCCTGCGGGTCGCCGCCGGATTGCAGCAGGCGTTGGGCCTTGCGCATCGCTTCGTGACGCGCGGCCTCGCCGTGCTGGCGCAACTGGCGCAGCGGCGCATCGTTGCGCACCAGCGTCAGGCGCTCCATGAAGCGCTCGGCGTGCAGGGTGGCGATGGCCTCGGCTTCGTCGGCGGCCTCGCGGCGGCTGCGACGGTTGTCTTCGACCACGCGCTCCAGGTCATCGACCGTGTAGAGGAAGACATCGCGCAATCCGGAGATGCCGGCTTCGATGTCGCGCGGCACGGCCAGGTCCAGCAGCAGCATCGGGCGATGCCGGCGCGCCTTCAGTGCATCGGCCACCTGCGTGCGCAGCAGCACCGGTTCGCGTGCGGCGGTGGCGGAGAACACGATGTCGGCCTCGGCCAGGTGGCGGTCCAGTTCCGACAACGGCAGCGCGTAGCCGCCGTGGCGGCCGGCGATGTCCTGCGCATGGGCGAGGGTGCGGTTGGCGATCAGCAGACGCTTCACCCGGCCTTCGGACAGATGCTTCGCGGTCAGCTCGATGGTCTCGCCCGCGCCGATCAGGAGGACGGTCGAGTCCTCCAGTCGGGCGAAGGTGTCCTGCGCCAGCCGCACCGCGGTGGACGCCACCGAAACCGGGTGCTGGCCGATGCGGGTATGGGTGCGGGCGTGCTTGGCGGTGCCGAAGGCCTGCTGGAACAGTCGGTCCAGCGAGCCGCCCAGCGTGCCGGCCGAGCGCGCCATCGCCCAGGCTTCCTTCACCTGGCCGAGGATCTGCGGCTCGCCCAGTACCAGCGAATCCAGCCCCGCCGCGACCCGGAACAGGTGGCGCACGGCCTCCGCATCGCGGTGACGGTAGAGGTAGCCGTCGATCGGCAGCCGTTCGCCTGGACGCGTCGCCAGCCAGTCCTGCAGGGCGGTGCCGTCGTCCTCCGCGAGCGCATAGATTTCGGTGCGGTTGCAGGTGGAAACGATCGCCGCCTCGCTGACGCCCGGCAGCGCCTTGAGGGTCGCCAGCGCCGCCGGCAGGCTTTCGGCATCGAATGCAAGACGCTCGCGCAGGGATACCGGCGCGGTCTGGTGGTTGAGTCCCAAGGCGTGGAGGACGGGGTTGCCCGGCATGTTCATCGCCCAGCCGTTAAGCTGGATGTCGTCGCAGACCCCGCAGTTTAACGCTGCTTGCCCCATGCCTCCTTTTTTTCGCCTGTGTTTCCTGTTGGCCTGCGGGTTTTCGCCCTGCGCGTTGGCGCAGGCCCCGCCGCCGCCGGCCCGACCCGATGTCCTGGAGCCGGTGCTGGCCGGCGAATTCGCCTTGCAAGCCGGCAAGTTGCAGGACGCCGCGCGCGCCTACCTGACGGCCGCCAGGGCCAGCGGCGACGTCGGCCTCGCCGAGCGCGCCACACGCATCGCACTGTTGGCCGACGACGATGTTTCCGCCGAAGCGGCCCTGGCGCTCTGGCGCAAAGGCGCACCGCCATCGCTGGCCATGACCGCGGCGGGCACGACGCTGGCCCTGCGCGGCGATCGCCGCCGCGATGCGCTGGCGGGCGCGATGCGGCTGGCCATGGATCCCGACCCCCGGGGTTGGCGCTACGCGCTGGTCGCGTTGTCCTCCGGCGGCCGCGATACCCGTGTCGCGGCCTGGGTGCTGGCCCGGTTGCGCGCGGCGGGTGGCCTGCCGAAGGACCTGCAGGTGCAATTGGCCTTCGCGGGGCTGGCCCAGCGGCTGCAGGCGCTGGACCTGGTCGATGCGCTGGTGGACGACATGGTCCGGGATTTCCCTGACGAGCCGCGTATCCAGTTGTTGCGGGTGACGCTGCATCGTGAAAACGGCGATCTGGGGATGGCACGCGCGCGCCTGGACGACCTGCGTACGCGGCTGGCGCAATTCCCCGCCCTGCGGCTGCAGGTCGCCGCTGAATACGAATCGCTGGGCGATGTCGCTGCCGCTGCCGAGGTGTTGGCCACGGGGCCGCAGGACCTGCAGACGCGCGCAATGCGCGCCGCGATGTATGCGCGAGACGGCGACGACGCCGGCATGGCGGGTCTCTACCGGGAGCTCCAGCCGGGCAGCCAGCAGCCGGAACCGAACCAGCGCCTGCTGCTCGGGCAGGTGGCCGAGCAGCTCAAGCGCTACGACGAGGCGTTGCGCTGGTACGACAGCGTGCCCGGCGGCGACCTTCTGCCGGTGGCGCGCCTGCGCCGTGCCGGCGCACTGCACGCGATGGGCAAGCGCGACGAGGCGTTCGCGGCCCTGCGCATGCTGCAGAACGACGACGAGGCCGCCGATGAAGTGGTCCGCGATGCCTATCTGGCCGAAGCGGACCTGCGGCGCCAGGATGGCGATGAGCCGGCCGAGTTCGACGCCTATGCGCGCGGGCTGGCCGCCTTGCCCGACGACTTGGCCGTGCTGTACGCGCGGGCGCTGGCCTGGGAGCGTGTCGACCGGGTCGATCGTGCCGAAGCCGACTTGCGCAAGCTGCTGGTGGTCGAGCCTGACAACGTGGCCGCGCTCAACGCGCTGGGCTACATCCTGGCCGACCGCACGACGCGCTACCGCGAAGCGCTGGAACTGATCGACCGTGCCCGGGTTGCCGACCCGGGCAATTCGGCCATCATCGACAGCCATGGCTGGGTGCTCTATCGCCTGGGTCGGCGCGAGGAGGCGCTGGTGCAGTTGAAACGCTCGTTCGCGCTGAACAAGGACCCGGAGGTCGCGGCCCATATCGGCGAAGTGCTCTGGGTGACAGGCCAGCGGGAAGAGGCGCGGCAATGGTTCGGGGAGGCGCGCCGCCTCGATCCGGAAAACCGTTCGTTGAAGCGGGCGCTGGAAACCACGGGGGCGGGGCGGTGATGCCGCCGCGTGTGTGCTTCCGCCTCCGGCTTGCGCGCGTCGCCGCGGCCGTCGTCCTGCTGGCCGGCTGCGCCGGGCATGGGACGCTACCCGCTACGGCCCCGGCGCTGGTTTGCGGCGATTCCCACGATGCCACCGCTACCGCCAACGCGTGCGCCCAGGCGTTGATGGGCCTTGGCGCGCGCATCGCCGTCGAGAAGACGGCTGCTCAGGGCTGGAGCCTGCAAGGGCGGGCTGCCATCCATACCGGGCGGCAGGGTGGCAGTGCGCGTATCGAATGGTCGCAGTCGGATCTCGACAGTTACAGCGTGACCCTGAGTGCGCCGGTCACGCGCCAGAGCTGGCGGCTGGACGTTACCCCGCGGGGAGCAGCCCTTGCAGGCCTGGATGGCGGTCCTCGCCAGGGGCCGGATGCCGCGGCCCTGCTGCGCGAAGCGACGGGCTGGGACATCCCGGTCGATTCGTTGCGTTACTGGATGCGCGGGCTGCCGGCACCCGGTTCTGCCGCCGTCTACCGGTTCGGAGCCGACAACGCACTGATCGGGCTGGATCAATCGGGTTGGCGCATCGGTTTTTCCCGGACCAGTGCGGAGGAGTTGCCGTCCCGCGTCGAGGCCGAACGTGGCGACAGCCGCGTCCGCCTGTTGATCGACCAATGGAGTGATGCAACCGGTGAGTGAGGCCAAGTCGCCGGATCACCCGGCTGCGGACGGCTGGAGTGACTGGCCGGCACCGGCCAAGTTGAACCTGTTCCTGCGGATCACCGGCCGCCGCACGGACGGCTACCACGATCTGCAGACCGTGTTCAGGCTGCTGGAATGGGGAGACACGATCCGCTTAAGGCCGCATGCGGGGGGTGGCATCCGTCGGCTGGGGCACTCTACAGCCGGTGTGGCCGAAGTCGATGATCTGACGGTCCGTGCGGCCAATTTGCTGAAAAACGAAGCCAAAATCGCAAAAGGCGTCGACATCTCCATCGAAAAACGCATCCCCGCCGGCGGCGGCTTCGGCGGCGGCTCGTCGGATGCGGCTACCGTGCTGGTGGCGTTGAACCGGCTCTGGGGGTTGGGCTGGACAGCGGCGCGGCTGGCGGAGCTCGGCCGCACCCTGGGAGCGGACGTGCCCGTCTTCGTGCATGGAAACAATGCCTGGGCCGAGGGGGTGGGCGAGATTCTGACGCCGATTGTCTTGCCGCCGGCTTGGTACGTGCTGGCATTTCCCTCCGTGCATGCACCGACGGCCGAGCTCTTCCAAGCCGATGATTTGACGCGGGATTCCCGGCCCGCGACAATATCCGACTTCCTTTCAGGATCGTGCTCGGGCAATGCGTTCGAGCCGGTGCTGCGCAGGCGCGAACCCGCCGTCGAAGCGATGTTCGCTGCCCTTGCAGCCATCGGCAAACCGCGCTTGACCGGCAGCGGCAGCGGCTGTTTCGTCGAATTCGCCACACGCGAAGAGGCGATTGCCGCCCTGCGGCGATTGCCTGCGCAACTGGACGCGCGGGTCGCGGAAGGCGCGGCGCGTTCGCCGTTGCTGGATGCACTGGAAGGGCGGAGCTGACGCATCGCGTCGGCCCCGAAAGCTGCACAGGGGCGTCGCCAAGTGGTTAAGGCACCAGGTTTTGATCCTGGCATGCGTAGGTTCGAATCCTTCCGCCCCTGCCATCTCCATCCACCATCCACCGCGCGGTCAGAGCGAAGCGGAGCCGACGATGCAGGATCAAGCCAACTTGCTGGTGTTCTCGGGCAATGCCAATCGTCCTCTGGCGAAGGCCGTCTGCGACGAGCTGGGCATCCGCCTGGGCAAGGCCATGGTCGGCCGTTTCTCCGACGGAGAAGTCCAGGTCGAGATCGAGGAGAACGTGCGCGGGCAGGACGTGTTCGTCATCCAGCCGACGTGCGCGCCTTCGGCCGAGAACCTGATGGAGCTGCTGGTGCTGATCGACGCGCTCAAGCGCGCCTCCGCCAGCAAGGTCACCGCCGTCGTGCCCTACTTCGGCTATGCGCGGCAGGACCGGCGCCCCCGATCAGCGCGCGTGCCGATCACCGCGAAGGTGGTCGCCAGCATGTTCACCGCCGTCCACACCGACCGGGTACTGACGCTTGACCTGCACGCCGACCAGATCCAGGGTTTCTTCGACATCCCCGTCGACAACGTGTACGCCTCGCCGCTGCTGCTGGCCGACATCTGGCGCGCCTACGGCACCGACAACCTGATCGTGGTCAGCCCGGACGTGGGCGGCGTGGTGCGCGCGCGCGCCATCGCCAAGCGCCTGGACGATGCGGACCTCGCCATCATCGACAAGCGCCGCCCGAAGGCGAACGTCGCCACGGTGATGAACATCATCGGCGACGTGGCCGGCAAGGACTGCGTGCTGGTCGATGACATCGTCGATACTGCCGGCACCCTGTGCGCCGCCGCCGCCGCGCTCAAGGAGCATGGTGCATCGAAGGTCGCCGCCTACATCACCCACCCGGTGCTGTCGGGCGCGGCGATCGACAACATCACCAAGTCCGCGCTGGACGAGCTGGTCGTGACCGACACGATCCCGCTGTCCGAGGCCGCCAAGGCCTGCGGCAAGATCCGCCAGCTGTCGGTGGCGGAATTGCTGGCCGAAACCATCCGCCGGATCGCCTTTGGCGAATCGGTGAGCTCGCTCTACGTCGACTGACGTCGGGCGGCACCCCAATTCGTGGCACTCACAAGCCGAGTGCCGCGGACACGGCTCTCCTGGTCGCGGGCGAGTCGCCTCGCCGCAGCAATGCGGCTTACACAACGAAAGCGAGTAAAGAGAAATGGCTAAGGAACACAATCTGACGGCGTTCGGCCGCAAGGACGAGGGGAAGGGTGCGAGCCGCCGCCTGCGTCGCGCGGGCCGCATCCCGGCCGTCATCTACGGTGGTGGCGCCGATCCGGCCAGCATCGAGCTGGAGCACGAGCCGACCTGGCTGGCACAGATGAACGACTGGTTCTACTCGTCGATCATCACCCTGTCGGTGGACGGCAAGGCGCAGCAGGTGCTGCTGCGTGACATGCAGCGCCACCCGTACAAGCAGGTCATCATGCACATGGACTTCCAGCGCGTGAGGGCAGGCGAGAAAATCCACGTCAAGGTGCCGCTGCACTTCATCAACATCGACGAATCGCCGGCCGGCAAGGCCGCCGACGTGTCGGTGACCAGCGAGCTGAACGACCTCGACATCGTCTGTTTGCCGAAGGATCTGCCGGAGTTCATCGAGATCGACCTCGGCAAGATCGAGGCCGGCGACACGGTGTACTTGGCTGACGTCAAGCTGCCGGCGGGCGTCGAGCTGTCGCATCCGGTCAGCGAAGAGCACAACCCGGCGGTCGCCGTGGCGCGCTTCGTCAAGGTCGAGGCCGAAGAGGCAGAGCCTGCGGACGAGGACGAGAGCGCCGAAGTGCCTGCCACCAAGCAGGACGATGCCGATGTCGCGCCGGAAGGCGAGGCCAAGGGCGAGTAATCGCCCCGGCGCGGCGGGAGGGCCTGGGTCTTCCCGCCGCATCGACCGATGCAAGCACTGCGCCTCATCGTTGGGCTGGGCAATCCCGGGCCCGAGCATGCGAAGACCCGCCACAACGCGGGTTTTCGTTTTGTGGACGAACTGGTCGATGCGGCCGGCGCGCGCTGGAGCGTGGAGCCCAAATTGTTCGGCGAGGTCGCCCGCGTGGACATCGGCGGCCGCGACATCCGGCTGCTGAAACCGGCGACGTTCATGAACCTCAGCGGCAAGTCGGTGGCCGCTGCGCTGCGCTTCTGGAAGATCGAGCCGGAAGAAATGCTGGTCGCCCACGACGAGCTGGACCTGCCGCCGGGCATGGTGCGGCTGAAGTTCGACGGCGGCCATGGCGGGCAGAACGGCCTGCGCGACATCTTCAGGCATACCGGCCACGGCAAGTTCGGGCGGTTGCGGGTCGGCATTGGCCACCCCGGACACAAGGACCGCGTCACCGGCTGGGTGCTCGGTCGCGCCAACGCCGAGGACGACGTGCTGATCGCGCGCGGCATCGACGATGCGCTGGCGGTGATGCCGCTGGTCGCCGAAGGCAACTTCAACGAGGCGCAGAAACGCCTCAACACATCGCCCTGATTTTTCACCTGATTTTTCTTCGGCGCGATAGCGCCGAACGGAGCACGACATGGCCATCCAATGCGGCATCGTGGGCCTGCCGAACGTCGGCAAATCCACGCTGTTCAACGCCCTGACCAAGGCCGGCATCGCCGCGGCCAACTTCCCCTTCTGCACCATCGAGCCGAACGTCGGTGTGGTGCCGGTGCCGGACCCGCGCCTGGGCGAGCTGGCAGCCATCGTCAAGCCGGAGCGGGTCATCCCGACTGCGGTGGAGTTTGTCGACATCGCGGGCCTCGTCGCCGGTGCGGCCAAGGGCGAAGGCCTCGGCAACAAGTTTCTCGCGCACATCCGTGAGGTGGACGCCATCGCGCATGTCGTGCGCTGCTTCGAGAATGCCGACGTCATCCACGTCAACAACAAGGTCGATCCGATCGCCGACATCGAGACCATCGACACCGAGCTGGCACTGGCGGATCTGGAGTCGGTCGAGAAGGCGCTGCAGCGCGCCGAGCGCAACGCCAAGAGCGGCGACAAGGACGCGAAGGTACGCGTGGAAGTGCTGGGCCGCGTGCGCGCGGGCCTGGACGAGGGCAAGCCGGTGCGTGCGCTGGACCTGTCCGATGACGACAAGGCCGCGATCCGCGACCTGTTCCTGCTCACCACCAAGCCGGTGATGTACGTCGCCAACGTGCTGGAGGATGGCTTCGAGAACAATCCGCACCTGGACGCGGTGCGCGCCCGTGCGGAAGCGGAGGGGTCGCAGGTGGTGCCGGTCTCCGCGGCCATCGAGGAGGAGCTGTCGCAACTGGACGACGAGGACCGCGACACCTTCCTCGCCGACCTCGGGCTGGAGGAGCCGGGCCTGAACCGGGTGATCCGCGCCGCGTACCTACTGCTGGGCCTGCAGACCTATTTCACCGCGGGCGTGAAGGAAGTCCGGGCCTGGACGGTGAAGAAGGGTTCCACCGCGCCGCAGGCCGCGGGCGTCATCCACACCGATTTCGAGAAGGGCTTCATCCGCGCCGAGACCATCGGCTATGACGACTTCATCAGGTACAAGGGCGAGGCGGGCGCCAAGGAAGCCGGCCGGCTGCGTCTGGAAGGCAAGGAGTACAAGGTCGCCGAGGGCGACGTGCTGCACTTCCGCTTCAACGTCTGATCGCAAGCCTTCGCGTTCGCCCGAAAGGCCGGTGTCGTGCATCGGCCTTTTTGTTTTCCTACTATCGGGGACCGACCCTGCGGAACAAGGAATCCCGATGCGCCAGACGATCCTCCTCGGCGTGCTTGCCGCCTCGCTGGGCTGCATGGCTCTGCCCGTGGCAGCGCAAACCACCACTGCGCCGCAAGCCAGCAAGCCTGTACTGGTCATCCACGGCGGCGCCGGGGTGATCCGTCGCGAAAACAGCGCCAAGGACGATGCCGCCATCCGCCGGGTGCTGGAGACGGCCCTGCGCAGCGGTTATGTCGAGCTGCAGGCCGGCAAGCCCGCGCTGGATGCGGTGACCGCCGCGATCACCGTGCTGGAGGACAGCCCCTATCTCAACGCCGGGCGCGGCGCGGTTTTCACCCATGAGGGCCGCAACGAGCTGGATTCCTCGATCATGGAGGGGCATACCCAGCGTGCCGGTGCGGTGGCGGGCGTGCAGCGGATCAGGAACCCGATCCTGTTGGCGCGCGCGGTGATGGAAAAATCCCCGCACGTCATGCTGGTGGGTGCGGGTGCGGAGGAATTCGCCCAATCCGCTGGCTTCGACTTCGTGCCCCCGGCCTATTTCCGCACCGACAAGCGAGTCGAGCAACTGCGAAAGGCCCAGTTGCGGGAGGCCGGCAAGCAGGTCGCCAACAGCCCCGAATACATGCGCTACATCGGTACGGTGGGTGCGGTGGCGCTGGACGCCGCCGGGCACTTGGCCGCCGGAACATCGACCGGCGGTATGACCAACAAGCGCTGGAACCGGGTTGGCGACAGCCCGATCATCGGTGCCGGTACCTGGGCGGATGGACGCTGCGCCTTCTCCGGGACGGGTTGGGGCGAGTTCTACATCCGCACGGCTGCGGCCCGGACTGTTTGCGCCCGGGTGGAATTAAAAAGCGAGTCGGCGGCGGTGGCCGGTGGCCAGGTGGTGAATGGCGATATCGTCCGCCTGGGCGGCAATGGCGGGGCCATCGTGATGACCGCGGATGGCGATTTCGCCTTCCCGTTCAATACCGAGGGCATGTACCGCGGCTGGATCGATGCCAAAGGTCAGCCACATGTCGCTCTGTACGTGGATGAAGGGCTGCGTGGCGACGTGCTGCCGGGCACCGTCGCCCCGGCCGTTGCGCCCGCGCATTGAGGGCCAGCCAGCCGGTAGAAACGGGTCGCTCGAAGCGTTGACATGTCCCGGGGCGCCCGTCAGAATAACGGGCTGTTTCACCGCCAGTCGGTTTCGGCGGAGGGATACCCAAGCGGCCAACGGGGGCAGACTGTAAATCTGCTGGCTTACG
>DAIRVA010000001.1:65039-111086 GCA_036803045.1 Lysobacter sp. | reverse complement strand
GATGACCGCTGGGCGGAGTGGCAGGCCGCAGGTTCAAATCATGCCCCCGCTACCAACTTCGAGTGGGCGAAGAACTGGTGGTTTGCCACAGCGGAGACCTTACGCGGGAACGACTACAACTTGAGTGCCAGTCGTTACCGGCCGCTCAGTGCGGCGCAGGTGGATCATCGCGATCCGCGTGAATTGCTGGACGAGTTGGCAGCACTAGAAGCAGAAATCGCCAGTGAGGTCGAGGCGTTGCGTGTGGCGTTGGCGGAAGACGCGGCATGAGTCGTCGTGCATTGGGTGATGTAGCCCGTTTCGTGAACGGCGCCGCGTTCAAGCCTGATGACTGGGAAGCTGGTGGCCTGCCCATCATCCGAATACAGAACCTTACTGGCACGGGCGAGAAGTTCAACTACACAAAACGCCGAGTAAAGCCTGAGCTCGTCATCGAGCCTGGCGACTTACTCGTTTCATGGAGCGCTACGCTGGATGTTTACCGATGGAGTGGTCCGCGGGGCTTGTTGAACCAACACATTTTCAAGGTCTTTCCGAACTCGGATATCGACGCGGACTACCTGTTCTTCGCGCTCAAGAGCGTGCTCGCCGAGCTCTCGTCCAAAACTCATGGTTCGACAATGAAGCATATTGTCCGAGGCGATTTCGAGTCAACGCGGATCTATGTTCCTGCTATCCCAGAACAGAGCCGAATCGTCGATCTGCTTTCCCGTGCCGAAGGCATTGTCCACCTGTGCCGCGAAGCCCAGCGTAAGTCCACCGAACTGGTGCCCGCGCTGTTCCTGAATATGTTCGGAGACCCGGCTAGCAATCCGAAGGGGTGGCAGACAATACCTTTCGGTGAACTGGTCGAGAACAAGGATGGACGGAGAAGACCAATCAAATCCGCGGATCGCGACAACCGGCAAGGGCCGTATCCGTACTACGGAGCGAGCGGGATCATTGACTACATGGATGAGTACATTTTCGACGAGATGAACCTGCTGATCGCCGAAGATGGCGCGAATCTTGTTTCGCGCTCGACGCCGATTGCGTTCATCGCGGAAGGAAAATATTGGGTCAATAATCATGCACATGTTGTTGGCACAACCGCGCATGCGGATCTGTCGTTTCTTTCGTGGCAAATGAACCTTCGTGACCTTCGTGACTTTATTACTGGTAGTGCGCAGCCAAAACTCAACCAATCGAATCTAAACAAGATCCCCATGATTGCGCCGCCCATGGAGCTGCAGCGCCAGTTTGCTGCTAAGGCCGACGCGGTGCGTGGTATCGCCGCCCAGCAAGCCGCTGCGCTGGCAACCGCGCAGGCAACGTTCGAAGCCTTGCTTCATCGATCGTTTTCCGTTTCCTGACATCACTTCATGCCATGAAGCGAGATCTGATCAGCCGCGTCACGCGCACTCACTTCCGGGAATGGCTGGTCGGCTCGACCCTACGGGAAATCGATGATCTGTTCAGCAGCTACGGGTTCGAGAAGGCGTTTGTTCCGCAGGAGTTCCTGCCACGTGGCGAACGCCGCAGCGCCGTTGAGTACTTCTATGAATCCGTGGATTGGTCAAGCCATGAGCACGTAGCCCGCATGCTGCGGATTTACGAGGACATCCTGTTCAAGATCGAGGATCGGAGTCTTCCTCACGTCCAGGAAATGCTCCGCTACCTGGAACGGGACGGATATGTTCTGAATGGGAACAACCTCGTTACCAAGGACGGAGTCGCCGGTCTTACCCCGGAGGTCATCGCGTCACTGGGAAGCCGGCACCTCGCCGAGCATGTCCAGCGGATCGAACGGTCCCTTGCCGATGATCCTGCGCAGGCGATCGGCAGTGCCAAGGAACTCCTCGAATCGACGCTCAAGACCATCCTGGAAGGTTTGGATATCCAGTACGGCAAGAGTGATGAGATCCCGCAGCTCTTGAAGGCGGTTCAGACGGTCCTCGAACTGGCCCCGACCGACATCCATGCACAGAAGAAAGGCGCGGATGTCATCAAGAAGACTCTGAGCAATCTTGGCTCCGTCGCCATCGGTATTGCGGAACTCCGCAACCTTTACGGAACCGGCCATGGCAAGGGCAGCAACCACAAGGGCCTCACCGTCAGGCACGCAAGGCTTGCCGTCTCCGCGAGTGCTGCGCTTTGTATGTTTCTGCTCGAGACATATGAAGTGAGGACGCCGGAAGTACGGAACGTAGTCTGACTCCGTCAGTCGCAATCTTTAATGAGATTGACGAATAGCCGTGGTAAGGGCCCAAGTTGTCTCAAGTTCAGCCTTAAAACTTGAAAACAGACAAAAAAGCGTCCTATAATGAGTTTCACGGTCGATTTCTGACCGTTCAAGCGGGGACGACCATGCTGCATTCCTACGCATTCAAGAACTTCCACTCGTTCAGGGAACGAACTGAAGTGTCTTTCGCCCTGACCCAAAAGGCCGCTGCACACGGCTGGGACGCGGTCTCGCCGTCGGGCCAACGCCTGGCTACGGCGCTGGCGGTGATCGGCGCCAATGGCGCGGGCAAGACCTCGCTCATCAAGCCGTTGGCGTTTCTGAGCTGGTTCATAGTTCATTCGTTCCAGAGTCAGCCGACTGCACAAATTCCGGTCACGCCGCATTTTGCCGCGCATAACGAGCCGATCGAGTTCGAGCTGGAAGCCGATGATCTGGGCGGCACGCTCTGGCGTTACGTGTTGAAGCTCACGCCGGAGCGTGTGCTGCACGAGGCGGTCTACCGACGCCCGAACAGGAAGCGTGCGAAGTTTTCCTATGTGTTTGAGCGTGACTGGGACGAAGCTGCGAAGGAGTACGTCATCAAGCGGGATGACGACTTCGATCTCAGCCCGGCTGAAGCGAAGAAGGTGCGCCCGAACGCCTCGTTGATTTCGACCGCGGCGCAATATGGCGTTGAAATTGCGCAGCGCCTAGTCGGCGCAAATGTCGCCAGCAACATCATGAAAACGGGTCGTGTCGACTCCAGTCGCGGTTTCCACAATGCGTCCGTCTTCTTTCATGAGAATTCCGCATTGAAGCGGCAGATGGAAACCCTGTTGCGCGATCTGGACTTTGGTTTGTCAGGCGTTGAGATTAGGAAGCTGGATCTGGCTGCGCCGCCAGAGATGAAACTACCGGATGGTGTGAAGTTGCCGCCACAGTACCAGGTGCTTGGAGTTCATACCTTGAAGGACGGTTCCAGATACGAGCTGAATATGCAAGAGGAGTCCAGCGGCACGCAAACAGCATTTGCGCGACTCTGGTATCTGCTGAGCGTGTTGGCCAATGGCGGCATTGCGGTGATCGATGAACTGGAAAGCGACATGCACCCGCACATGATCGCGCCCTTGCTCGATCTGTTCGCGAGCCCACATACCAACCCGCACAATTCGCAGATCATCTTCACCAGCCACTCGATCGAAGTGATCAGCCTACTCGGCAAATCGCAGGTGATCCTGGTGGAGAAGAACGATTGCATAAGTGAAGCCTGGCGTCTGGACACGATGGAGGGTGTGCGCAGTCAGGACAATCTGTACGCGAAATATATGAGTGGAGCCTATGGAGCAGTTCCTCAGATATGACGCCGCGCTCAGTCGCCAAGAATCGCGCTGTCCGGGAGACCTTGCTCGTCGTCGGGGAGGGCGACGCCGAAGTCGCCTTCGTACGCCATGTAAAGCGAACCTATAGCGAGGGGCTAGGGCGTTCGGTTCAGGAAATCAACGCGCACGGCAAAGGTGGCAAGCATGTCCTGGATACCGCCCGCCGTCGCGCGAACAATCGAGATCACGACAAGGTTGTTTTGCTGCTGGATACCGATACAGATTGGGGCGACGAAGAGCGTGCCAAGGCGCGAAAGAGTCGCGTCGGTAAACGAGGAAAGCTGGATGTTATCGAGTCAGAGCCATGCCTTGAAGCGTGGCTGTTGAAGATCCTGGGTGTCGAAACCGAAGGCAACACCCAGCATATGAAGCGGACATTTAAGGCGACAACTGGTTGTGAAGCGCACGAACCCGATTGGATGCGGCAGCTCACTCGCGCTGTGCTGGATGAGGCCAGGGAAAGGGTGCCGCAACTGGCAGCATTGATGAATCACATGGGTATTCCAAAGCCGTAAGCCATCAGAGGTGACATGAAAGACGCATACGCAGAGTTTCAGGCGCTCCATCGCAATTGGGAGCAAGCGCGCAAGTCACGCCCAAGCGAATCTGATTTCACCCCCTATGGGTTCAAAGATGGTCAAGCCGAGGACTTTGACGCCCTGTTCAATGATTGGGAGTCGGCGCTAGCTACTGCCGCAAGCAAAACTAAGGTTGTGAGTGCCGGCGATAGAGCAACTGAAGCCATCATTCGTCACTGTATCGTCCAGCTGAGCAATATCGTGTCGCCGACGGCCAACAATGGCTTCCAGTGGCTGATTCAATCGGCCTTTGCGCAAAGGGTCGCCGAGCTTGGCGCGGCGCTGAATCCGCTTTTGGACACTCGCTTTCGTGGGCGAAAAGCCGTAGTCGACGCGTTGCGTTCGGACGTAAACGAAAATCTTGTAAGAGTCGAGAATGCAGCCCCTCTCGCAGACACCCTGGTGAAGCAGCAGGCCACGATTGCTCGTCAGGCGGAAGAAATCACTGAGGCTTTGACCCAGTCCAAGGCGTCAGAGCAGGAAGCCGCAATAGCCCAGGAAGCCGCTACCAAACATTTAGAGGCTATCAAGCAAGCCGTTGAAGATACGACAGCCTCAAAAGCCGAGTACGACGAAACGGTCAGTGGAGCGAGAGAAACTCTGGGTGAGGCCGGGGCCATCCTGGAAACTATCAAGCAGGATCGAAGCAACGCTGATACTCAGATCGTTGAAAGCAACAAGAAGTTGAATGAGGCAACGAAGAAAATTGCGAAGGCCATTGCCGATCTGAATCGTCAGGGCTTGGCGGGAGCGTTCGATACCAGCGCAAAGAAACTCGGATGGGAACGAATTTGGTGGCTTGTGGCATTTTCCGGGGCCATGGGGTATCTGGTGTATGTACTCCTGAGTTTCCATTCGACGAGTGATTCGCAAACGCCACTATGGGAGCGAATGCTCCATGTGCTTCCACTCCTGGCGCCAGGCATTTGGCTAGGATGGTTCGCGGCCAAGAATGCGAGCCTAACCGCACGAATTCAGCAGGACTACACCTACAAGGTGGCCACAGCACAGTCCTTTGAAGCCTACAAGAAGGAAGTGGAGGCTACTGGCGACAAGGCGCTAGAAAAGCACTTGCTTGAAACAACAATCAGGAACTTTGGCGACAACCCGATCCGTATCTACGATGGAAAGGGGGTGGAAGGCCATCCACTTGAAGCATTGAAATCGGCGCTGGATGACAAACAGTTTGATCGGCTCTTGAACCTATTGAAGGCCGTAAAGCCGTCAGGGGGCAGCTAATTGCTATGCGCTGACGTCTCAATTTAGAGACGGATGGCGCCTGGGTTCGCAACTTCGACATGCGGGATCTCTTGCGGCCTCGGTCATAGCATTCATTGGTGTTTTTTGATCAATGCCTTGCGCGCGTAGTCACGGGAGTGATTATCCAGGCAGAAGCCGGAAACTCACCTGGTAGCGATAGAACTTGATGTTCGGCACCGCCGCCAATGACCAGTGGAGCTTTTGGTCGTTCTCCAAAGCAATAATCACGCCTTCGACGGATTGTCCCGGTTCGGCCACCTGTTCCTTGATGTATCCCATGTAGCGCAGGATCTGTCCCACGACCACATCGCTGGCGCGGCCTCGCTTGAGTTCCACCACCAGCAGGCGTTTGCGATCGTGGCTAACGGCAAGAATGTCGATGGGGCCGGCGTCGGTTGCGTATTGCTGGCTGACGGGCTCGCCGTCTTCTTCGTAGATGGCGAAATCCTTGGCCAGTTCGGTCTGCGCCCAGTTCGCTACCAAGAATGCTTCCAGGTGCTTTTCCATCGCGAACGCCACCGGGTCTTCAAATACCGGGTCGGACGCGAGAATTACGGCAGGCGCGTCCAGCCCCATCAGCTTGCGGACTTTCTCGGCGTAGTCGGATAGGTCGCACACAGTACCGATGGAACCGGAGGAGTTCTGCAAAGCCTCGCTCATTGAGGCGCGCGGAATGGAACGCTCCAGCCAGCGCACTTTACGGCGGTGGGGTATGGGCAGAAAGCGAGCTATGTAATTGGGCTATCTCGTTAAGTGAGATTCCCACTGGGGAGAGGCGGAAGTCACCGCCGGATAGACGCGTGAGCGCTTCGTTTCCCACGAATTTTTTAGGCTTGACGGCCCTATGAGCGCTACGTTCGCACAGGCGTTGGGGACGACGCGAGGACAACATTGCAAGCCATGCGGCATATGCGAGTCGGTTGTCTAGGAAAGAAACCGAGAAAAAACAGTGATATAGCGTCTACTGCGGTGCGTTCTTGGGGACAACGTGGGGGACGATATAAACATTTTTTGGCCGCTAAAGTGGCCTTTTTTACTCGTGGGGACGACGAACGTAGATGACAATGCACGAAACAAAAAAGCCCAAAAAACGCTTGTTTTTTTAGGCTTTTATGCATCTTTCGATTGGTCGGGGAGACAGGATTCGAACCTACGACCTCTACGTCCCGAACCCAGCATACAAACTCATTAAAACCCTTGAAAACAAGGAATTTTATGAAGGAAAATCGATCTCGGGGACACACTCGGGGACACTAATCTCAAGATGGAGTGATACGGGCTGCCGGCCGGGGCGCTTGATCTCTTCGCGTTGTTCGCCTCGATCCGATAACTCCAGAGGCTGTGACATACCCATGCGATCATCGGGTCATCGCTAGGGGATTTCTGGCTCTAGTTAGGCCTTGATGAACCCGCGGGGGGCGGGCATGATCAAAACCATCTCGATCTACAAGCACAAGAGCTTTCATCCGACGACGGCGCACGCCATCCGTCTGGATCCCACCAAAACGGCCACCTATGTTTACGGTCTCAATGGCGCGGGGAAATCCGCCATCGGTGAAGTAGTCGACGGATTGGCTCACAACGATCCTGCGTTCGCCCACTGCAGTATCGAGACGACCGACAACGCTCGGTACCGATACCTGGTCTACAACAACCACTACGTGGATCGCCTGATCGGCCAGCCCATCCAAGGCATTTTTACGGTTGGGGAAGTGGACACCACCCGGCAGCAGCGGATCCAGGCCATCGAGACCAGGGCCGGGGAGTTGGAAGGCCAGATCACCGCCGCGGACACGAGCGTCAAAACCGCCGAAGGCAACATCACAAAGGAGTTCGTGCGCGCCAAAGACGATATCTGGAAAGCGCATGACTGGGGCCGGAAGACCACATTGGGTCCGCTTTTGCAGGGGTATGGGAGAGATAAGGACAAGTTCTTCAAGGACTTGCGCACCCACGTCCTACCCGATGATGGACAACTTGACACCATTGAGCGATTGGAAAAGCGCTTGGCCGATGTGTCCGGCATCGAAAGTGAGCGATCGCCGGTGTCGCTGGATACCAGCGCCATCGAACGGATCGAGTGCGACCCGATCTGGGCCGAGGTAGTGGAGGTGTCTACCACCAGTCGCTTGGCGCCCCTGGTAGCCGAACTCGGCAATGCGGACTGGGTGGCGCGTGGCCAGGGTTATCTGCACACCGACCAGTGCCCGTTCTGCCAGCAAGGCCTGCCGCATGATTTCCGCGACGAGTTGGCGCGCCTCCTGGAAGGCGAGCGCAAGGCCAAGGTCGACAAGATTGCCTCCTTGATCCAGGCCTACGCTGCCCAGCTCGAGGCGCTGGAAGTGCGTGCCCAAACCATTCAGGCCGACCCAGACTCGAAGGAAGCAGGGCTGGATCTAGCCTGGTCCGAAGTGCGCACAGCGCTCCACGACACGCTGGCTACGTTGCGTCAGAAAGAAGCGCAACCCAGTGCGGTGGTAGTAGTTCAGGCCGTCAACGTGGAGGGGTTGACCGACGCGCTGGCCAGGCTTAACTCGCTTATCGCTGATTTCAACACCCGTATCCGCGACCGCAAAGGAGAGCGTGACCGGATCAAGGCTATGTTCTACCAGGTCATGCATGCAGATCGCATGGAGGCCTACGGGCACCACGACTCGTTATTGGGGCCGTTACAGGAGGCTGAAGCGCAGGCGAAGGCCGACCTGACCGCAAAGCGAGGGGAGCGGGACGCGCTCAACACCGAGTTGCGGGAAATGCGACGGCTGCAAAAGGGCGTGGACGCTTCGATCGACGCGATTAACGATCGGCTACGCAGTATTGGGATCACGGCTTTCAGTATTGAACGTAAGGCAGGCGAGGATCGCGTGTATTGCCTGGGTCGTCCGGGTGTGGCGGACTGCGAAACCAAGTCTTTGAGTGAAGGTGAGAAGACGCTGATCGCGTTCCTTTACTTCATGGAGTCCCTCAAAGGCTCACACGATGAAGACGAAACTGTGGATCCGCGGCGGACCATCGCCGTTATCGATGATCCCATCTCTAGCCTGTCGCAGAACTACGTGTACGACATTGCCACGATGATCCACCGCGAGTTGGCCAAGCCCGAAGACCGGCCTCAACTCGTCAAACAGGTGATCGTCTTGACCCACAACCTGTTCTTCTTCCACGAACTCATCCGCCAACACATCAAAAACTTGGCGAATGCGCATAACCGGTGTGGCTTATTGCGGGTGCTCAAGAATGCGTATTCGGAGGTTGAGACTCTAGACCCCGCCAAGCTCTTAAATGATTACGACGTGTGGTGGCACATCCTTAAAGACGCTAAGGTGGGGAAGGTTCCCACTCAAGTGGTGCCCAATGCCATGCGCAACATTCTGGAACAGTTCTTCACCTTTACAACCGGGTCTTCTGACTTCCCGGAGGCGGTTCAAAAACTGGCCGACGCCGACACGTCCAGCAAGTATGCGGCGCTGGATCGCTTCGTGGATCGGGGTTCGCACCGCGACGCGATCAACGGTCCACCGATCGACTGGACCGAATACGACGTGGACTATCTGCTCGGCAAGTTCCGCGCGATGTTCAAGGCAATTAGTCAGGAACAGCACTACCTCATGAAGATTGGGGAGGAGCGACCGGGGGTTTGAGATCTCTCGTAGTGAGAGTAGATGGTTGTGGTTGGGCTCATTATTGCTAACCTGACTTCTCCAGCGCCATACGTGCGTGTTCCGCCAGGTGCGCTGGATTGGGGTGATGGTCGATCTTGTCGGGTAAGCGCAGGGCCTGGCCATCCATTGCCGCGTATTCCGTCCCTTCAAGTGTGGGCGCGATTGAAATGTGTGAGGTGGCCGTGATCCACAACAACCCCAGATCGAACAGGGTGTGGATGTCGGATCGGAGCAACAATCCATTGTCCACGCGGTGCGTATGCTCACCGCGATACGGCAGGATGTGCGCCGCTTCCAGTACAGCCACAGCCTGGCAACCGGTGACAGCGCAGGACTGACCGTAGGCTTCCAATAACTTGGCGCGGAAGCCGGCTTGCCCTTGGCGTTGGGTGATCGCTTTCATCGCCCACACCCGGGCGTCATGGTCGGAGTCCAGGGGCGGTAGATGATCGAATGCTTGATCCTGGGCTTCGGCTTCGGCAAGCCCTATCGTCGTGGTGGGAAGTTGGACGGTTTCCCACACTCCATCGGCATTCGGTTTGAGATCCCAATGCCCGTGGACAGCAGGTCGGAAAACTTCATACGTCGTCGTCTTGTAACGTCCCCGGCGGAATAATCGATCGCGGGGATGTCCGGAGTCCGAGCGCCAGCTCCTTCGCGTCTTGTCGTAGTGGCGGCGGTTGGCGTCATTGACGGTTAAGAAGGCGAGGTTGGCACCCAAGTCCGAATGGTCTTCGTGGGGGTAGTGCTTGGCGAGCCAGGCTGAAATCTCTCTCGTACTAGAAGGCGTTCTCAACGCTGCAACGGCTTCGGCGACATGCCAATACTTAGCACCACCACCGGAGCGTTTCGCGACCAGCTCGACCGGTGGCGTACCGGTGCGATCGAACGCCAACTCGAAGTAGTCATCTTCCAGCCGCACCACCCGACCGACTAGCTCGAAATCGGGCTCGAAATCTTTGCCGGCTTGAGTGTTGCCGGTGCGGACTTCATCGGGGTCTTCCGATGTCGCTACTACCACCCGGATGGGAAGGTTTTCCGCCATTGCTTGGCGCATATGACGGTTAAAGATGTGCTTACCCGCGCCTTTCCATTGTGAAGTGCCGGAAGCGTAAATAGTCATGTCGGCATTGAAGTTGTGCCGCCAGAGGCTGGCTACGACCTGGGGTGGATCGTTCATGACGGCAGTCACGGTCCACTGTGGTTGAGTCAGTTCAACGCCATAGCGGCGGAAGGCTTCCGTAATGAGCATGTGTCCTCCTGTTCCCGCCATTGTCGCCCAGCTCGATCAGCGAGGTGCCCGGTGACCGGGGATCTGAAACAAGATCGAACATCCATGGCTCGCAAAGTTTCGATATCACTAAATAGATAGGATAGGAGGTTTCTGTCTTTTCATAACAACAGGAGAATCCATATGAAAATAGATGTATATCAATGCACCAGCCAACTCAACTACCAGTTCAAGGCAGTGCCTGCCGGACTGCCCGTTCCCGAGTCCTGGGGGGAGTGTCAATACTTCAAGTCGATCGACTTGCAGCCAGGAGAACACCGTATTGGCATGAGCGTGGACGCTGAAACCGCCTTGGAAGCGCTTGAGGTGGATGGTTGGACTGCCATGTAACGGTCCAGTGCCTAGCCCACGGCGAAAGCCGTGGGCGGGCTTGTCTCATGCGTTGCGATCAGGGCAGGGGACAATGCCATATGCCCCATCAATAATGGCTGCCAATGCGCAACACGCTGGCGATAAAACAGCATTACGACTTCGTGTTGGACCTCCAGTCGGGGTTGACCACCAGTCTTGCCGAGTTCCTGGGTGATCGGCTTTACGACGAGGTGATCGAGAAAGCCAGGGTTGCGGTCGAGCATGAATATCTCAACGGGAAAAACCGTTACGTCTGCCTGTTCTGCCGCAAGCCCATGTCCATTCGCTCCAAGTGGACGGCGGACAAGACCGAGCAGCGGTTCCACTTCCAGCACCGCTTCACCGCCGACGCCACTGCCTGCGACGGCTCCAAGAAGCTGACCGAAGAACAGGTGTGCGCCAAGAAATACGACGGCGCCAAGGAAAGCGCCCGCCACATCCTCGCCAAGCGGATGATCGAAAATAGCGTGCTGGCAGATGACGCCTTCGACAAGGACGCCACCAAGCAAGAAGGGCGATGGACGAGCAAGGATGGCGTTAGCTGGCGTCGCCCCGATGTCCAGAGCAAGTGGAAAGGCAAGCGGGTCGCCTTTGAAGTCCAACTATCGACCACCTTCCTGCACATCATCGCGCAGCGTCAGAAGTTCTACCGCGATGATGACGGATTGCTCCTATGGTTGTTCGGTGATCTGGACATTGAAGCCCTACGCCTTGCCGAGGAAGACATCTATTTCAGCAACAATCACAACGCCTTCAAGGTGAGCCAAGAGACCGTCGCTCTGTCCCAGGAGTCAGGACGCCTTGCGCTGGAATGCGTGTGGGATGTGCCGGTGATAGGCGAACATGGGATTGCCGAGGCGGCAACCATCCCCGAAAGCAGGATCGTCTATTTCGATGAGTTGACCTTCGATGTCAGCAGTATTGGAGTGCCCAGGGCGTACTACTTCGACTACGAGGGGACGAAAGAAGCACTGGAGCATCAGCGCCGCAAGGACGTGCGAGAAGCCCGCGATCGACCGTTGAAGGACGCCATGGAGGCATTCGCCTTGGCATACAACGATAGTGGGGACATTCAGGACAGCTGGCTAGAAATCAGACAACGCTTCGCTGCGCGCGGCTTCAACCTGCCTGAGTATTTCAGCTACTCCCAACCGGTGTTCCATCTTCTCAAGGCGGCGTATTCGTCAAGGCATGGCACGCCGGTGTTGATTGGCCAGAACAACTTGCGGGAAGTGGCTAACAATCTCTTTACGAACTACAAATTCGCTCTGTGGGTGTTCTCGGTGATGATGGGACACTACGACCGATTTGAAGAAATGCAGTACCAGGACGCCAGTAAGAAAACGTCATGGCTGAAGAAGGTGCGAGAGTTCAAGCAAGGCTGGCTAACCCGCGATCCGCAATATCTCCCCAATCACGATTACGACGACTTGCTCGCTTTCCTCTTCCCGGAAGCGGAAGCGATGTTGCGACGGGACGCTAGTGAAGTAATGGCAGAGCGTGCGTTTGAAAGAGCGTAACGTCAGTTTGTGGCTCTGGTGCCGTGGTAACGGTACGTACTCAGAATAATGCGTGTCCCGCTGGCGGACCATCCTCTTGACTGAATTCGGTAGCTGGGTGAGCCCCGATGGAATCCAAGAGCGCTACGTTCAATGCGTAGTGCAAAAAAGTGCTTCTCAGAGTCGCCGCCTGGGGACACCAGCGGGGACACTCGGGGACACCAAACGCGGAAAAATAGCGAAAAAATCGCCATATCGCTACTCGGAAGCTCAAACGAAAATGCCCGAAAAGACTAAGCTTTTCAGACATTTACGTTTACAGCGATTGGTCGGGGAGACAGGATTCGAACCTACGACCTCTACGTCCCGAACGTAGCGCTCTACCAGACTGAGCTACACCCCGATTCCGAGCCCGGCATTGTACGTAATCGCCTGCCCGAACGGCAAGGGGGGAGGGCGGCCCGCTAGAATGAAGGATCGATTCCCGTTCACGAGGCCGTCTTGATCAAGCCCCGCACCCCGCCCGGCATCATGGAACTGCTGCCGCGCGAGCAGATCGCTTTCCAGCACATGCTGGACACCATCCGCGGCACCTACGAAGCCTTTGGCTTCTTGCCGGTGGAAACGCCGGTGTTCGAGCTGTCGGACGTCCTGCTGACCAAGACCGGCGGCGAGACCGAGCGGCAGGTCTATTTCGCCCAATCCACCGGTGCGCTGGAGAAATCCCGTGAGGAAGGCGGCGAAGGGATGCCGGAGCTGGCCCTGCGTTTCGACCTGACCGTGCCGCTGGCCCGCTATGTCGCCGAACACGAGCACGACCTCGCTTTCCCGTTCCGTCGCTACCAGATCCAGCGCGTGTACCGCGGCGAGCGCGCACAGCGCGGCCGCTTCCGCGAGTTCTACCAGTGCGACATCGACGTGATCGGCAAGGACGCGCTGTCGTCGCGCTACGACGCGGAAATCCCGGCGGTCATCCACGCGGTGTTCGAGCGCCTCGCCATCGGCGATTTCACCATCCAGCTCAACCACCGCAAGCTGCTGCGCGGTTTCTTCGAGGGCCTCGGCATCGAGGGTGAGGGGCAAATGCGGGTGCTGCGCGAGCTCGACAAGCTCGACAAACGTGGCGAGGACGCCGTGCGCGCGACGCTGACCGGGACGGAATTCGGGCTGGACGGGGCGACGGCCGACAAGCTGCTGGCGTTTTCGCGCATCCGTTCGACGGGCCATGACGATGCGTTGGACAGACTGGCCGCGCTCGGCACCGGCACGGCCTTGTTTGAGGAAGGTCGCGATGCGCTGGTGGCCACGCTGCAGCAGTTGAAGGCAATGGGCATCCCCGAGTCGCGTTACGCGATCAACCTGTCGATCGCGCGCGGCCTCGACTACTACACCGGCATCGTCTACGAGACCACGCTGGACGCGCATCCGCAGATCGGCTCGATCTGCTCGGGTGGCCGTTACGACGACCTTGCCAGTCATTACACCAAGTCCAAGTTGCCCGGCGTCGGCATCTCCATCGGCCTGACCCGGCTGTTCTGGCAATTGCGTGAGGCCGGGTTGGTCGATGTCGCGACCAGTAATGTCGATGTATTGGTCGGCCTGCTGGACGAGGCGGGTTTCGAGGATGCACTGGCCTTCTCGCAGCACTTGCGCGAAGCCGGCCTGCGCGTGGAAACGCAGATGGAGGCGCGCAAGATTGCCAGGCAGTTCCAGTACGCGGATCGCGCGGGCATCCGTTTCGTCGCGTTGCGCGGCGAAGGCGAGCGTGCGGATGGCACGGTGACGTTGAAGGACCTGCGCAGCGGCGAACAGGACACCATGGCACTGGATGCCGCCGCCGGCTGGGTGGCTGGCCGATCGGGAGCAACGGCGTGATGAGCAACAGCATTCTTCTCGATGGCCATTCGCTGGACCGCGTCGCCCTGGTGCGGATCGCCGAGGGCGCGCCGGTCGAACTGGATGCCGAGGCGCTCGAGCGCGTCGAGCGCGCAGCCGCCTTCCTGTCCAAGCAAGTCGCCCGGGAAGAACCGATCTACGGCGTATCCACCGGTTTCGGTAGCAACGCCGACAAGCTGCTTGGCGGACGCCGCGTGCGAGATGGGCGGGACGATGGCGAATCCCTGCATGCGGAGCTGCAGCGCAACCTCATCGTCACCCATGCGGTGTGCGTCGGCGAGCCGTTCGCGCCTGACGTGGTGCGCGCGATGCTCGGCATCCGCATCAACACGCTGTTGCGCGGGCATTCGGGCATCCGCGTCGAAACGCTGCAAGCTTTGGCCGCGATGTTGAATGCCGGCGTGGTGCCGGTAGTGCCGCAGCTGGGCTCGGTCGGCGCCTCGGGTGATCTCGCGCCGCTGTCGCATCTGGCCATCGTGCTGCTGGGCGGTGGCGAGGCCTTCTACCAGGGCGAGCGCATGCCGGGCGGCGAAGCCCTGACGCGCGCGGGCCTTGCGCCCGTCACGCTGAGCTACAAGGAAGGCCTCGCGCTCAACAACGGCACCGCGCAGATGCTGGCGACCGGGGTGCTGGCGCTGCACCGCCTCGAGGAACTGGTCGAGACCGCCGACATCGCCGCCGCCATGACCATCGATGCCTTCGCCGGCCGCCTCGGCGCCTTCGCGCCGGAAGTGCATGCGCTGCGCCCGCATCCGGGCCAGGTGGAGACTGCGGCCAACTTGCGGCGGCTGCTGGAAGGCTCGACGCTGGCCGACATCCCCTACCACCTGGTGCCGCGCTTCAAGCCATGGCAACCGGATGGCTGGCAGGGTGCAGAAGCCCGCGCGCTGAGCTTCGACATCAGCTGGGACTGGGTGCCGGACACGCAGCGCCACGGCCGCGAGAAGTTCTACCAACGCTTCAAGCCCTTCCGCGGCGGCAAGAAGCACCAGCCGCAGGACAGCTATTCGCTGCGCTGCATCCCGCAGGTGCATGGCGCGGTACGTGATGCGATTGCACAGGCCGCGCGCGTGCTGGAAATCGAGCTCAATGCGGTTACCGACAATCCGCTGGTATTCCCGGATGCGAAGGCCGAGCACGTCGAGCAACAGGTGATTTCCGCCGGTCACTTCCACGGCATGCCGCTTGCGTTGGCGATGAGCTACGTCAAGGCCGCGATCCCGGTGCTGGCGTCGATCAGCGAGCGCCGCCTCAACAAGCTGGTAGATCCGGCCACGAACGATGGCCTGCCTGCGTTCCTGATCGGCAACGAGGACGGCACTGAATCCGGTTACATGATCGTGCAGTACACCGCTGCGGCGATCGTCAACGATCTGGCTTCGCGTGCGATGCCGGCATCCGTGTATTCGGTGCCGACCAGCGCCAATGCCGAAGACCATGTGTCGATGGGTGCCAATGAGGCGCGCCACGTGCTGGCGATGACGAATGACCTCGCCAAGGTGATCGGCCTCGAACTGGCCACCGCCGCACAGGCGCTCGATTTTCGCCGCGACATGTTGCATGCCGCGCAGGATCTGGCACGAAGCGTCGATGCCGAGGCGTTCTCCGCCAAGGTGGACGGCGCGCCTGCGCAGGCATCCTCCAACCGCACACAATTCCTCGAGGAAGTGGACGGGTTGCGCCGCGAGCTGGGCGTGGCCGAAGGCTTCCACCCAGGCCGTGTCGTTTCCGCTGCGCATGAGGAAGTGCGCCGCCACATCGCCTTCATGGGGCGTGATCGCGCGCTGGATGGCGATGTCACCGCCGCCGTGCGGATGGTGGAGTCGGGCGCGGTGCTCGCAGCGGCGCGCCGGGCAGGCTGATCCATGCGCGGACTCCGGTGTGCGCTCGCGGCATTGCTGTCACTGGCTGCCGTCGATGTGGCCGCGCAAACATCGCCGGCCTGTACCACGGGCATCGTCTTCGAGGATCGCGATGGCGACGGCCGCCGCGACGGCGTCGAGCCGGGGTTGGCTCATGTCGCCGTCTCCAATGGTCGTGATGTCATCCGCAGTGGTGCCGACGGTCGTTACCACCTGCAACCACGCGACGGCGCAGCGGTTTTCATCATCAAGCCTGCCGGCCATGTGTTGGCCCCGCGTGGCGATGGCTTGCCGGACTATTGGCGGACGCCGGGCGAGGGCGCTGCCTGCGATTTCGCCCTGCGTCGCGAGAACCTGCCGCCGCTGCGCAAGGAGGGCCTGCGGGTACTGGTGTTTGGCGACCCGCAGCCCAAGTCGAGGGTCGATGTCGGCCATTACGCGCGTGGCATCGTCGATGCGGTGATCGATGAGGCTTCGGCGACGGCGCGCGATTTCCGCGTGGCATGGCCCGGACGGGCCGCAGACCTGGGCCTGACCCTGGGCGACGTGGTGGACGACGATCTCTCGCTCTATCCCGGCATCAAGCGCGAGACCGCGCGTCTGCAGGTGCCATGGCTGCATGCGCCGGGCAATCACGACATCAACCAGGCATCGGACGACGACGCGCGTTCGCTGGCGGGTTTTCATGAGGCTTTCGGGCCGGACAGCTTCGCCTGGGAAGAGCCCGAGGCGAGCTTCGTCGTGCTGGACGACGTGATCTGGCAACCGGCCTCTTCGCCGAAGTACATCGGTGGCCTGCGCGAGGACCAGTTCGCCTTCCTCGAAGCCTACCTGCGCGGTGCGCGCAAGGACCGCCTGCTGGTGCTGTCGATGCACATCCCGCTGTTCGAGCCCGGAGGCAAGGACACGTTCCGCGATGCCGACCGCACCCGCCTGTTCGCATTGTTGCGCGGCTTTCCGCAGGTCCTGTTGCTCACCGCGCACAACCACGCGCAGCAACACGTCTTCCACGGTGCCGCCGATGGCTGGCAGGGCGCGAGGCCGCTGCACGAATACAACGTAGGCGCCACCTGCGGTGCGTTCTGGTCGGGCGTGAAGGATGTCGCTGGCGTGCCGATCTCGACCATGGCCGATGGCACGCCGAAGGGTTGGGCGCGATTGCAGATACAGACCGACGGCCGATATGCGCTCAGCTATCACCCCTCGAATGATCCCGTGCGGGCCATGCACCTGCATGCGCCGAAGGCGCTGCGGCGCGGCGCGTATCCGGCCTGGGGCGTGTACGCCAATGTCTACATGGGCATGGACGACACCCGCGTCGAGTTCCGCGTCGATGGCAGCGAGTGGATGCCGATGAAGAGGGTGCTGCAACCCGATCCGGCGTTGCTGGCCGAGAACATGCGCGATGATGAAGCTGGCGCCCTGCGCGGCTACGACCGCTCGCCGGAAGCCGAGCCCTCGCAACACCTGTGGCGCGGCGCGTTGCCCACCAAGTTGGCGGCCGGCGAGCACGCGGTGGAAGTGCGCGCATTCGACCGTTGGCGTGGCGAGGTGCGCGCAAAGACGAGTTATCGCCTGATCGAAGCGGAACCCTGAGCGTTCGTTACGGCGCGGTATCGGCTTTGCCCGGATCCAGCAGGCCGGCGCGTGCCAGCAGATCGATCAGCGCCTGTCTCTGCGCGGCGTCGCCGCGTGGCCAGCCGGTGACGTGATCGATCACCTTGCCTTCGTGGACGATGAAGAACTCCGGCATCCGCCAGGTTGGCGGCAATAGCGCCCATTCGCTGCGGTCGTAGAGCAGGTGCGCCTGCGCATCGGGGAAACGCCGGTTCCAGCCGCGCATCGCCGCCAGGTCTTCCTGCCCGGGCGGCAGCATCAGCCAGCGCGCATGCGCCGCGAACGCCGGCCCGAGCACGCGATCCCCGGCGATATCCTCGGCCGCATCCTGCGAGAAGTGGCAGCCGGCAGTCACCAGCAGTTGCGTCGGTCCCAGGTCCAGCGCGGAACGGGTCAGGATGCCGCCATCCGCCGAAGCGAGCCAGGCGCTGAAGGCGGGTGCATCGTCGCGGTAGGGATCCTCCATGCGGGGCAGTTGCGGGAGGTTGGCATCGACATGTCGTGATGCGTATTGCCGCGCCGCTTCGAACTGCCGGGTCCGCAGCATCGCGTCGTACAGCATGCGATGGTCCTGCGGCTGTGCGATGTTGCGCGCCCGCAGCGCGGCCACCACCGCGCGCAATCGTTCGACGTCGCCGGGCGTGGGTGCGTGGTCGGCGCCCAGTTGGATCGAGCGCAGCAGATACACCAGTTCGCGCTCGGGCAAGCGGGCGATGGCGTCGGGATTTCCATCGAACCGCGCCGTGAGTGCATGGAAGGCGTCGCGCAGCGCATCGGGTTTTTCCGCATCTCCCAGATGGTGGAGCGCGTCGAAGCCGCGTTCGATTTCGCCCGGATGCGCTGCCTGGAGGCGCCATGTCCACGAGGCCCTCACGCGGCGCGACTTGACCACGCCGGCGTAGTCCTGGGCATCGAACAGCGCCAGCACGCGAACGATTTCGTCCCGGGTGAGTTCCGTCACCAGGTCGCCGGGATCGAAGCCGCCCAATCCCTTGCTCCCGAACACGAGGCTGTCCAGGAAACGCTGCCGTGCCATTGGCGGCAACGCATCGAGCGGCGTGTGCTTGCCCGCATGGGTCAGCAGGTAGGCGTCCAGCGCCTGGCGACTGAGCAGATGCGGTGTTTCGGCAGGGATTTCCGTCGTGCCAGCGGCGGGAGGCTGCTGGGCCACCGCTGCCATCGATACCTGGCTGGTGCAGGCGAGCGCCAGCAGCAGGCCGCATCGATGCTGGCGGCTCGCGTCGATCAGGCCGTGATCTCCGCGAATGATTCCGCCCGCACATGCCCGTTCGCGGCATCGCCGAGGCGCGGCTCGGGATAATCCTCGCGGCGATCCAGCAGTACCGTGCGCATGCCGGCTTCGCGCGCGGCGTCGAGTTCCTCGACCACGTCCGAGAGAAACACGATCTCGTCTGGCGGACGCCCAAGCGCTTGGGCGATGCGGCGATAGCTGGCGGCCTCGCGCTTGTGGCCGACCTCGGTATCGAAGAAGGCATCGAACAACGGGACCAGGTCGCCATCGTCGGTATGGCCGAACAGCAGTTTCTGCGCGGGCACCGAGCCGGAGGAGAACACCGCGAGCGGATGGCCCTCGGCATGCCAATGGCGCAAAGCGGGCGCGACATCCGGATACAGCGGCGCGGTGAAGGCGCCGTCGGTGTAACCGGCTTCCCAGACCATGCCCTGCAGCGCCTTGAGCGCAGTGTGCTTGCGGTCCTGGTCGATCCAGCCCTGCAGCACCTCGACGATCATGCCGTCGTCGCACATCGCGCCTTGCTCGGTGGCGACGGCATCCAGCCAGCGGCGCACTTCGGGCCTGTCGCCGTTCTCGCGCACGAAGCCGGGCAGGGCGGCGCGCGCATACGGGAACAGCACGTCCTTGACGAAGGAGATGCCGGAGGTGGTCCCCTCGATGTCGGTGAGGACGACCGGCTTCATGCGCTGCGCTCGTAGCGCGGGAAGCGCTGGGCGATGTCGCTGCCGGTGAAATGGCCAACCCAGCCGTCCGGATTGGTGAAGAAGCGGATGGCGACGAATTCGGGCTCCGCGCCCATGTCGAACCAATGGGTGGTATCGCCGGGCACCGAGATCAGGTCACCTTTCTCGCACAGCACTTCGAAGACCTTGCCGCCGACATGCAGCGAGAACAGGCCGCTGCCATCGACGAAGAAGCGCACCTCGCCTTCCTTGTGGGTGTGTTCCTCGAGGAACTTGGCGCGCATCGCCTCGCGCTGCGGGTTGTCGGGGGCGATGCTGACGACATCGACGCTGTTGAATCCGTTGTCGGCGACCAGGCGGTCGATGTCGGCGCGGTAGGCATCCATGATCGCCTCGGGGCTGTCGCCGGCCTTCACCGGCTGGCCCGCCTGCCATTGCTCGTACACCACGCCGATCCTGTCGAGTTCAGCGGCAATGCCGGAATGGTCGCGTGTTTCCAGCAACACGGTCCCGGGCGCATCGTCATTGAACACGCGCAAACGGCTCATCGCTTCAACTCCATGATCTTCAGCTCGCAGGCCAGCAGGAACTCGAAGGCTTCCAGATGACGGCGTGCCTCGGCCATGTCTCGGCCCCAGGCATACAGGCCGTGGCCTTCGATCAGGTAGCCCCACATCGATTGCCTGTCGAGCGCATCTTCGACTTTCGCGGCCAGCTCCTGCATGTCCTGGGTGTTGGCGAACACTGGCACGTCCATCGAATCGTCGTGGGTGGTGTTGCCGGCGAAGGCTTTCTGCAGCTCGTAGTCCTCGAAACGGACGTGGCCCTGCGAGGCGAACAGGCGCGAGGCGACCGTCTGCACCAGCGAGTGCGTGTGCAGCACGCAGCCGAGCTCGGGGAAGCGCCGGTAGAGCTGCGTGTGGAGCAGCGTTTCCGCCGAGGGTTTGAGATCGGTCGCGACCGGTTGGCCATTGAAATCCACCACCATGATGTCGGCTTCGCACAGCTTGCTCTTGTTGCGCCCCGAGACCGTGACCGCGGCATGGCGATCATCCAGGCGCATCGAGAAATTGCTGCTGGTCGCGGGCGTCCAGCCGGCGTGGCCGAGTTCGCGGATGTTGGTGATGAGCTCGCCGGCCAGGTGGCGCAGGCGAATCGGGTCGTAGGGGAGGGGCTGATCCATGGTGTCGAGTGTAGCGAATCGGGCCTGAGGGATCGGCAACGTTTCCGCATCCGGCACACAAAGAAAAACGGCGCGGATACCCGCGCCGTTTTCGTCCATCGCTGCCAGGTCAGGCTTGCGGGCCCTCGTGGAACGGCGGTTCCGGGTCGATCTTGGGGCCGCCTTCCGGGCCGGTGATGCCGCGGGCCAGATCGCTGTTGCGGTAACCGTACAGCGCGTACACCACCAGGCCGATGATCGCCCAGCCGAAGAACATCGCGATGGTGTAGACCGAGAGGTTCAGGAACAGCAACAGGCAGCCGGCGATGGCCAGCGGGCACACCACCCACGCCATCGGGGTACGGAACGGACGATGCCGGTTCGGTTCGCGCTTGCGCAGGATCAGCACGCCGGCGGCCACCGCCATGAACGCGAACAGGGTGCCCGAGTTGGAGATGTCGGCGAGGATGCCGACCGGGAACATCGCCGCGAACAGCGCCACGAACACGCCGGTGATCATGGTCACGATATGCGGGGTGTGGAACTTCGGATGCACCTTGGACAGGAACTCCGGCAGCAGGCCGTCGCGCGACATGGTGAAGAAGATGCGGGTCTGGCCATAGATCATCATCAGGATGACCGAGGGCAGTGCCAGCGCGGCGGCCATGCCGATCGCGTTGCCCCAGCCTGCGAAGCCCATCACCTTCAGCACGTGGGCCAGCGGCTCCTTGCTGCAGACCAGGGCGTCGGGGTTTGTCGCGGCGCAGGCGGCGGCCATTTCCGGCGTGCCCGGATGGATGGCCAAGCCATTGGCGTCCAGCATCGGTTGCGAACCGATCGCGCCGACTGCACCGTAGCCCACCAGCATGTAGAACACGGTGCAGACCAGCAGCGAACCGATCAGGCCGATCGGAATGTTGCGGTTCGGATTCTTGGTCTCCTCGGCGGCAGTGGAGACCGCGTCGAAACCGACGTAGGCGAAGAAGATGGATGCCGCCGCGCCCAGCACGCCGACGCCGCCCAGCGGACTGCCCCAGCCGGTCGGGAAGAACGGCGTGAAGTTGGCGTCTTTTGCCGCGGGCATCGCGATCGCGATGAAAGCGGTCAGCGCGGCCACCTTGATCAGCACAAGGACGGCGTTGACCTTGGCCGACTTGGAGGTGCCGATGACCAACAGGCCGGTGACGACCAGCGCGATGACGAAGGCGAGCAGGTTGAACGCGCCGCCATCCATCGGACCCGTCTTGAGATAACGAGGCAGTTCCACTCCGGCGCTCGCGAGCAGGCCGTTCATGTAGCCGGACCAGCCCACCGAGACTGCACCCGCCGCCACCGCGTATTCCAGCACCAGCGCCCAGCCCACGGTCCAGGCCAGGGCTTCGCCCATCACGCCATAGGTGTAGGTATAGGCGGAGCCGGAGACCGGCACCATCGAGGCCAGCTCCGAATACGCCAGTGCGGCCAGCGCGCAGACCACGGCGGCGATCACGAAGGCCAGCATCATCGCCGGGCCGGCCTTCTGGCCCGCCTCGGCGGTGAGCACGAAGATGCCGGTGCCGATGATGGCGCCGATGCCGAGCATGGTCAGCTGAAAGGCACCGAGCTGGCGCTTGAGGGATTTCTTTTCGGCCGTCTCGAGAATCTTGTCGAGTGATTTGACGCGTTGGAACAGCATTGCGTTCTCCCCTGGGCAACGGCAGTGGTTGGGTTGCCCGAAACGACGAGCAGCCGCGACCATAACCGGCCTGCGGCCTGCTGCACAAGGCGTTGGTGCCTTTGCGGCTTGCGAAGCTGCGTGATGCGATGCAGCATCCGCGGATGGATACGGGATGGGACATGGATGCGCGCCTGGCCGATTGGCGCCGCGCACAGGCCGATGGCGATGCCGGGGAAATCGTGGCATTCGCCGAATTGGCGAGCGAAGGGGGCATCGCCTATCGGCGCGATCGGCTGGCGGGTCATTTCACCGCCTCAAGCTGGCTGGTCAGCGAGGATGACCGGCGCACGCTGCTGACCCACCATCGCAAACTGGGCCGTTGGTTGCAGTTGGGCGGTCACGCCGATGGCGAGGAAGACCTGGCCGCGGTCGCGCTGAAGGAAGCGGAGGAAGAGTCAGGCCTGGGCGGCCTGACCGTGGAGCCCGGAATATTCGACCTGGACCGGCACTGGATCCCCGAGCGCGAAGGCGTGCCGGGCCACTGGCACTACGACGTGCGCTTCGTCGTGCATGCCGGCTCCAACGAGGATTTCGTGGTCAGCGAGGAATCGCTGGATCTGGCCTGGCGCGACATCGCCGCGCTGGCGAAGGACGCGGGCGTGGATGAGTCGCTTCGGCGGATGGCGCGACGCTGGCTGGCGCGCACGCTAGCCTGATCAATACAGCACGCGGGTCCGCAACGTGCCTTCGATGCCGGCCAGTGCCTCACGCAGTCGGGCGGCCTGGTCGCGGTCCGAAGCCGCATCGATCACCACGTAACCCAGCTCCGGGTCGGTGCGCAGGTACTGGCCGTCGATGTTGATGCCGCGCGCGGAGAACACCTCGTTGATGCGCGAAAGCACGCCCGGCACGTTGCGGTGGATGTGCAGGAAGCGATGGCTGCCGACATGGCCGGGCAGGATGACTTCGGGGAAGTTGACGGCCGAGAGCGTGCTGCCGTTGTCGCTGTAGCGCACCAGCTTGGCCGCGACCTCGGCGCCGATGTTGTCCTGCGCTTCCAGCGTGCTGCCGCCGATGTGCGGGGTGAGAATGACGTTGTCCATGCCGCGCAGCGGCGAGACGAAGGCATCGGCATTGCCTTCGGGCTCCAGCGGGAACACGTCCACCGCCGCGCCCGCGAGGTGGCCGCTTTGCAAGGCGGTGGCCAGCGCATCGATGTCCACCACCGTGCCGCGCGAGGCATTGAGCAGGTGTGCGCCTGGCTTCATCTTCGCCAGTTCATTCGTGCCGATCATCAGCCGCGTCGCCGGCGTTTCCGGCACGTGCAGGGTGACGATGTCGCTCATCGCCAGCAGTGCGTCCAGGTCCCCGGCGTTGCGCGCGTTGCCGAGCGCCAGCTTGGTTTCGATGTCGTGGTAGATCACCTGCATGCCGAGCGCCTCGGCCATCACGCCCACCTGCGTGCCGATGTGGCCGTAGCCGACGATGCCCAGCGTCTTGCCGCGCACCTCGTGGCTGCCGTTGGCGGACTTGCTCCAGCCACCGCGATGGCATTGCGCGGATTTCTGCGGGATGCCGCGCATCAGCATGATCGCTTCGGCGATGACCAGCTCGGCCACGCTGCGGGTGTTGGAGTAAGGCGCGTTGAACACCGGGATGCCGGCCCGCTTGGCGGCGGTGAGGTCGATCTGGTTGGTGCCGATGCAGAACGCACCGATCGTGATCAGCTTGCGCGCCTCGGCGACCGCGTCGGCATCGAGCTTGGTGCGGGAGCGGATGCCGACGATGTGCGCCTCGCGCAGCTCGCGGTGCAGGTCGTCGACCGGCAGCGCCTTCTCGAAGCGACGAATGTCGCTGTAGCCGGCATCGGCGAAGGCCTGCGCAGCGGTGTCGCTGATGCCTTCCAGCAGCAGCACGCGGATGTCGGATTTAGGGAACGAAGTGGGGGACACGGTCGGCTCGCGGGGGAGGCGAGTTTCATTGTGCTACATACGCAGGCGTTTGGAGTAGATTGACCGCATGGATGACGCCCTTGAAGCCTTGCGCGAGGCTTTGCCCGCCCTGCGCCTGCTGACAGATGCCCCGGAGCTGGAACATTACGGCCGCGACTGGACGCGCCGCTGGACACCCGCACCGCGCGCGATCGCGCTGCCGGCATCGGTGGAGGAGGTCGTCGGCATCGTGCACTGGGCGCGTGCGCAGGGCATCGCGCTGGTGCCCTCGGGCGGACGTACGGGGTTGTCGGGCGGGGCCGTGGCCGCCAACGGCGAGCTGGTCGTCAGCCTGGAGCGGATGAACAAGGTGATCGGCTTCGACGCGGTCGATCGCGTGCTGACGGTGCAGGCGGGCATCCCGCTGCAGCTGGCGCAGGACGCCGCCCGCGGACATGGCCTGCAGTATCCGGTCGATTTCGCCGCGCGCGGCTCGTGCACGATCGGCGGCAACATCGCCACCAATGCCGGCGGCATCCGCGTGCTGCGCTACGGCAACACGCGCGAGTGGATCGCCGGTTTGACCGTCGTCACCGGCACCGGCGAAGTGCTGCACTTGAACAACGCGCTGGTGAAGAATTCCAGCGGCTATGACCTGCGGCAGCTCTACATCGGTGCCGAGGGCACGCTGGGCCTCGTGGTCGAGGCGATGCTGAAGCTCACCGCGCCACCGCCGCCGACGCAGGTGATGCTCTTGGCCCTGCCGGATTTCGACGCCGTGCTGGCGGCCTTCACCGCCTTGCGCGATGGCCTGCGGCTGGAAGCCTTCGAGTTCTTCACCGATGCCGCGCTCAAGCACGTGCTGGCGCATGGCGGGCAACGTCCGTTCGATGAAGGGCACGCCTTCTATGCGGTCGTCGAGTATGCGAACGAAGGCGAAGCCGACGAGGTCGCCGCGTTGTCGTTGTTCGAGCGGGGGTTGGAGAGCGGCTGGGCGGTGGATGGCGTGATCGCCGGCAGCCAGGCGCAGGCGCAGCAACTGTGGCGGCTGCGCGAAGGCATCACCGAATCGTTGGCATCGCACGTGCCGTACAAGAACGATGTCTCCTTGCGCATTTCCGCGCTGCCGGCGTTCCTGTCCGAGGCCGAGGCGCTGATCTCGCGTGAATACCCGGCGTTCGAGGTGGTCTGGTTCGGCCATATCGGCGATGGCAATCTGCATATCAACGTGTTGAAACCCGCGGACCTGCCGCAAGCGGACTTCGTGCGCGATTGCGAGCGGGTGACCAGGTTGCTGGCGGGCTTGTTGGAGTGCCACGGCGGCAGCATCTCCGCCGAACACGGCATCGGACTGGTCAAGAAGCCCTATTTGCAGGGCACGCGCAGCGACGCTGAGATTGTGGCGATGCAGGGCATCAAGCAGGTGCTCGACCCGGACGGCATCATGAACCCGGGCAAGATCTTCGACTGATCAGCGCGGGATGCCGGCGAGGCGCTCGTCCAGCCGATCGCGGATCGCCGGCCATTCGTTGTCGATGATGGAATAAGTCACCGTATCGCGCAGGCTGCCATCCTTGTGCCGCATGTGATTGCGCAGGATGCCGTCCCGCCGCGCACCCAGTCGTTCGATGGCGGCTTGCGACCGCAGGTTGTGATGGCTGGTGTGGAAAAACACCGAGGCCGCATCCAACGTGTCGAAAGCGTGGCCCAACATCAGCCGCTTGTTGGCCGTGTTCACGTGCGTGCGCCAGACGGACGCCGCATGGAACGTATAGCCGATGGCGAGCGTCGGCACCGTGGGGTTGATGTCGTAGAAGCGCGTCGTGCCGACCAGCCGGCCGTCGGCGATGATGGCGAAGGGCAGCTGCAACCCTGCATCGCGCATCGCCAAGGCTTTCTCGACCCAATCGGCCATGCCGTCGCGGCCCGGCACGCTGACGTAGTTCAAGCCGCCGATGTCCCCATCTTCCACGGCCTCCTGCAGTGCAGGGATGTGCCCGTGGGCCAGCGGCTCAAGGCGTACGCCCCAGCCGACCATCGCTTCGCTCATCTCGTGACCCCCGTAGACGGACGTTCGGCGAGCAGCACGCTGGCGACAGCATCATCGCCCTGGTACTTGCGCACCAGCGCCTTCCAGGCGGTTTCGTCGGCATCGGCGCACAGTGCCTTCGCCATGGCGGGATCGCCACCCTCGGACTCGGGGCGGCTGAAATGCCGGCACATGCGCTGCCTGAGGATGAAGTCGCGGACATCCTCGGGCAGCCGGTTGGGATCGATCTGCGCAGCGCTTCCCGCCGCGGGCGGCGAGGCTGCAGGCGCGGCCTGGGCCGGCGATGCGGGATCGGCCACCGTCTGCGCTGCCGGCACTTCCGGCACGGGCATGTTGGTCGGCGGCGACGAGCATGCCGCCAGCATCATCAACCCCAGCAGGGCGGCGCCCACCGGCCTAGTCGGCGCGGCCACCGAACTCGCCCGTGGTGGTGTTGACCCAGATCCGCTCGCCGTTGGCGATGTATTCGGGCACCTGGATCTCGATGCCGGTATTCAGGCGGGCCGGCTTCGGGCGCTTGGTCGCTGTACCGCCCTTGAGTTCCGGTGGCGTGTCGACGACTTCCAGCACCACGGAGGTCGGCAGCTGCAGCGCCACCGGCTGGTCATCGATGATCTGCACGTAGCAGCCGGCGAGGCCATCGGTGATGTAGCCGGCGGCGTCGCCCACGCTGGCGGCATCGAGCGGGTACTGGGTGAAATCCTCGTCGTCCATGAACACGAAGGCATCGCCGTCCTTGTACGAGAACGTGGCCTGGCGACGGGACAGTTCGACTTCGCGCAGGTCGTCGTCGCCGTCGAAGCTGGCGTCCAGCTTGTTGCCGCCGGGCACGGAGTACATGACGAAGCGGAAGCGCACGTTGCCGCCGCGGCCCTGCGGGCTGCTGCGCTCGATGTCGCGGATCTGGTACACGCCGCCGTTGTATTCGACGACGTTGCCTTTCTTGATGTCGTAAGCCTTCATGCGATGTCTTTACTTTCGTTGTTGGAGCGCACGGTAAATGCGCTCGTTTAAGATCCAGGTCAAAAGGCCCCAGCACAGGCCGCCGATCGCGCACAGCGGCACCGCGACGGCCAGCACCAACGGCAGGCGAGGGTGGTCGATGCCGAGCTGCAGCACCATCATCAGCGCCATGAAGGCGAGCATCAGCCCGCCCCAGAACGCCACGCCCTTCACCAGCACGAACCGCCACATGCCGCCGGCGCGCATCGCCGGCCACTTCTCGGCCACCGAGCGTTCCGCGCGCGAGCCGTAATCGGTCATTTCGGCGCCAGGCGGGTCGCGCCATCCAGCCGGATGGTCTCGCCGTTGAGATAGGTGTTGCCGATGACGTAGGCGACCAGGTCCGCGAACTCTTCCGGCTTGCCCAGGCGCGAAGGAAAGGGGATGGAGGCCGACAACGACTTCTGCACGTCGTCCGGCATGCCATCGACCATCGGCGTCCAGAAGATGCCGGGCGCGACGGTCATCACGCGGATGCCGAAGCGCGAAAGCTCGCGCGCCATCGGCAGCGTCATCCCGACCACGCCACCCTTGGACGCCGAATACGCCGCCTGGCCGATCTGGCCCTCGTAGGCCGCGACCGAGGCGGTGTTGACGATGATGCCGCGCTCGCCGTCCACGCCGGCTTCGTTGTGCTGCATGACTTCGGCGCAGGCCTTGGCGACGTTGAAGCTGCCGACCAGGTTCACCATCACCGTGGCCTGGAACTGCGAGAGCTTCATCGAGCCCTCGCGGCCCAGCACGCGGCCTGCGCCCAGGATGCCGGCGCAGTTGATGCAGGCGTTCAGGCCGCCGAGGAAATCCCTGGCCGCGGCCACGTTGGCGGCGACGCCGGCCTCGTCGGTGACGTCGGTCTTGATGAAGACGGCGTTGGTCGCGCCCAGCTCGGCGACGGCTTCGGCGCCCTTGTCCTCGTTGACGTCGAACAGGGCGGCCTTGCCGCCATGGGCGACCAGGTGCCGGGCGACGGCCAGGCCGAGGCCGGAGACGCCGCCGGTGACGATGGCGCGGACGTTGGAGAGCTGCATGCGGGAATCCTGCTGCGGAAAGCCGCGATTTTAGCCCAGCGCGGGGTTCCGGCCGCTAGAGCTGGCGCAGGTAGAAGGTGTTGCAGCCGCCATGGCCGGTCGCGCCCATCGGCTGCCCGATGGGCCGGAATCCGCTGCGCTGGTACAGCCGCATCGCCGCGTCCATGCCGGTCAGGGTCTCGAGGTAGCAACGGCGGAAGCCGGCGGCGCGCGCGGCATCGAGGCATCGGGCCATCATCGCCGCACCGGCGCCCAGTCCGCGGGCCTGCGGCAGGAAATACATCTTGCGCAGCTCGCAGGTGTCCACATCGCCTCCCGCCAATGGCGCGATGCCGCCACCGCCCAGCACTTCGCCGTCGCGTTCGATGACGAAATAGGCATGGCGCGGCGCATCGTAGGCTTTCGACATCCAGTCCACTTCCGGATCGTTGATGGCGAAGCCGCAGCCACTGGCGCCGAATTCCGGCATCACCGCGCGGATGATGGCCGCCATCGCGGTGTCGTCTTCGGCCGCGATGGGGCGGATGCGCCATGCCGCGTTCACGCGGAGCGGGCCTGGCCGACCTTGCTGCCGTTGCCACGCTGCAGGCGGGGCGCCAGCCAGCGGCCGACTTCGACCAAGGCGTCGAGGTCGATCCCGGTGTCGATGCCCATCCCGTGCAGCATGTAGGCCACGTCCTCGCTGGCGACGTTGCCGCTGGCGCCCTTGGCGTAGGGGCAGCCGCCGGTGCCGGCGACAGCGGCATCGACCACCGCCACGCCTTCCTCCAGGCAGGCGAGGATGTTGGCCAGCGCCTGTCCATAGGTGTCGTGGAAGTGGATGGCGAGCGCGTCCATCGGCACCTCGGCGGCGACCGCCTGCAGCATCGCGCGGGCCTTGGCCGGCGTGCCGACGCCGATGGTGTCGCCCAGCGAGACCTCGTAGCAGCCCATCGCGTGCAGGTCCTTGGCCACGCGCACGACGTCCGACAGTGGCACTTCGCCCTGATAGGGGCAGCCCAGCACGGTCGAGACATAACCGCGCACGCGCACGCCGTCGGCCTTTGCAGCGGCGATCACCGGCGCAAAGCGCTCAAGCGATTCGGCGATGGAGGCATTGATGTTCTTCCGGTTGAAGGCTTCCGAGGCGGCAGTGAACACCGCGATCTCCTCCACGCCCACGCCGCGGGCGCGTTCGTAACCCTGCAGGTTCGGCACCAGCACCGGATAGGCGATGCCCGGGCGCCTGTCGATGCCGGCATAGACCTCGGCCGCATCGGCCATCTGCGGCACCCACTTGGGGCTGACGAAGCTGGTGGCCTCGATGGTGCGCAGGCCGCAGCCGGACAACCGGTCGATCAGCTCGATCTTGTCGGCGGTGGCCACGAAGACCTTTTCGTTCTGCAAGCCGTCGCGTGGACTGACTTCGACGATGCGGACGGAGGAAGGAAGCGCCATCTCAATGCTCCAGCGTGACCAGGGTGGCATCGGCCTCGACGAAATCGCCTTCGCAGGCCTGCACGTCGGCGACAATGCCGTCGCGCGGCGCCTTCAGAGCCAGTTCCATCTTCATCGCCTCCATCACCATCAGCACGTCGTCGGCCTTGACCTCATCGCCGGCGCGCGCCTTCACCAGCACCACGCGGCCCGGCATCGGCGCCTTGACGCGGTCGCCGCTGCCGCCGCCGGCCTCGTCTTCCAGCCGGTGCAACGCGGTGCGCTGCAGGCGGTGGCGACGCTCGCCATCGTGCAGGGTGACGACATCGCCATCGCTGCGCGCCTGCAGGCGGCGTGCACGACCGTTGACGCGGCCGCTCAGCACCTCGCCGGTCAGGCGCAGGCCTTCCAGATAAGTCAGCGCATCGCCTTCACGCACGATGTAGTCGCCGCCGGAGCCGCTGATCGACAGTTGCGCGTCGACATCGCCATCCTGCAGGCGGATCGGCGTGGCGCCATCGCCGTCGAGGCGCCAGCCATCGCGGACGTCCCACGGGGATGCGCTGTCGTTGCGGGCTTCGCGCAAGCGCAGTACGGCCGCGGTGAGCGCGCGTTGCACATGCGATTCGGATTCGCTGCCGGCACCGCCGATGAACTCGTCGAGGTGGCGATCGAGGTAGCCGGTGTCGATGGTGCCGCCGACCACGGCCGGATGTCGCGCCAGCCGCTCAAGGAACACGATGTTCGACTTCGGCCCCTCGATCTCGCACGCAGCCAGTGCCTCGCGCAGCCGAGCCAGCGCGCGCGCGCGATCCACCCCGAACACGATCAGCTTGGCGATCATCGGGTCGTAGAAGATCGTCACCGTATCGCCTTCGACCACGCCCGAGTCGATGCGCACGTCCGGCATGAACTCGGGCAGGCGCAGACGCGTGAGCGTGCCCGAACCGGGCAGGAAGCCGGCATCCGGATCTTCCGCGTACAGGCGCACCTCGATCGCGTGGCCGCTGCTGTAGATGCCGTCCTGCGTGCGCGGCAAGGGCTCGCCGGCGGCGACGCGCAACTGCCATTCGACCAGGTCCAGCCCGGTCACGAGTTCGGTGACGGGATGCTCCACCTGCAGGCGGGTGTTGATCTCCATGAAATAGAACTGGCCATCCTGGCCGACGATGAATTCCACCGTGCCCGCGTTCTGGTAATCGATGGCGTGGCCGGACTTGATCGCCGCCTCGCCCATCGCCCCGCGCAGCTCGGGGGTGAGGAAAGGCGAGGGCGATTCTTCCAGCACTTTCTGGTAACGGCGCTGCGCCGAACACTCGCGTTCGTTCAGATGAATCACGTCGCCAAACGCATCGCCGAAGATCTGGATCTCGATATGGCGGGGCTTCTCGATGTAGCGTTCCAGCAGCACGCGGTCGCGGCCGAATGCATTGGCCGCCTCGCGCTGGCAGCTTTCCAGATTGGGGGCGAACTCATCGCTCGATCGCACGATGCGCATGCCCTTGCCGCCGCCGCCGTGCGCGGCCTTGACCATCAACGGATAGCCGATGCGGTCGGCCTCGCGCTGCAGGATGTCCGGGGACTGGTCCTCGCCGGTATAGCCGGGCACCACCGGCACGCCGGCGGCCAGCATCAGTTCCTTGGCGCCCGCCTTGCTGCCCATCTTGCGCATCGAGGCGGCTTTCGGCCCGATGAAGACGAGGCCCGCGGCTTCCACCGCATCGGCGAAGTCCGCGTTCTCGGACAGGAAGCCGTAACCGGGGTGGATCGCCTGCGCGCCGCTTTTCAACGCGACTTCGAGGATCGCGTCGCCGCGCAGGTAGCTGTCCTGCGGGCGCGGGCCGCCGATCGGCCAGGCTTCATCGGCCTGGCGCACGTGCTGGGCGTCGGCATCGGCCTCCGAATACACGGCGACGGTGCGGATGCCCATGCGGCGGGCGGTGCGGATGATGCGGCAGGCGATTTCGCCGCGGTTGGCGATGAGGATTTTGTCGAACATCAGGATTCGGTCCAGCTGGGTTTGCGCTTGTCGAGGAAGGCGGTGAGGCCTTCCTGGCCTTCGGGCGAGACGCGCAGGCGCGCGATCAGCGCGGCGTTGTCGGTATCGTGGCGGTCGCCGTCATCGTGCGCCATGACATCGCGGACCAGAGCCTTGGCGCCGGCGGTCGCGACCGGGCCGGCCTTGAGCAACAGCTCGATCTGTCGCTGCACGGCAGTGTCGAGCGCGGTGGCGTTCACGACCTCGTGCAGCAGGCCGATGCGCCGGGCTTCTTCGGCGCTGAAGATCTCGGCGCTGGCGAAATAACGGCGCGCGTGGCGCGGGCCGATCGTTCGGATGACGTAGGGAGAGATCACTGCGGGCAACAGGCCCAGCTTGGCTTCGGTCAGGCCGAACTTTGCCTCCGGTACGCCGATGGCGATGTCGCAGCAGGCAATCAGCCCGACGCCGCCGCCGAAGGCCGCGCCCTGCACGCGGGCAATCGTCGGCTTGGGCAGCTCGTCCAGGGTGCGCATGAGGCGGGCGAGGGCGAGCGAGTCCTCGCGATTCTCCGCCTCGGACATCTTCGCCATCCCGCGCATCCAGTTGAGGTCGGCGCCGGCCGAGAACGAGGCGCCATCGCCCTCCAACACCACCACGCGCACCGTGGCGTCCGCGCCGAGCGTGGCCAGCGCGGCGGTGAGCTCGGCGATCAGGCCGGCATCGAAGGCGTTGTGGACCTCCGGTCGCTGCATCCGCAGCCGTGCCACCGGTCCCTCGCGCAGCAGTCGCAGCTTCCCGTCCATGAATGGCCCTTTCGAAAGGAACCATGATAAGGCGATGCGCCCCCAGTTCCGTGTAAAATGAGAACGATTCCCATCTGGAGTGCGCCGTGCGCCTCGTGGATTTGCCGAACAACGCCGCTGCCGTGGTGGTGGCCGTGCATGCAGACAGAGATGCCGATGCCATCGCCCGGCGCTTGGCCGAGATCGGTTTCGTGCCGGGCGAGCCGGTGGAGGTGCGTGCCGCCGGTCCGGTCGGCCGCGAGCCCTTGATGGTGCAAGTGGGCTACACGCGCTTCGCCCTGCGCCGCAGCGAGGCCGCGCGCATCGAAGTACGCATCGAGGCGGAGGCTTCGGCCGCATGAGCGAAGCCACCCTGCCGCGCATCGCGCTGATCGGCAACCCGAACAGCGGCAAGACCGCGCTGTTCAACCTGCTGACCGGCAGCCGCCAGAAGGTGGCGAACTATGCCGGCGTGACCGTCGAGCGCAAGGAAGGCCGCATGCACGGGACCGCCGGGCGCGGTTATGCCGTGCTGGACCTGCCGGGTGCCTACAGCCTGACGCCCGCCAGCCTGGAGGAAGCCATCGCGCGCGATGTCTGCCGCGGCTTCTACCCGGGCGAGGCTGCGCCGGACCTGCTGGTCTGCGTGGTCGATGCGACCAACCTGCGCCTGCACCTGCGCTTCGTGCTGGAGCTGAAATCGCTGGGCCGTCCGATGCTGGTCGCGCTCAATCAGATGGATGCGGCATCGCGTCGCGGGATCGAGATCGATGTCGCGACGCTGTCGCGCGAACTTGGCCTGCCGGTGGTCGAGACCATTGCCGTGCACGGCGATGGCGCCAAGGCGTTGGTCGCGAAAGTGGATGCGATGTTCGCCGCCGGCGGGATCGAGCACGCGCAGGCAGCGCCTTCCGCCCCGGCCGACCTGCACGCCGAGGCACGTCGCCTGATCGCGGCCAGCGTGCAAATGCCGCGCCGCACCGCGCAGGTGGACGATGTGCTGGACCGCTGGCTGCTGCACCCGGTGTTCGGGCTGCTGACCCTGGCGGTGGTGATGTTCCTGATGTTCCAGGCCGTGTACGCCTGGGCGACGCCGCTGATGGACGCGATCGAGGCCGGCACCGCATGGCTCGGCAGCGTGGTGGAGGGCGCGATGGCCGATGGCCCGCTGCGCAGCCTGCTGATCGACGGCATCATCGCCGGCCTCGGCGGGGTGGTGGTGTTCCTGCCGCAGATCCTGATCCTGTTCTTCTTCATCCTCCTCCTCGAGGAATCCGGCTACCTGCCGCGTGCGGCCTTCCTGCTGGACCGCACGATGTCGGCCGCCGGCTTGTCCGGCCGCAGCTTCATCCCGCTGCTGTCCTCCTTCGCCTGCGCGGTGCCCGGGATCATGGCGACGCGTTCGATCCAGGACCCGCGCGACCGCCTAGCCACCATCCTGGTTGCGCCGCTGATGACGTGTTCGGCGCGCCTGCCGGTATATGCGCTCTTGATCGGCGCGTTCATCCCGCAGAGCAAAGTGCTGGGCGGGCTGGAGCTGCAAGGGCTGGTGCTGTTCGGGCTGTACATGGCCGGCATCGCCAGCGCCCTCTTGGTGAGCTGGGTGATGAAGCGCTGGCGGCGTGATCGCGGCGAGCACCCCTTGCTGCTGGAGCTGCCGTCCTACCGCCTGCCGCACTGGCGCGACCTCGTGATCGGCCTGTACGAGCGCGCGATGATCTTCCTGAAGCGCGTCGGCGGCATCATCTTGGCGATGACGGTGCTGCTGTGGTTCCTGCTGTCGTTCCCGGCCGCGCCGGCCGGCGCGGTCATGCCGGCCATCGACTACAGCTTCGCCGGGCGGATTGGCCATGCGATGACCGCGATCTTCGCCCCGCTCGGTTTCAACTGGCAGATCTGCATTGCGCTGATCCCGGCGATGGCCGCGCGCGAGGTAGTCGTCTCATCGCTCGCCACCGTGTACGCCCTGTCGGCGGCCAATGACGATGCCGCATCGCAGGCCCTCCTGCCGCTGATCCAGCAGGACTGGTCATTGGCCACCGCGTTGTCGCTGCTGGTGTGGTTCATCTACGCGCCGCAGTGCCTGTCCACGCTCGCCACCATCAAGCGCGAGACCGGGTCCTGGCGGCAGACGGCGTTCGCCACCGTGTACCTGTTCGCGCTCGCTTACGGTGCATCCTTCATCACCTACCAGGTGGCGAAGGCGATGGGTTGGGGTTGAGGCGATGCCGCTGGCTATGCAATACGCGGTGATCGGCCTGGCGGTGCTGTTGGCGGCGCTGTTCGTCTGGCGCACGCGCTTCCCGCGCTCCTGGCGAGCCACGCGCATCGCCATCGCCATCCCGCTGCTGCGTGAAGGACGGCCGGGCTGGATGAAATCGCTGGGGCGGCGCATCGCGCCCGCATCGGCTTTGGCATCCGGCGAATGCGGCGGATGCAACGGTTGCGGTTGATATCGCCTAGCGCGCCCGCATGCGGGTGCTGGCGACCAGGTCCACGCTCAGGCTGAAGGTGCGCACGTCGCCGGGGTTCATCGCACCGACGCCGACCACGTGACGCGCGATTTCCTCGCCGCGCTCGTTCTTGATCACCGCCACAACCGAATATTCCCACGCCTCGCCTGGAGCCGGGCCGGGCAGGGTGCCTTCGATCTTCAAGGGTGATGCCAGCACCTTGCGGGTCGGGGTGGCATCGAAGCGCAGGTGGCCTTTGCACTGCGGGCAGACTGCGGCGCTGGCGAGGATCGTGGCACGGCAATGCGGACAGGTGCGCGTCGCGCCCACCTCGTCCGCCTTGCCCCGTGCCGACAGTACGTTCATGCCGCGGCGCTGTCCCCGCTCTTCGGGGCCGCCTTGCCATCGGCCCAGCCGCACTCCACGTGGCCTCGCAGCCGTGCGCCGGAGGCGATGGTCAGGTCGTCGGCCTTGATGTCGCCGTTCATCGCGCTGGCGGCGAGCAGATCGACGCGCCGCGCGGATTCGATGTTGCCGTCCAGCTCGCCCGAAAGCGTGATTTTCTCCGCCCGGACGCTGCCGTTGAGCTTGGCGCCCTGCTCGATGGTCAGGTCGCCCTTGACGTTGACGTCGCCCTTGAACTTGCCGGCGATGCGGACGTGTCCGGCGCCCTCGATCTTGCCCTCGATGCTGAGGTCGGCGGAAATCACCGATTCCTTCGCGGCCGGCCTCGGGGCCGGGTCCGGACTGCGCACGGGGGTCTCCGGCACGGGTTGCACGGGCGGGGCGATGGCTACCTCGTTCGGGAAATCCGCCACATCCTTCTTGGCGTTGCCGCCGGAATCTCTCCAACTCACCATGATCGTTCTCGCAGGGGAGCAGCATGGGGCTGCGGAATCCCTGAACTTATCATGCGCGCGCCGTGGATCGCATCCGCCGGTGCCACCGGCCGGCTTGTTACATCCGGAACACGCCGAAACGCGTCGGTTCGATCGGCGCATTCAGCGATGCGGCGAGCGCCAGGCCCAATACACGGCGCGTGTCGGCCGGGTCGATGATGCCGTCGTCCCACAGCCGTGCCGTTGCGTAATACGGATTGCCCTGATCCTCGTACTGCTGGCGGATCGGCGCCTTGAAGGCCTCCTCGTCGGCGGCCGGCCATTCGCCGCCCTTGGCCTCGATGCCGTCGCGGCGCACCGTCGCCAGCACGCTCGCCGCCTGCTCGCCGCCCATCACGCTGATGCGCGCGTTCGGCCACATCCACAGGAAACGACCGCCGTAGGCGCGGCCGCACATCGCGTAGTTGCCTGCGCCGAAGCTGCCGCCGATCACCACGGTGAACTTCGGCACGCTGGAACATGCCACCGCCGTCACCATCTTGGCACCGTCCTTGGCGATGCCGGCGTTCTCGTACTTCTTGCCGACCATGAAGCCGGTGATGTTCTGCAGGAACACCAGCGGGATGCCGCGCTGGTTGCACAGCTCGATGAAGTGCGCGCCCTTCAGCGCGCTCTCGGAGAACAGGATGCCGTTGTTGGCGACGATGCCGACCGGCATGCCGTGGATATGCGAGAAGCCGCAGACCAGCGTCGCGCCGTAGCGCGCCTTGAACTCCTGGAACTCGCTGCCATCGACGATGCGCGCGATCACCTCGCGGATGTCGAACGGCCTGCGGGTGTCCTGCGGCACGATGCCGTAGAGCTCGTCGGAGGGGTAAAGCGGCTCGGTCGCGGGCTTGAGCGCCACCGGCACCTCGCGCCTGCGATTGAGGGTGCCGACGATGTCGCGCGCGATCGACAGCGCGTGGTGGTCGTCCTCGGCGAAATGATCGGCCACGCCGGAGATGCGGGTGTGCACGTCCGCGCCGCCGAGCTCCTCGGCATCGACCACCTCGCCGGTCGCCGCCTTCACCAGCGGCGGGCCGCCGAGGAAGATCGTGCCTTGCTCCTTGACGATGATCGATTCGTCCGACATCGCCGGCACGTAGGCGCCGCCAGCCGTGCAGCTGCCCATCACCACGGCGATCTGCGGGATGTTTTCAGCACTCATGCGCGCCTGGTTGTAGAAGATGCGGCCGAAGTGTTCCTTGTCCGGGAACACCTCGTCCTGCAGCGGCAGGAAGGCGCCGCCGGAATCGACGAGATAAATGCAGGGCAGGCGGTTCTCGCGGGCGATCTCCTGCGCGCGCAGGTGCTTCTTCACCGTCATCGGGAAGTAGGTGCCACCCTTGACCGTGGCGTCGTTGGCGACGATCACGCATTCCTGCCCCATCACCCGGCCGATGCCGGTGACCATGCCGGCAGCGGGGGCGGCATCGTCGTACATACCGTCTGCGGCGAGGGCGTTCAGTTCGAGAAAGGGCGAGCCCGGGTCCAGCAGGGCATCGATGCGGTCGCGGGCCAGCAACTTGCCGCGCGCCGTGTGCTTGGCTCGGGCGGCATCGCCACCGCCTTCCGCCGCGCGGCGCAGGCGAGCGTGCAGCTCCGCAGTGAGGGCGCGGTGATAGTCGGCGTTGGCGGTGAAATCGGCGGAGCGGGGGTCGAGCTGCGAGGCAAGCGCGGGCATGGGCGATGTGCGTCTGGCGAAACGGCAAGGATAACGGGTGTGACGCGGGCCGATGCGCGCCAGTGCCTGCCTGCCCCACGAAAACAAGAAGCCCCGCCGAGGCGGGGCTTCCGGTATTGCGGCAAAGGAAGGATCAGTCCTTCTTTTCAGCGTCGGCGGTGGCCTTGGCTTCGCCGGCTTCCTGCTTCATCTCGGCGGAAACCTTGTCGGCGGCATTGGCGATGCCGGAAGCGGCATTGGCCTTGCCTTCTTCATAGGCGGACTGGACCGGATCGGCAGCGGCGTCGACGGCAGCGGCGGTGGCGCCAGCGGCGGCGGCGGTGGCGGCGCCAGCGGCCTCGACACCGGCGGCAGCGGCGTCGCCGGCGGCATTGGCGGCGTCGGCGGCCTGGGCACCAGCCTCATTGGCGGCGGCGGAAGCCTCGTCGGCCTTCTGCTCGGCAGTCGGGGAGTTGCAGGCGGCGAGGGCCAGGGCGCTGGCAGCGATCAGGGTGGCGAGTTTGATGTTCATGGTGATCTCCAGTGGGTGGGGCAGCCCCGGACGCAGGATTGCGGCCGGCACTCCGGCTCGATGGCTGTGCAGCGGTCGAGCGGATGGGTTTTTCGGCATGCGGACCTCAGGGTCCGGCCGGTGGGTACAGCTTGCGGATGCCTATCCGCAGGATGGCCGCCGGGTTGCCCCGGCGGCCAGTGTCGCAAACCTCAACGCGGGCGATTACTTGCCGTCGTTGTTGGTCTTGGCGCCAGCAGCCGCGGCAGCCTGCTCGGCCGAATCCTGGGCCTGCTGGGCAGCGTCGGCAGCATTGGCGGCGGCGTCGGCGTGGTCGTCGGCGGTGGAGGCATTGCCGGCGGAGGCGGCGGCGTCGGCCTGCGTGGCGGCGGCATCGGCGGCAGCGGCGGCGGCATCGGCGCCGGCCTGGGCTGCGTTGGCGGCAGCGGCGTCGCCGGTGGCGGCGGCGTTGTCGGCAGCCTGCTGGGCTTCAGCGGCAGCGTCCTTGGCTTCGGCGGCGTTGTCGGCGGCCTGCTGCGAGTTGGAGCAAGCGGCCAGGGCCAGACCCATGGCGAGCGCCAGGAGAGCCTTGTTCATGGTCATGATGATGTCCTCGAAAGGTGGGTTCAACGCACACGGATGCGCGCGTTGTCGCCATCATGACAAAGCCGTAAACGCTGTCAAGCGGTTTGGCCGTTTTTTTTCCGGTTTGCGTTTAGGTCGTTCAGGGATGGAATCGGAGCGCAATCCGGCCAAGCGCGGGTGCCCATGCCGGCCCGAAATCCGTTGAATATTCACCCCGAACCAGCTTCGGCCACGTTGACTTTCCAATGATCCGGAAAAGCCTGATCAGTGAAGGTCCGGCTTCCATGGCTTCCGAGGCATGCGTGCTCGTTATCCGGCTCGCGGCAGATGCCGGCATGAAAAAACCGCCGAGGTCATCGACGGTTTTTTCGGTACAGCTGTAGCGCCACTCAAGGGCGGAAGTCGCCCGTGGGGATTACTTCTTTTCAGCCGACTGGGCAGCCTGCTCGGCCGAATCGGCAGCCTTGCCGGCGGCCTTGGCGGCTTCCTGGGCGGCGTCGGCAGCATCGCCAGCGGCCGGGGTGCCGGCGGCGTCGGCGGTATTGGCGGCAGCGGCAGCGGCGCTGTCGGCAGCCATCGCGGCGGTGTCGGCGGCAGCCTGGGCGGACACGGCAGCGGCGGTGTCGCCGGTGGCGGCAGCGGCGTCAGCGGCGGTCTGGGCCTCGACGGCAGCGCCGGCGGCGTCGGCGGTAGCCTTGTCGGCCTGTTCCTGGTTGGAGCAGGCGGTCAGGGCCAGACCCATGGCCAGAGCCAGAAGTGCCTTGTTCATCATCATGGTGAAGTCCTCGAATAAGGGATTGTGAACGCGCAGGATGCGCGTGCCGGCATCATGACGAATTCATGAATGCTGTCAAGATGCCTGGCCGGTTTTTTTTGATCCTGCGTTTAGGCCAATTTGGTCTGGGCCCAGCCGCATTCAGATCATTTCCACGGCCAGCGCCGTGGCTTCGCCGCCGCCGATGCACAGGCTGGCCACGCCACGCTTGCCGCCACGGGCCTGCAGGGCGTGAATCAGGGTGACCAGCAAACGCGCACCGGAAGCCCCGATCGGGTGGCCCAGCGCCACCGCGCCGCCGTTCACGTTCAGCTTGTCGTGCGGGATGCCGAGATCGGTCATCGGCGCCATCGCCACGCAGGCAAAGGCTTCGTTGATCTCGAACAGGTCCACGTCGCCGACCGTCCAACCGGCCTTGCCGAGCACGTTGCGCAGCGCATCGACGGGCGCGGTGGTGAACCATTCCGGCGCCTGCGAATGCGTGGCATGGGCCACGATGCGGGCGATCGGCTTGGCGCCGGCCTTCTCGGCGGCTTCGGCGGACATCACCACCAGCGCGGCGGCACCGTCCGAAATCTTGGACGAGGACGCGGCGGTCAGCACGCCGTCCTTGCCGAAGGCCGCGCGCAGGCCCGGGATCTTGCTGGTGTCGATCTTGCCCGGCTCCTCGTCGGTATCGGCCACGACTTCGCCCTTGCGGGTCTTCACCGTCACCGGCGCGATCTCGGCCTTGAAGGCGCCACTGGTGATGGCTTTCTGCGCGCGTTCGACCGACTGGGCGGAGAAGGTGTCCAGCTGCTCGCGGTCATAGCCGTACTTGGCACAGGCCATGTCGCCGAACACGCCCATGGCCTGGCCGTCGTCCGGATTGGTCAGGCCGTCGAAGGCCATGTGGTCGATGAAGGGCGCACTGCCGTAGCGGATGCCGGTGCGCGAGCCGTTCAGCAGATGCGGCGCATTGGTCATCGACTCCATGCCGCCGGCGACGATGGTCGAGGCGCTGCCGGCCTTGATCAGGTCATGGGCCAGCATCACCGCCTTCATGCCCGAGCCGCAGACCTTGTTGATGGTGGTCGCGCCCGCGCCATCGGGGATGCCCGCGGCGCGCGAGGCCTGGCGCGCAGGCGCCTGGCCGAGGCCGGCCGGCAGCACGCAGCCCATGATCACCTCGTCGACGGCGTCGGCCTTGAGGCCGGCCTGTTCCAGCGCGGCGGCGATGGCGGTCGCGCCCAGGGTCGGCGTCGGCACGCCGGTGAACTGGCCGAGCATGGAACCGATGGCGGTGCGCTTGGCACCGACGATGACGACGTCAGACATGGGGACTCCCGGCAGGAAAAACCCGATTATGCCGCACCGCGGCAGAGGGTGCGGCGGGCGGTTCGCGAGGTCCCTGCAGCCGCCATGAAGCTGACGCGTTCAAGCATTCATCGGCGATCGGCCACCAGTCCGGACCACGGCGGTTGTGCAATCGGGCTCGAACCGTTAAAACTTCGTTGTCCGGCGACAGGCGGGCTAACCACATATTCGGGGAGTACAGGCGGGATGAACATGCTGCAGAAGCGGAACCATTTGTCCATGGCGATCATCAGCGCGATGGCGCTGGGACTTTCCGCATGCGGCGGCGGTGGCGGCGGTGTCCGCCAGACGACGCCTCCCCCGGTCACGCCCCCGCCGACGACGACCCCGGGGTTCACTCCAACCATTCCGGTCGATGCCAGCCTGACCAACATCGCGCCGCCGACCGTGGCCGCGGAGGCCGCGCCGGCCACGTTCGCCGATCCCAGCCTGGCGCGGATGCACGTGCTGATCAATTCGGCGGGTGCGTTGGGCGCCGGCAAGATCGGCACGGGCGTCACCATCGGTTTCGTCGACAGCGGCGTCAACCGCAACCACCCGTCGCTCACCGGGCGCGTGCTGGCCAACTTCACCCATGTCGGTTCGGGCAACGATCTCAGCGTCGACGACAAGGTCGGCCACGGCACCACGGTGGCGAGCCTGGCTGCGGGCAAGTCGATGCCGGCGAACTATCTTTCGCAGGACGCTTCGGGCAACTACACGGTCAGCCGCAGCTCGACCTGGCCCGGCGGCGTGGCGCAGGGCGCCGGCGTCGTGTCCTCGCGGATCATCGGCGATGCGCCCCCCAAGGACGACGGCACCGGGCAGGGCGGCAACGAGATCACGGCCGGGCAGGGCTATGGCGACTTCTTCAAGGCGATCAACGCCGAATTGGCCGGCGCCGGTGCACGCATCATCAACAATTCGTGGGGCGGGCTGTACTGGAACGATCCGGCGCTGACGATCGAGCTCGCGACGGCATGGAAGGATTTCGTGGTCAATCGCGGAGGCTTGGTCGTGTTCGCCAGCGGCAACGACGGCGCCAACGCCAGCCTGCGTCCGAATCCCTCCGACAACGCGGCGCTGCCCAGCATGGACAACGGCGACCCGGCGCTGGAGAAGGGCTGGATCACCGTTGGTGCGCTGGATCCCAATACGCCCACCCAGCTGACCTCCTATTCGCAGGAGTGCGGGATCGCCAAGAACTACTGCATGGTGGCGCCCGGCAACGTGGTGATCACCAAGCAGTACGACAGCAGCGGCCAGTACGGCCTGTTCAACGGTGGCGGCACTTCCTATGCAGCCCCGCAAATCGCCGGCGCTGCCGCGGTGGTCTGGGCGCAGTTCCCGTACTTCAACAACGATCTGGTGCGGCAGACCCTGCTCGGCACGGCCAAGGACCTCGGGGCACCCGGCGTCGACGCGGTGTTCGGCTGGGGCCTGCTGGACGTGACCAAGGCCGCCAACGGTCCGGGCACCTTCGCCTGGGGTGATGTGACGGTGTCGTTCTCGGGCAATTCAATCTGGCGCAACAGCATCAGCGGATCGGGCGGGCTGACCAAGCAGGGCCCCGGCACCCTGACCCTGACCGAAGCGCAGAACTACACGGGCGGCACGCTGGTGTCGGGCGGCGCGCTTGACATCCGCAACGGCCTTGCCCGCTCCAGCCTGACGGTCTCCAACACCGCACGTGCCTACGTGAGCGGAACGATCGGAGGCAACGTGGCCCTCGCCGAAGGCCAGTTCTACGGCGGGCGCGATGCCGGCGCGGCCGTGACCGGCAATTTCTTCATGGACCGCCGCAGCGAGCTCGGCGTCTGGGTGGGTTCGCCGCTGCGGGTGACCGGCACGTTCGGCGTCGGCGGCACGTTGACCGGCGACAGCGGCGGCATTCTTTCCATCCTCGGCGTGCGCACGGGCTACACCACCAGTTCACGGGAATTGTTGGTCTCGGCGACCGGCGGCCTCTCGATCGCCGGCGGCAAGTTCGCCTCGATCAGGGCGGCACCGAACGTGTTCCTCGACGCGACGCTCAGTTACGACGCCAACAACGTCTTCCTCAACATCAACCGCATCAGCGTGACGGCGGCGGCGGCCGGCATGGGACTGTCTCCCGCCGCCCTGCAATCGGCCACGCGCGTCGAGTCCGCGATGGGCGCGATCGATTCGGGCGCTTTCGGGCCGGGCACCGCGTTTGTCGCCGGTGCCGGCGACATCCAGCAGATCGGCAGCGCAGCGGTTGCCGAAGCGTCGCTGCGCAGCCTGTCCGGGCAGATGCATGCGGCCACCACTGCGTTGACGCTGGAGGCCATGGACGCCAGTCGCCGCGCGATGGGCGACCGTTTCGACAGCCTGTCCGGGCAAGCCGCGCTGCAAGGCGCCTGGATGCGCGATCTTTCCCGCAGCGGCGCGCTGCAGCAGGCCGGTTTCAGCGGCATGGATTACCGGATGGAAGGCTGGATGCTGGGCCACGACGTGCGTTTCGGGCGCGACGGCCTGATCGGCTTCGCGGCGATGCGCATGGAAGGCGACGGCTGGATGTCCGAGCTGGGCGACCGCGCACGCAACCGCCAGACCGAGGCCCAGGTCTATGCCGGCTGGCTGCGCGGTCACGGCTACCTGCGCGGTGCGCTCGGTGCCGGCCAGTTCGATCGTGAGGTGGAGCGCAGCCTGCAACTTGGCTATCGCCACGAAGGCGTCAGCACGCTGCAGGGCGGCCGATACCTCTTCGCCAATGCCGAGGGCGGCTACCGCTTCGATGCCGGTGCGTTCGCGTTGACGCCGTATGCCGGTGCCCAGTACGCATCGCTGCGTGATCGCGGCTTCAACGAAGCCGGGGGCGGTGGATTCGGTTTGCGTGCCGATGGCTGGAACCTGGACCGTTGGCAAGCCCATGCCGGCCTGCGTGCGTCGCGCGAGTGGGCGCTGTCCGACGGGATGCGCCTCACGCTGGATGCGCGTGGCGAATGGCAACGCGCCCATGGCGGCGAAGGCGGCATGCTGGCCAGCTTCACCGGCTTGGAACAGTGGTTGCCGATCGGCAGCATGGGTCTGGCGCAACGCGGGCGGCTTCTCGGCTTCGGGATCGGGCTCGACGGCCGCAACGGCCAATGGGTGCGGCTGGACTACAGCCATCGCAGCAGCGACCGCGGCCAGGGCGGCCTGGTCCAGTTGCGCTACCTGCGCGGCTTCTGACCCCCACGAGCCGATGCGAAAAAGCGGCCGTCAGGCCGCTTTTTCGTTTCCGCATCCGTGCAGGGATACCGCAGGCCGCCGCCGTTCCGGCTCAGCCGTGGCCGTTGAACAGCTCGCGGCCGATCAGCATCCGGCGGATCTCGTTGGTACCGGCGCCAATGGCGTAGAGCTTGGCGTCGCGCATCAGGCGGCCGGCCGGGAACTCGTTGATGTAGCCGTTGCCGCCGAGCGCCTGGATCGCTTCCATCGTGACATCGACTGCGGCTTCGCTCGCGTGCATCAGGCATGAGGCCGCATCGACGCGGCTCTTGTGGCCGGCATCGTAGTCGCGCGCGACCTGATAGGCGAAGGCGCGGCTGGAGGCCAGCGCGGTGTACATGTCGGCGATCTTCGCCTGCATCAGCTGGAAGGTGCCGATGGCGACATCGAACTGCTTGCGCTCGCGCACATAGGGCAGGGTGAGGTCGAGCGCGGCCTGCATCAAACCGATCGGGCCGCCGGACAGCACCAGACGCTCGGTGTTGAGGCCGGCCATCAAGACCTTCACGCCCTGGTTCACTTCGCCCAACACGTTCTCGGTGGGGATTTCGCAATCCTCGAACACCAATTCGCAGGTGTTGGAACCGCGCATGCCGAGCTTGTCGAGCTTCTGCGCGGTGGAGAAACCCTTCATGCCTTTCTCGACGATGAAGGCGGTCATCGCGCGCGAGCCTTCGCTCTTGGGCGCGGTGCGCATGTAAACCACCAACACATCGGCCTCGGGGCCGTTGGTGATCCACATCTTGTTGCCGTTGGCGACCCATGCATCACCCTTCAATTCCGCGCGGCAGCTCATCGAGCCGACCACGTCGGAGCCGGCGCCCGGCTCGCTCATCGCCAGCGCGCCCTTCCACTCGCCGCTGCACAGCCTGGGCAGGTATTGCTGCCGCTGCGCCTGATTGCCGTTGGCGTAGAGGTTGTTGACGCAGAGATTCGAGTGCGCGCCGTAGGACAGGCCGATGGCACCGGAGGCGCGGGAGATTTCCTCCATCGCCACCAGATGGGCCAGGTAGCCCATCTCGCTGCCGCCGTATTCGCCGGGCACGGTCAGGCCCAGCAGGCCCATCTCGCCGAGCTTGGGCCACAGCTCCTGCGGGAACCAGTTCTCCTCGTCCACCTGGGCCGCGCGCGGCGCGATCTCGGCATCGGCGAAGCGGCGGACCGCATCGCGCAGGGCATCGATTTCTTCACCAAGCTTGGGCATGTGCATCGTGGATCTCGCGCGGATTCGGGTGCTGGAACAAAAAGGGCGAGGTGTCGGCCTCGCCCTGGTCGGCTGCGTCGGGATCAGTTCCCGCGGATGCGGCCCTGGAAGCGCGGCGTGCCGCGACCCATCGACAACTTGAGGCTGCCGATCTGCTCGATGCGCTCTTCGGCCAGGCGGTCGGCGGCCTGGTAGGTCGGGATGCCGTCGCGATCCGCGATTTCGTAGATGCGGCCGAGGTTGTGGTAGATGGTGCGCATCATGCGCATGGCGCGCTCGCGGTTGTAGCCGTCCAGCTCCAGCGCCACGTTCATCACGCCGCCCGCGTTCACCGCGTAGTCCGGCGCGTAGAGGATGCCGCGCTTGGCGACTTCGTCGCCGATGGCGTTGTTGGCGAGCTGGTTGTTGGCCGCGCCGCAGATCACCTTGGCCTTGAGCCGCGGCAGGGTGTTCTCGTTGATGGTGCCGCCCAGCGCGCACGGGGAGTAGACGTCGGCGGGGACATCGTAGATGTCGTCCAGACCGACGGCCTCGGCGCCGAACTCGTCGACCGCGCGGTCGATCAGCTTCTGGTTGATGTCGGTGACGAAGATCTTCGCGCCGCGTTCCTTCAGCAACTTCACGAACTCCATGCCGACATGGCCCAGGCCCTGCACGGCGTAGGAATACTTGCCGACTTCCTCGTCGCCGTACTTCTTGTTGAGCGTGGCCATCAGGCCCTGCAGGGTGCCGTAGGCGGTGAACGGCGAGGGATCGCCCGAACCGCCGTGCACCTGATGCACGCCCGTCACGTATTCGGTTTCGCGGTACACGTATTCCATGTCGTTGACGTCGATGCCGACGTCCTCGGCGGTGATGTAG
>DAIRVA010000001.1:0-65027 GCA_036803045.1 Lysobacter sp. | reverse complement strand
CACCGCGTTCTTGTAGGTCATGCCGCGCGACAGGCGCAGCACGTCGTTCAGCGCCTCTTCCTCGGTCGCGTAGTTCCACATGCGGGTGCCGCCCAGCGCCGGCCCCAGCACGGTGCTGTGGATCGCGATGATCGCCTTCAGGCCCGCGTCCTTGTTGTGGCAGAACACGATCTGTTCGTGGCCGGTGTGCTCGAGGGTTTCGAAAACCATTGCGTGTGCTCCAGGTCGCGGCATGGGGCCGCCAGGTGGGCAGGACCGGGCGGTCCCGCGTCGGGGGAAAGCCTGATAGTTTAAGCCATTCGGATTCCCGGCCCTGCACACGGGGACCGCGCGGACTAGCGCAGCGCTGCGCAGGGGTCCGGCCGTGGCCACCGGGGGACCATGCTGGCGTGGTCGAAACCCGGCCCGGGGGCTTCGAGGAAACCCACTGCCCGCACTCGGATCGCGCCGGCCCGTCGCAGCCAGAAACCCACGCCGATGTCGCCCCGCGCATGGCCGTTGCCCGCGATCAGTGCGGCATCGCCGGGTGCATGCCGCAGGGTGTCGGCCATCAGCACGTCGCGGGCGATCTGCGCCTTGGCCATGGGCAGAAGCAGGGTTTCCGGGAGTTGGCCGCAATGTCCGTCGCGCACCGCTTCCACCTGTGCCGCCAGCAGCTTGGCGGGCAGGTCCTGGTTCAATCGATAGCGTTCGACAAGATCGCCGTCCAGCGCGGCGCCAAAGCCCGACTTGACCACGCGGCTTGCGTCCGCCCGCGACAGGTTGGCCGCGAGGATCGGCAGCCGATATTGCATCGCCAAGGAAATGATCGGCTCGTACAGTGGCCACTGCCAGCCGGATTTCGCCGGTGCGGCGCGCTTCGCCACGCAGGCGGCATCCGGGCATTCGCGCAGAGCGGCATCGAGTTCGCCCTGGTTTTCGCGGTCGAACTGCTCCATCGCGAGGGTCGGCCGCCAGCCCGATTCGATCCGCCCGCGCAGCAGTTCGAGACGCGCGTCATGGGCGGCCGGATTGTCGTGGACCTCGCCGAGCAGCAGGTACTCGGGTGCCTTGGCCGGCGGGCGGCTGGCGCAGGCGGCGAGCAGCAGCAGGAGCGGCAGGAGGTGGGCGCGGGCGGGCAGGGGCATCGCGGTTCGCCTTGGCAGTCGATAGCCCGGACAAGGTAAGCGATGTCGGATGACGATGCCGGAAGCCTGTCCACGGCGGGCGCGGTGGAAAACCCTACAGCTGCGACTCGATCGGCAGCCAGCGCATCAGCGTGGCCGCCGCGCGCTGCCAGAGCCGGGTGTCGGGTTCATGGTCGAGACGGGCTGGCGGCCGGGCTCGCGCATCCACCCAATGCAGCTTGCCCTTGCCGTCCAGTTCGACCGCGTAACTCATGGCCGGACCGGCCAGATACCGATACTCCCCGGCGAGGTCGCTGGCCAGGCCGGGATGCTGGAACAGCAGGCCCATCTCGGTGTTCAGCTTCATCGAGCGCGGGTCCATGTTGAACGAGCCGATGAAACCCTGCTCGCCGTCCAGCACGTAGGCCTTGGTGTGCAGGCTGGCGCCGCTGCTGCCGAGCAGGCTGGTGTCGGTGCGCACGTCCGGGTCGGACCGCAGCTCGTGGATGCGCACGCCGCCGGCCAGCAGGCGCTTGCGATAGCGCGAGTAACCCCCATGCACCGCCAACACGTCGTTCGCGGCCAGTGAATTGGTGATGACCCCGACCTCCTTGCCGCTCGCCACCGTTGCCACCAGGTCGTGGGTGAAGTTGTCGCCGGGGACGAAGTAGGGCGAGATCAGCAGTGCCTGGCGCCGGGTCTGGCGCATCTGCCGGGCCAGGTGCTCGACCAGCCACTGTTGGCGATATTCGTCCTTCCATTTGACCGGAGGATCGGACAGCAGCTCCATCCGCTCGCCCCAGTGGACATTCACGCTGCCGTTGAAGTACGACCGGAGCGACGTGTCCTGGGCGACCCGCTGCAGGTACTTGCGGGCCTGCGGTCCCTCGCTCTCGGCATCGACACCGGCCAGCACCCCCGCGAGCGCGTCGGGCGAGGTCCTGTGGATGGCGGAGAAGGGGATGACGGCCTCGCTGTTCCAGAAGGTGTCGAAGATTTCGCTGCCCTGGCCCACCACCGGGCCGGCCAGGATCACGTCCAGATCATGGAAGTTCGATTCGGTCGAGGCATCGAAATACTCCTCGCCGATGTTGCGGCCGCCGACGATGGCGATGCGGTTGTCGGCGATCCACGCCTTGTTGTGCATGCGGTGGTTGAGGTTGAGCCCGCGCACGATCATTTCCAGCATGCGACGCGGGCCGCTGCGGTTGCGCGCCGGGTTGTAGAGGCGGATCTCGATCAGCGGATGGGCATCGATCGCCGCCAGCACCGCGTCCTTGCCGGTGGAATGCATGTCGTCGAGCAGCAGCCGCACGCGCACGCCGCGCTCGGCGGCCCGCCACAGCTCGCGCCCCAGCAGGCGGCCGGTGACGTCGTCGTGCCACATGTAGTACTGCAGGTCCAGGCTGCGGCCGGCCGCGCGCGCGGTGGCCGCACGCAGGGCGAAGGCATCCAGCCCGTCGCTGATCATCACCGCCGCGCTCTGGCCCGGATGCGCGGCCAGCTGCGGCTCCACCGCCCGGTCCAGCGGCGTCTGGCCGGATACCGCGGGCAGCGCATGCCCCGGCGCGCCCACCGCGCCCGGCATCAGGCGGTCGGCGAACAGCCAGCCCAGTCCGATCAGGGCGAGCAGTACGGCGACGGCGTAGAGGGAGCGGCGTGCGAGCTTCTTCATCGGCGCGATGATGGCACGGTGCCGGTTCCGTGAGGCGCGCGGCATCCGCCCGCCGTGCCACGTCCATTGCCCGTGGCCCGTTACAATCGGGGATCGATCGCATCAGCTAAAGAGACGCGCATGAGTACGCCCGCCGCCCAACTGCCCGAATCCACCCCCGAGCGCAGCCCGCTGCGCTTCGTCACCGCCGCCAGCCTGTTCGACGGCCACGACGCCGCCATCAACATCATGCGCCGGCTGATCCAGGCGCAGGGCGCGGAAGTGGTGCACCTGGGCCACAACCGTTCGGTCGAGGACGTTGTCCGCGCCGCGCTGCAGGAAGACGCCGATGGCATCGCGCTGTCCAGCTATCAGGGCGGCCACGTCGAATACCTGAAGTACATGGTGGACATGCTGAAGGAGCGCGACGCCGGCCACATCCGCGTGTTCGCCGGCGGCGGCGGCACCATCACGCCGGAGGAAATCCGCGAGCTGCAGGACTATGGCGTGGAGCGCATCTACCACCCCAACGACGGCATGAAGATGGGCCTGGTCGAGATGATCGAGGATGTTGTCCAGCGCGCCGAAGCCGGACGCATGCCCGTGGACATGCCGCACAAGGTGGATTTCGACAACGAAATCGAGATCGGCCGCATGCTCTCCGCCATCGAGGACGGCCTGGTCGATGAGGCCCAGCTCGCTCGGTTGCGCAAGGAATGGCAGCTGGCCGGCGGCAACACCCCGGTGGTCGGCATCACCGGTACCGGCGGCGCAGGCAAGTCCAGCGTCACCGACGAGCTCTTGAACCGTTTCCTCGCCAGCTTTCCCGGGATGCGCATCGCGGTGATCTCGGTCGATCCGACCCGCCGCCGTACCGGTGGCGCGCTGCTCGGCGACCGCATCCGCATGAACTCCCTGCGTTCGCATCGCGTGTTCATGCGCTCGATGGCGACCCGCCGCCAGCACGCCGCGACCAACGTGGTGCTGAAGGATTCGATCGGTTTCCTGAAGTCGCTGGGCTACGACCTCGTCATCGTCGAGACCGCGGGCATCGGCCAGAGCGATTCGGAGATCGTGGACTTGGTCGATTTCCCGATGTACGTGATGACCAGCGATTACGGCGCGGCCAGCCAGCTTGAAAAAATCGACATGCTGGATTTTGCCGAACTCGTCGTCCTCAACAAGTTCGACAAGCGCGGCGCGGAAGATGCCCTGCGCGACGTACGCAAGCAGTGGAAGCGCAACCGCGTCGCCTTCCAGACCCCGGACGAGGACATCCCGGTCTATCCGACGATTGCCTCCCAGTTCAACGATCCCGGCATCAGTTGGATGTTCGCCAACCTGACCCGCCTGTTGCGCGAAAAGCTTTCGTTGCCGGCCGAGAAGTGGACGCCGCACATCGACACCTCGCTGAAAGAACCGCGTGCGACGGTGCTGATCCCGGGTGCGCGAGTGCGGTACCTCGCGGAAATCGCCGAACAGGGCCGCGGCATCAACGCACGCATCGAATCGCAGGCGGAAGTGGCCGACCGCGCGCAATCACTCTGGCAGGCGCTGCAGGAACTGGGCGATGAAAAGCTGCCCGCGCAGCTCGCACTCTACGCCGACGACGCCTTGCTGGAAGGCGACGACCGCAGCCTCAAGACCCTGCGCCAGCGCTACAACGACGCCGTGCAGTCGCTCGATTCCGAGGCGCTCAAATTACTGCGCGAGTGGCCCGCGCGCCTCAAGTCGATCACCGACGAGGTCAACGAATACCAGGTGCGCGACAAGACCATTCGCGTCGAGAACTACCGCGAATCGCTCAGCCACCAGATGATCCCCAAGATCGCCGCGCCCACCTACAAGAGCTGGGGCGAGCTGCTCACCTTCCTGCAGAAGGAAAACCTGCCGGGCTACTACCCCTACACCGGCGGCGTGTATCCCTACCGTCGCACCGGCGAGGATCCCATCCGCATGTTCGCGGGCGAGGGCACGCCGGAGCGCACCAATCGCCGCTTCCATTACTTGAGCGTCGGCCAGCCCGCCGCGCGCCTGTCCACCGCCTTCGACAGCGTGACCCTGTACGGCGAGGACCCGGCACCGCGCCCGGATATCTTTGGGAAGATCGGCAACTCAGGCGTCAACATCCCGACCTTGGACGACATGAAGAAGCTGTACTCGGGCTTCGACCTGTGCGCGCCGACGACGTCGGTCTCGATGACCATCAATGGGCCCGCGCCGATCATCCTCGCAATGTTCATGAACACCGCCATCGACCAGCAGGTGGAGAAATACCTGAAAGCCGATGACGCGCGCTGGAAAGTCGCGCAGGAGAAGATCGCCCAACTGTTTGAAGGCCGCACGCGGCCGGCGTATTCGGGCGAACTGCCGCAGGGCAACGATGGCCTGGGCTTGGGCCTGTTGGGCGTGGCCGGCGATCAAGTCGTCGATGCCGAGACCTACGCGCGCATCAAGGCCGAAACGCTCAAGACCGTGCGAGGCACCGTGCAGGCGGACATCCTCAAGGAAGACCAGGCGCAGAACACCTGCATCTTCAGCACCGAATTCGCCCTGCGCATGATGGGCGACATCCAGCAGTACTTCGTCGATCACGCGGTGCGCAATTTCTACTCGGTGAGCATTAGCGGTTACCACATCGCCGAGGCCGGGGCGAACCCGATCAGCCAGCTCGCTTTCACGCTGAGCAACGGCTTCACCATCGTCGAGTACTACCTGGCGCGCGGCATGAAGATCGACGACTTCGCGCCCAACCTGTCGTTCTTCTTCAGCAACGGCATGGACCCGGAATACACCGTCATCGGCCGCGTCGCCCGCCGCATCTGGGCGCGCGCGATGCGCGAACGCTACGGCGCCAGCGCCCGCAGCCAGATGATGAAGTACCACATCCAGACCTCGGGTCGTTCGTTGCACGCGCAGGAGATCCAGTTCAACGACATCCGCACCACGCTGCAGGCCCTGTACGCGCTGTTCGACAACTGCAACAGCCTGCACACCAACGCCTACGACGAGGCGATCACCACGCCGACCGAGGAGAGCGTGCGCCGCGCGGTCGCGATCCAGATGATCATCAACAAGGAGCTGGGGCTGAACTTCTGCGAGAACCCCTGGCAGGGCAGCTTCATCGTCGACAAGCTGACCGACATCGTGGAAGAGGCGGTGTACAAGGAGTTCGAGGCGATCAGCGAGCGCGGTGGCGTGCTCGGCGCGATGGACACCATGTACCAGCGCGGCAAGATCCAGGAAGAAAGCCTGTACTACGAGCACAAGAAGCACGACGGCAGCCTGCCGCTGGTCGGTGTGAACACCTTCCTGCCCAAGGAGCACGCGGGCGAGGTGGTGACCGAGATTGAATTAATTCGTTCAACGCCGGAAGAAAAGCAGCAGCAGATCGATAACGTGCGCGGGTATCAGACCAACCGCAACGCGCTGGCGCCGGCGGGCGAGACCGAGCATGGGCATGTGATTGATGGCGATGCCGAAGCCGCGCGTGAGGTGCATGACGGGCATGGGTTGGGTTTCTTGCAGCGCACGGCGCGGGAACGTCGTAATGTGTTTGAAGCGCTGGTGGAGGCGGTGAAGACGCATAGCCTCGGCCAGATAAGCCATGCGTTGTATGACGTGGGTGGGGAGTATAGGCGGAATATGTAAGTAAGACGCCTGCTTCGGCAGGCGTTTTTTTATTTGCCGGTTAGTGGTCTAGTCCCGGTCGCACATTCCTTGGGGAGGAGTATGCAGTTCATTGTCATCAGTAGAGAGGATCCATTACCGCAATCAGCCAGCTTGGTGTGCTATCTCCGGATAGATCGGTGGGATGATTGGGCTAAGTTTTGCACTCAGTTTCAGGCGTACTACTTCGATGCGCGATCCGAGCTTCACGATTTAGGCGATGTAAAGATCGGGCATGTAGGTCTTAAGGGGGGACCTGTTGTCGGTCCGGGCGTTCGCGCTCCTTCGCTAGAGCCGCGATTTCAATCACTGCCGGAGGGATATTTCTCGCTGGGGCAGCAAGAGCACTATTACGAGACACTGGCCGAACTCGCGCCTGCGGAGAAATTCGCGATCCTGTCGGGGTTGCGAGATCTATCTGCGGATTTGCAGCAGTTTGACGCCGTGCTGAACGAGCCGGTTGTGTTCGACTCCCTCTTGCGATTCATCACGCCGGACACCGTTCGCACCCGGTTTCATCGGCTAGTGACCGGTGATACGTCGCTGACAAGGTTTAGTTTCGCTTACCGTCTTCCGCCGTCCGGCAATCAGCTGGCGGAGAACGCCGTGGCTACATTTGACGTTGTTCCGGATGTCATGCCTCCTACGAACGTCCACGTAATTATCGGACGGAATGGCGTTGGAAAGACGCGCCTGATGCACGGATTGGCGCGTTCGCTTCTCGGTTACACCGAAGATGCGGACGAAGAGCCGATAGGCACTTTGGCGTTTTCAGATCAACCGACGTCAGCCGGCGTTGAGCCGGGATTTGCCGGCCTCGTGTCTCTCTCTTTCAGCGCCTTCGATAATCATGAGCTGCCCGAGTCTCGTGTGCGGTTGAAAGCGACGAGTGTTGGCCTGAGGTTCTTTGACAAGGAGCTTGGCGCTTCGGTTACTAGAAACCCCGAACAACTGGCGGAAGCATTCGTCGAGAGCTTCGCGACCTGTCGGCGCGGATTGCGTCGAGAGCGATGGACGCGGGGGGTAACTCAGCTCTACAACGACCCAGTATTCTCGGACGCTGACCCCCTGTCGCTCTTGGAATTAGCTGAGGAGGCGTGGTCGGCGACCGCGAAAAAATATTTCGAAAAGAAGTTGAGTTCGGGGCACAAGATTGTGCTGCTGTCGATAACGAAGTTGGTTGAGCTAGTTGACGAGCGGACGCTCGTTCTTTTGGACGAGCCGGAGGGTCACCTACACCCTCCGTTGCTTGCGGCATACATACGAAGCGTCTCGGAGCTGCTTACATCCCGCAACGGGGTCGCCATCGTCGCTACGCACTCGCCAGTTGTGCTTCAGGAGGTGCCAGCGGCGTGTGTCTCCATACTCGAGCGTAGCGGAAGGGTTTCGAGCGTCTCGCGTCCGCAGCTGCAAACATTTGGGGAAAACGTCGGTCGCCTCAGTCGCGAGGTATTTGGATTGGAGGTCACGCACTCGGGATTTCACCGTCGTTTACGCGAGGAGGCAGCGGCCAGTGACACGTTCGAGCAGCTGTTGCAACGTTTCGGTGGCGACCTTGGTGCCGAAGGAGCTGCGATTGCTCGAGGCATGATTCTGCGAAAACAGAGAGCAGCGGATGAAAACGCTTAAAAAGCCGCAGATTGCGCTTGGCGACGTGTACGGCAAGTGCACCGCGACCATTCGTTGCGACGAAAGTAGAGCGCGCCTCAATGGGATTGCGGATGCATTGCGAGAGTCGGAGTCGCTCTACGAGTCACGCGCAGTGTCTGCTGAACTGTACTTGTTTCAGGAGAGCAGCTCTGTTGGTGATGTCCCTGGGGCTGACTTGGGAAAGTTGTACACGCAGACATTTGTTCGTGACGGAGGGCCAACTAGGGATCTGTACGAGTTGCTCCGGAAAGCCCCCGGAAACATTTGCCCGCTTTGCTGTCAGCGAGTGGTTGGCACCTTAGATCATTACCTGCCAAAGGCCCGCCATCCAGCTTTTGCCGTGACTCCGCTAAATCTGGTGCCCGCCTGCATAGACTGCAACGTGGATTCAAAGCAAAAGCGCCCCAACGCCGGCGAAGAGCAAACGCTTCATCCGTATTTCGACGGCGCAGACTCGGAGATTTGGCTCGTGGCGCAAGTGGTCTGCGGTGAGCCCCCCGGAGTTTCGTTCTCTGTACGGGACGTCCCTAGTTGGTCGGAACTAAAGAATGGAATGGTTCGGAGTCACTTCAGTGCCTTCAAACTAGGATCGCTCTACGCGGATCACGCTGGCGCAGAACTAGTCAACGTCTACGTCGATCTGGATGACGGCGAATTGTTGGGGAATGCAGATGCCACGCGTGCTCATTTAGGACAACAAGCTAGTCGGCGTCGGCGCTCTTTTAAGAACTCATGGCAGGGGGCACTCTATGAGGCGTTGGCAGAGAGCGACTGGTTTTGCTCTGTTGGCGTGTTAGGTGTGCGCGAGAGTGAGTTGTTTCCGTCCGACTACCTGTAATTCAGAGGCGGGAAATGGAGTCAAGCAAAAAAGTCAGGTTGAATTTTCCACGGCCCGCCGTGGTCGCCCGACCGGGCGTTGATCCACTGCCGTGCTGTAAGCGCGGTGATTTTTCGACGAAGGGCTCGCCGCCCCACGGCTTCTGCTGCCGCGTGTGGAGCGACAACGATGCGCACAGTTCGTCGCTGATGCCGGTGCCAAAAACGGGGTCACAAAAACGGGGTCAGAGTCGACTTTTTCAGAGGTCAGGCAGGTTGAGGTTGGTCGGTTGTAAAAGTCGACTCTGACCCCTGTTTTCCTTCGCTTTTCGTTGGCCGCCCGATCTTTTGCGGGCCGACAGTCCTGCCAAGCTGCGCTTCGATCGCCTGCCGGAAGCGCTCCGAGCCGTAGGCGTGTTGCCGGCTCAGGTGTCGGCGGATCGCCTCGATATCCTCTGGATCGACATTGTCCATCACCATGGCGCGGTACCACTGTTGTCGCTCGACAGGGCTGGCGCCGAGTGCCAGATAGTCGATATGCGGCGTGATCAGTGGATCGGTCTCGCCGAAGGCCAGGATATGGTGGCTGGACCAGCGGTAGTCGCGCGGGTCGGCGACCATGGCCGCGCGTAGGGGGTTCAACTCGATATAGCGATGGCATCGCATCAGGTAGTCGCCATCACCCACCAGGCTTGCCTTGTAACGCCCCTCCCAGAGCGTTCCCGTGCGGCCATGGGTTGCGTTGATGTAGCGTACATACCGTCGTCCGAGCGACTGCATGGTCCTGCCGACGGCACCCGGCTGCATCGGCGTCAGCAGTAGATGCACGTGGTTCGTCATCAGCACGTAGGCGTGCACGACGCAGCCTTCGCGTCGCGTTATTTCGCGCAACTCGCTGCGGTAACAGAGGTAGTCGGCATCGTTGAAGAAGCAGGGCTGTCGGTCGTTGCCGCGTTGGACGACATGCTGCGGAATGCCGGGAAGGTCGATGCGGAGTGGGCGGGGCATTGGCTGGCCTGTCGGGCTGGACAGGTTGCAGACTGACCCGGCGCGAGCGCTGGTGGCATCGGCGGATGGCGCGGCTTCGGATCGGAAAAGTCGACTCTGACCCGGGTTTAGGGTTTCTGTTCTCTGACGCCATTTGCGGCAGGAAGCCCGTTGACCAGCCATTGCGACAGGCTTTCCAGCGTGGGCGCGCTGTAGCCGGCCTGCATCGGGCTGACGGCGATCGCGGTGCGGTAGACGATGGATTCGTCGTCCTGCTGCTCGGCGGTGGGCTTGCTGTCGTTCATCGTCACCGACAGGCCCGGCCCCTTCGGCAAGGTCATGCCGTGTTCCCTGGCCATGGCTTCCAGCAAGGGCGAACGGGTGGCGGCCATGTCCTCGACATAGCGGAACATGTAGGCGTTGTAGGTGCCGATGCGCGAGGCGCGCCATTGCAGGTGGTCGAGCTTGTCGGGGAAATTGACGTTGAGGCCGACGCCGGCCGGCAGCACGCTGCCGCCTTCGGCGCGGGCGAACAGGCTGTCGATCAATTCAACCGCACGCTTGGCGATGACGGGGGAGGCGGGATTGGCCAGGGTGGCGTCGTCCGCGGTGCTCGCGCCGGCGCTGATCGCGATGGCCGGGATGCCGTTCATCATCGCCACCTGGGTCACGCTGACCGTGCCCGAATTGAGGATCACCGAGCCCACGTTCTGCCCTTCGTTGGGGCCCGAAAGCACCAGGTCCGGCGCGCGTCCCCAGCGCTTCTGGCCCACCACGTCCACGCCGTAAAGCATCGCCATGACCGGGGTGCCATCGACATAGTAGAAATCCCTGGGGTCGATCCCGGCGCGCTGCATCGGTCCGGCGGAAGGCATGCCGGCGCTCGCCACGCCGCTGCGGCAGGCGCCGGCCAGCGTTGCGGACGGGATGTCGATCCGCAGCGCGGTGCCCATCCCGCTCTGGTTCTGGCAGGGAACGGACACCACCACGTCGTGGCCGGCGGATTTCAATGCCTGGTACAGCGCCACGGTGTTGCTGGTCAGGCCGTCGTCATTGGAGATGACGATGGTGTGGGCGCCGGCGATGGCGGGCACAAAGGCGAGGGCGGCGGCAAGCACGATTGTTTGGGTCTTGGGCATGGATGGATTCCTGTGGGCGGGGATGCCGCGGTGCGGACAACATCATCGCGCACCGCGGAGGCATTGGGGCGGCAGGCGCGGCCGCAGCTGGCCGCGCCGCGATGACGCTACATCGCCCCCATTCCGCCGTCGATGCGGTACTGGGCGCCGGTGATGAAACTGCTGTCGTCGGAGGCCAGGAACAGCACCAGGCTGGCGATATCGCCAGCCTCGCCGTAGCGCCCCAGCGGAATGGCGTTCTCCATCGCCGCCTTGGCGCCTTCGGCGTCGGTCGGGGCCATGCCGGCTTCCAGCGAACGCATCATCCGGGTGTTCACCGGCGAGGGATGCACCGAGTTCACGCGCACACCGTGCGCGGCGGCTTCCAGCGCGGCGACCTTGGTCATGCCGGACAGCGCATGCTTGGAGGTCACATAGGGCAGCACCCCGGCCGAGCCGCGCAGGCCCGCCACCGACGAGGTGTTGATCACGCTGCCGGCGCCGGCCTTGTACATGTGCGGCAGGACGTGCTTCAGGCCAAGGTAGGCACCGCGCACGTTGACCGCGATCACCTTGTCGAACATCGCCAGCTCCTGCTGCTCCAGCGGCGCCACCTTGCCTTCGATGCCGGCATTGTTGAAGAACACGTCGATCCGGCCGAAGCGTTCGATCGCCGCATCGACATAGCGCTGCACGTCTTCCTCGCGGGAGACGTCGGCCTGCACGGCGAGCACGCGCTCCGCGTTGCCGAGCGCCGTCACAGCCTTGTCCAGCGCGGCCTGGTCGATGTCGACCAGCACCACCGAGGCGCCTTCCTGCAGGAAGCGCTTGGCGGTTTCGATGCCGATGCCGCCCGAGCCGCCGGTGATGATTGCGATCTTGTCCTGGAAACGGTTCATCTCGCTCTCCTTACTCAGTCGCCCACCGGGACGTGGGCTTGTTCGATGGATATATAGCCGCGGTGCTCTGAAAAAAAGCCGCGAAAGTGGAACGGAGTGTATGGAGTAAAGGCAACAACGTCAGCAAAATGGGATCAGGTTCACTTGTCCCGTTGTAGTCGTTTGACTTGGCCGGACGATGCGTCGACCCCACGCCGGCGAAGCGCCGTGTCTTGGCTTAGACCAACGTAGGGAAATCGTCGCGGCCGTAGGCGCGTTGCTGCTGCAGGTAGAGGCGGATCGCGGCCAGGTCTTCGTCGCTGATGGCCCCGGCGAGCGTCACCCGATAGCCCTCGGCGCCGAGCATGTGCTGGATAGGGTGGAGGTTCAGTAGGGGGTCGTCGCGCAATCCGCATAGGCCTGCACAGCTTGACCACGGGAATGCGGCGGGATCGTCGGTCATGCGGGCGCGCACCGGGTTGAGGTCGATGTAGCGGGTGCAACGCAGCAGGTAGTCGGCGCCATCGACCAGGCAGGCCTAGTAGCGACCTTCCCAGAGCGTGCCGGTGCGTCCATGACGCGCATTGAATTGCCCGACATAGTGGCGGCCCAGCCGTTGCATCATCTGTCCGATTGCACCTACCTCGGGCGGCGTCGCCAGCAGGTGGACGTGGTTGTCCATGAGTACGTAGGCGTGGAGCCGGCAACCGGTGGCAAGCAGTACCTCGCGTAGCAGTTGGCGATAGCGGGCGCGGTCGGCGTCGTCCAGGAAGCAGGGCAGGCGGTTGTTGCCGCGCCATGCGTGCAGGATCTTTTGCGTGGATGCGCGATGGAAGCGCCGGACTGCGCCAAAACTTGTCGGGTTTGCCCCGGTGTTCCAGTGGGAAGTGAACCTGACCCCGTTCTGCTACCCCCTTCTGCTCGTACCATGTGCTTTCGAAAGACGGGAGAAACTCATGGTGTTTTCGTGGTCCGTTGCTGTGCGCGTGTTGTGGGCATTGTTGGCCGGTTGGATGCTGGCATCCTGTGCCGGCAAGCGGGTAGTGGAAACGCCTCGGCATGTGGCGTTCACCATCGAGTCCGCCGTGCTGGAAGAAACACGACGGATCAATGTTTACTTGCCGCCTGTCCGGGCGGCGGGCCAGCGTTTTCCGGTGATCTATATGCTCGATGGTGGAATTGCGGAGGATTTCCCGCACGTTGCCACTGCCATCGACACGGCGATCAGGGCAGGGCGAATGGCGCCGGTGATCCTGGTTGGTATCGAGAATACCCAGCGTCGGCGTGACATGACCGGCACGACCAGCGTGGCTGAGGATCGCAGGATCGCACCGGTGGTGGGTGGCGCCGCGCTATTTCGCGACTTCATCGCCCGTGAATTGATTCCCCGGATCGAGGCGACGTACCCCGTGAATGAGCGGCGCGGCATCATCGGGGAATCGCTGGCAGGTTTGTTCGTGATTGAAACACTGTCGGTTTCGCCAAAATTGTTCGACACCTACATCGCGCTGGATCCAAGCCTCTGGTGGAATGGCGGCAAATTGGCAGAGGGCGCACCCGTATGGCTGGCGATGCATCAGGCCATCTCGGCGCGCCTGTACTTGGCTTGGGCGGAACGGGAGATGATTGGTCCGAATATCCACGCCCTTGAACGTGGACTGAGCACGTCCGCGCCCGAGGGCCTGCAATGGCAGGTGGTTGAGCGCGCTGACCTGAGCCACGAGACCATCTACCGGGCGCTCGCTCCCGAGGTCTTGCCGGCCATGTACCCGTCCGAGTAGGGCGATACATAAGCTTTGTCGCGCCCGGACAAAAGGAGCCAGAGGATATTTGGTTCGAAACGTGCTGCGGCTTGAGGTGCGCCGGGGGCTAGCTCGGCCCCATTTCCTTACCGGTAGAACCCGGGTCCGCTCCAGATCAATTCGCCGCGGCGATAGACACGGACCACGTTGACGGCCTTGCGCGCATCGCCAATCTTTGGCAATTCCGGATCATCCGGCTGCACCAGCCGGCAACCGCCCGAACCGCGCCGGACCAGGATTTCCAAGGCACAGACCATGAGTTCGCGACGACCGGGCAACGGGAAGGAAGCCTCGGTCATCCCTTGTGCCTGCCATTCGAGCATTCGGCTTTCGCTGCGCACGTCGTAATAGATCTGGTGGCCATCCACGGACATGCGCGGTTCCTGGCCCGGAGCAGGGGGGCCGGGCACCTCGCTGCGCGATTCGCCACGTTCGTAACCGTTGTTGGTCGATGCGGTCTCGCGTGCAAGCAGGCCGGGAGCTTGCCCCGCGGGGTCCGTCGAGCGACGGGCGGCGGGATCGCCGGCGGGTGGCCGGGCGCGGCTCTGCCTGCCGGCGGTGTCGTCGGAATCGGGCGGGCTGGGTCGCTTTTCGTCGGAGGAGACCGGCGTATCGGCCTTCGCCGTACGACTGGCCTGGACGGGCGATACCCGCTTCGGTGGGCGTGGACGTTGCGGCTCCTCCGCGGGGGGGGTGTCCACGGCGGGCGCGGGCGGGCGCTTTTCGCCCTGTCGCGGCTGGCCGATGAATTCCATCTTGACCCGCGCGCCGCCCATTCCGCCCCCGGAGGGAGGTGCCAGCTTGCTCTTGGCGGCATGCAGCAGGATCAGCAGGAACAGGACATGCAGCAACACGCTGGACAGCGCGCCGATCCACGATTGCCAGCGGTCGAGAAAGGCGCCCGTGTTTCCGGACGGATGGAACGCTGTGCCGGTCATGCCACGGGAAATGCGTAAGCGGGGAAGGCCTTCATTCCATGCCACGCTGGTCCAGCTCGTGCTGGATCAGCACCACGCACTGCGAAGCGAACAGCATCCTGGCCCCCAGCGAAATCTTCTTCGCGCCAAGGCGCTCCAGGCTGTGGAAGGTCTTCTTCGGCATCGGGATGTGGTCGGTGAGCAGGAAGCAGGGATTGGCCTCGAACGCCTCGTCGCGCATGGGGGTGCCCTTGCGGTCCATCACATAGAGCCGATGGTCTTCGGAAAGTTCCTGCACCAGCCGCTCGAAGCTGATCGTGCGCACGGTGACACCGGATTCCACCGGCCGCGTTTCCCCCTTGCCCATGCCGTGCGAGGCGTCCAGCGCCTTGGCGATCTTGCCGAGCAGGGCGCGTTCGTCGAAGCCGCCGATCTCATGCATGGCCTGCGGTTCGAAGCGAATCGCGCGGGAGTAGTCCTGCGTGCTCTCCAGCACCAGATGGACCACCACGTCAGGGCGATGCGACTGCGCCACGAAGATGGCGTTCATCAGCGTGTGCGCCAGGATCTCGGTATGGGCTTCCCGGCCGATGCCGGCCAGCAGTTTCCGGCTGTCGGTTGGTGCCGCGCGTGCCCGAAGTACGAAGGTTCGCATCGCTGTCCTGGAGGGGAATCCCGCGCGCCCATTGTCCACCAGCCGGGCGCCGTGGGCGCGATATCATGGTGCCATGTCGAAACTGCTGCTGAGCCTGCGCCATGTGCCCGATGACGAGGCCGATGAAGTGCGCGCGATGCTGGACGAATACCACGTGGCCTGGTACCAGACGCCGCCGGGTTTCATGGGCCTGTTTGCCGGCGGCATCTACGTGAAAGAGGATGCCGCCTTCGACCGTGCCGGGCAGTTGATGGCGAAGTACCAGTCGCAGCGGCAAGCCAAGGCGCGGCTGGAACACGAGGCCGCCGTTCGCGATGGCACGGTGGAAACCTTCCGGTCGCAGCTGCGCGCCGAGCCCGTGCGCGTGGTGCTGACCTTGCTGGCCATCGTCTGTCTGATCGGCCTGATGGCGGTCCCGGCCTGGCTGCTGCGCGGCTGAACCCGGGAAGGCCGTGCGGCGCCAGGCCGGTCATGCGGTGGCCTACCATGGCGCATGGTGAACCGTGATGCCGTCTCGATCTTCGATTCCGACCTGCCGCTGGTCCGCCAGATCCTGCCGTGGCCGTTCCGCGTGGCGCTGCTTGCGTTCGGCCTCTTCGCCATCGCCATGCCGGCCTGGGAACTGGGTCGCGGGTTGTGGCCGATCAACATCGCGACGCCGGTGTTCGCCGTCATCATCGTGGGCGGGGCTTCGATCGGCGTCCGGATGGTCGCCGCGGGTCTGTCCGGTTGGCGATACGTCTGGACCTATCCGCCCGGCGCCATCCTCATCCAGCGCCGTTCATGGGGCCGCGAAACGACCATCCGGCTGCGTGCCGACCAGGTTGCCGCCGTCGAAGTGCGTCGGCTCGAGCATGCCGATGATGACCCGTGGCAGGTGGTCGTGGTGCCCAGGCCGACGTCGTCCGCGCTGGCCGTCATGACCGCCGATGCCGGCAGGGTGTTCGCCGCGGGCAGTTATGGCTCGCAAGCGTATGCAAGGCGAGTGCGTGATGCGTTGGTGGCCCATCTCGGGCTTTGAGGCATGGCGGCGCTTCAACCCCGACGCGCGGTCTCGATGGTGGCGATGTCGATTTCGCGCATCGAGTTCATCGCCACGGCTGCACCCCGGGCGATGATGGCCTCGCCGGGCATGCGCGGGGTGATCTGCCACGACCCGCCGCCGGCGCGAGGCGCCGGCGTGATGCGTGCCTCGCCGGGAACGCGCCATCGGTAGCCGGATGCCGGCAGCGCAGGTCGCGCAGGATTGCTACCCTCGCGCATTCACGGGCTTGAAGGCGATGTCATGAACCGACGCCAATTCCTCGGCAGTTCCGCACTGGCCGCGGCCGTCATCCCCTTGTTCGGTGCTGGGGCGACGGCGAGGGCAGCGCCACGCGGGAAGCAGTTGCTGCCCATGCAGCTCAATCGCGGCGATACCGTCGGGCTGGTCAGCCCGTCGTCGGCGACCGACGACAGTTTCAGCCTGCAGCTGGCACGCGAAACGATGGAGGCGCTCGGCCTGAAGGTGAAGGCCGGTGCGCATCTGGGCGACCGTTACGGTTATCTGGCGGGGACGGATGCCGAGCGCGCCGGCGACATCAACGCCATGTTCGCCGACAAGTCGGTCAAGGCGGTGATTTGCCTGCGTGGCGGCTGGGGCGCGGCGCGCCTGCTGCCGCTGCTGGATTTCGACGCGATCCGCCGCAACCCCAAGGTGCTGCTGGGCTATTCCGACATCACCGCGCTGCATTGCGCGATCCAGGCCCGGACCGGTCTGGTCACTTTCCACGGCACGATGGGGTCGGGGAGCTGGAACAGGTTCAACGTCGATCAGTTCGAGCGACTGTTCTACAACCGCGAATTGATGGAGTTCCGCAACAAGACGGATGCCGGCGACGAGCTCGTGCAGCGCCGCAACCGCACCATCACCCTCACCGGCGGCAAGGCGCGCGGCGAGCTGGTCGGCGGCAACCTGACCGTGCTCTCTGCGCTGGCCGGTTCCAGCTATCTGCCGGATTTCAGCGGCAGGATCCTGTTCCTGGAGGACGTGGGCGAGGCGCCGTATCGGATCGACCGCATGCTGACGACGCTGAAATTGATGGGCGCGCTGGACAGGATCAGCGGCTTCGTCTTCGGCGAGTGCACCGACTGCAAGCCCGGCGATGGGTATGGATCGCTGACGATCGAGCAGATCCTGGACGACCACATCCGGCCGCTGAAGATCCCGGCCTTCCGCGGCGCGATGATCGGCCACATCCGCGAGCAGTTCATCCTGCCGGTTGGCGGCGAGGTGGAGCTGGATGCCGATGCCGGCACGCTGCGCATGCTGGCGCCGGTGTTCCAGTCCTGACTGCGTTGGCTAATCATGTCCATCGTCCTCACCGAATTCGCCCGTCCGCGCCTGTTCCCGCGCGAGCCGCGCCGCAACACCATCCAGGACATCAATGCGGCGGAGTTCGAGCGCCACCTCAACGATCACGCACCGTTGGAAGTGCTGGACGGCTACGCGCCGTTCTGCAAGCTGCACGTGCATCGCAACTGGACATCGACGCGGTGCCTCGCGGTGCCGATCACCGACGCCAACCGCCACCTGTTGCGCTCCGATTACGAGGCGCGCAACAGCGGTGAATTGCCGGTGCTGGTGCGCTGGTTCGAAGGGCTGGAACCGCCGGTGGCGAACTACCTCATCCCGATCCTCTACAGCCGCGAACAACTGGCGAGGGAAGGCAGCCCCATCGACGCGGACTGGGGCGTGGTCGGCTGCATCTACACGATGACGCCTGAGGAAACGCCGATGGCGCCGATCACCCTGCTGCGCAACGCGCTGGGCGTGGAGGAAGGCGGCTCCGGTGTGCCGCTCGACCGGCCAGCCTACCTGCAGAGCGTCGAGTTCTGGCGCGGTCATGCCAACTGGCGGGGGTGAACAGCGCCGCCGGCGGAAGCGGGTCGGGCGTGGCTTTCACGCGATTCGCGTTAATGTGAATGGCCCCCTGTCTCCCTGCCGGGGAATTTCCGTCGCAACGGCAATGGCACGGGGATGATGGGGAAACGGTTGTTTCCGGGAATCGAATATCAAGCATGGGGGATGCGAGATGGTCGCTGGAACGAGTGGAATGCGCAGGCTGCATTGGGGCCTGAAGCTCCTGGTCGGCTTGCTGTTGTTCATGGGCTTGCCGCTGGTGGCGGGCGGTGCGTACCTGATCGTGCTGGGTGGAAGCTGGTACTACGCCCTGGCGGGTGCCGCCTACCTCTATGCCGCCTATGAGTTGATCAATCGCCGCATGCGTGGCATCTGGATATGCGTGGCGATGCTGCTGGTGACCATCGCCTGGGCGTTGTGGGAGTCGGGCGGCTTCAAGTTCTGGGCGTTCGAGGTGCGCGTGATCGCGCCACTGGTCCTGGCTGGCCTGGCGCTGATCTTTGCCGGCAAGCTGCCGCGTGATGAGGGCCGACCCGCCAACACGCAGCCGTACGCGATCGTGGGTGGGGCGATGCTGGTGGCGTTCGTCGGGCTGATCGTCGCGATGTTCTTCCCGCACGGCATCATCCGAGGTGATTTCAAGGTCACGCCGGGTGCGGCCAGTGCCACCAATACGGCCGCCGGTAACGAGTGGCCGGCCGGCAGCCGCACCACCGAGGGCATTCGCCATGCGCCCGCGCAGCAGATCACGCCGCAAAACGTGAACCAGCTGGAGGTCGCCTGGAAGCTGCCCAACGTGGGCGACGTCAACGATCCCGGCAAGGGCCTGGAAGAGCAGAACACGCCGATCTACGTCGATGGACGCCTGTTCCATTGCGCCCCGAACAACAAGATCACCGCCGTCGATGGCGCCAGCGGCAAGGTGCTGTGGACCTTCGATCCGCAGGCCAAATCCCCGTTCTGGAACCGTTGCCGCGCCGTGGGTTATTTCGATCCAGGCCCAGGCGACGCATGCGGTCCGCGCGTGATGATCGGCACCATCGACAACCGCTTGATCGCGGTGCGCGCCGCCGATGGCAAGCTGTGCCCGACGTTCGGCATGGGCGGCACCGTCGATACCTCGGTCGGCATGGGCGAAATCAAGCCCGGTTACGTCATGCACACGTCCGGCCCGCTGGTGGCCGGAGAGAAGATCGTGCTGGGCGCGTGGGTCGCCGACGGCATGTCCGTGGGCGAGCCTTCGGGCGTGGTGCGTGCGTGGAACGCGCGCACCGGCGAGCTCGAATGGGCCTGGGACCTAGGCCGCCCCGACATCGACAAACTGCCGCCGCCGGGCGAAACCTACACGCGCGGCACGCCGAACGCCTGGCCGCCGCTCACCGCCGATACCGAATTGGGCTTGGTGTTCCTGCCGCTGGGCAATGCCACCCCCGACTATTACGGCGGCGAGCGTCGCGCCTTCGACGACAAGTACAACAGTTCGCTGGTGGCGCTGGACCTAGCCACCGGCAAGGAGCGCTGGCACTTCCAGACCGTGCACTTGGACACCTGGGACTACGACCTGCCTTCGCAGCCGGCGCTGATCGATTTCCCGGACGGGAAGGGCGGCACGACCCCTGCGGTGCTGCAGACCACCAAGCGCGGCTACATCTTCGTGCTGGATCGCCGCACCGGCCAGCCGCTGGTGGAGACGGTGGAACGCAAGGTGCCCGGCCCCGATGGCACGGCCGTTGGCGAGCGTTATTCGCCCACGCAGCCATACCCGGTCGGCATGGCGTCGGTGGATACGGATCCGCTGACCGAGCGGGTGATGTGGGGGATGATCCCGATCGACCAGATGCTGTGCCGGATCATGTTCCGCACTCGCCGCTACGAAGGCGACTTCACCACCCAGTCGACCAAGGAGACGTTGATCTATCCGGGCAACGGCGGCGGCCTCAACTGGGGCAGCGTCTCGGTGGATCCCACGCGCAACCTGCTGGTGGTCAACGGTATGCGCATGCCCAACACCACCCACCTGATTCCCAGGGACCAGTTCGACCCGAAGACGGCGGAAGTCCCGCACGGTTCGATCGCACCCCAGCTGGGACTGCCGTACGCACAACAGCTCGTGCAGTTCATGGGGCCGTTCGGCGCACCCTGCCTGGAGCCGCCGATGGGCAGCATCACCGGCATTGACCTCGCCACGCGCAAGATCGTCTGGCAACAACCGGCCGGCACGATGAAGGACGTGACGGTGGGCGGCATGCAGCCGGGCATCGGGTTCTACGTCGGCATGCCCGCCTTGGGCGGCCCGTTGACCACCGGCAGCGGCCTGACGTTCTTCGTAGGCACACAGGACTACTACCTGCGCGCCTACGACAGCGAAACCGGCGACGAGTTGTGGAAGGGGCGCCTGCCGGTCGGATCGCAAGGTACGCCGATCACCTATGTGGACAAGGCCAGCGGCCGCCAGTTCGTGGTGGTCGTGGCGGGTGGTGCGCGCGGCAACCCCAAGGATCGGGAGGACTGGATCATCGCCTATGCGCTGCCGCAGAAGGCCGGTCGCTCGAGCAGATAGGTGTGCCGGGTGAAGGAAAGCGCCATGGGCCGCCCGCATTGCAATGCGGGCGGCCTTCTCCCGTGCTGGGGTTCCATGGATGGGGCCGGCATGAATCGATCCGTGCAAGCGGCATGACCGTAGGCGACATGCGGGAAAAACTTCCGCGCAACCTGGGCGTCTGGGCGATCTGGCTGCTGGCGGTGAACGGGATGATCGGGGCGGGCATCTTCGGCCTGCCCAGCGGTGCGGCGAAACTCGCGGGGGATTTCAGCCCGATGGTATTCGTGTTGTGTGCCCTGCTGATCCTGCCGGTCCTGCTGTGCTTCGCCGAACTCGCCAGCCGGTTCCGCAATACCGGCGGTCCCGCGCTCTACGCCACCGAGGCATTCGGGCCGTTCATGGGTTTCCAGGCTGGTTGGCTGTTCTACGTGGCCCGGGCCATCGCTTTTTCCGCGAACAGCGTGCTGATGGTCGACAGCATTGCCTACTTCTGGCCCGCGGCGGGCGAGGGCGCGATGCGCATCCTGCTGCTCGCGTCGATCTGCGGCGGCCTCACGCTGGTGAACGTGGTCGGCACGGTGCGGGCAGTGCGATCGCTGGCCGTGCTGACGGTGTTGAAGTTCGCGGTGCTGGTCGGGTTGGTGGTGGCCGGCCTTGCACTCCACGGCGGTGGGGCAATGCGGCAGGTTTCGCTTTCGCCGGCAGCGGGCAGCGACCTGGGTGCGGCGATCGTGCTGCTGATCTATGCCTACGTCGGATTCGAGCAGGCGGTGGTGCCCGCGGGCGAGGCACGCGACCCTGCCCGGGACATGCCGCGTGGCCTGCTGCTCGGGCTGGCCGGGGTCGCGCTGCTCTACGTGTTGATCCAGATGGTCAGCATGGCTACGGTTCCCGGCATCGCCAATTCCGGAACGCCCTTGCTGGACGTGGCCGCGATGCTGTTCGGGCCGGTCGGGGCGGGTGTTTTGATGATGGGCGTGGTGGCCTCGGTGGGCGGCAACCTGGTCGGCACCACGTTCACCACGCCGCGGCTGTCGTATTCGCTGGGCCTGGACGGTCGCTTGCCATCGTGGTTCGCACGCGTGCATCCGCGGTTCCTGACGCCGGCCAACTCCATCGTCTTCTACGGCGTGCTGTCGTTCGCGATGGCGGCGTTCGGTTCGTTTCTGTGGTTGGCTGCAGCCAGCGTGCTGACGCGGCTGCTGCTCTACATCCTGACTTGCGCGGCGGTGCCGGTGCTGCGTCCGCGCCAGGCGGAACGGGCCCGCTTCGAGTTGCCTCTGGGGTCGCTGTTCCCGGCGCTCGGGATCGCCGCCTGCGTGTGGCTGCTGTTCAACGTGGGCCGGGAAGCCATGCTGCTGACTGCGGCCTTCGTACTGGTCGGTACCGGGTTGTACGTGTTCCAGCGTTGGCGGACCCAGCACGGCGCTCGCTGAGTGCATGGTCGTGGCCATCGTTGCAGCGCACGCCTGCCGGGGGGATGATTGGCCGGGGCGCCAGGGGGGTGGGCGATGACGATTCCGTTGCGTTGCGAATGCGGCCAGGTGCGTGGCGAAGTCGACGTCATCCGCGGTTACGCCCGCGGCACCTGCCATTGCAAGGATTGCCAGGCCTATGCGCGCTTCCTGGGCAAGCCGGGCCTGATGGACGACAACGGCGGCACCGACATCGTGCCGATGGCGCCGGCCGGCGTGCGCATCCTCGAGGGGATGGCCCATGTCGCCTGCATGTCGCTGGGCCCGAAGGGACTGCTGCGTTGGTACGCGGCGTGTTGCCGGACGCCGTTGGCCAACACGGCGCGGGCCTCGTCGTTGCCGTACGTTGGCGTGCCGGTGGCCTGCATGGCTGCCTCGGAATCCGAACTGGAAGCCGCGTTCGGGCCGCGCGATGCGGTGATGATCTTCCCGGAATCGGCGCTCCATCCGGTCAAGCGTGCACGACTGCGCTTCCTGCTGGGCGGGATGCGGATCGGGCTGGGCATCCTCCGCGAGAAGATGGGCGGCCGCGATGGCCGGGATTCGCCGTTCTTCGATGCGGTTGGCCAACCGGTGCGCACGCCGGCGGTGTTGAGTCTGGAAGATCGCGTGGCGTACAGCCGTCCGCCCTGAGCTTTCCGGCACGCAGCGGGCATGCTGCAGCGGCGGAAAACCGGGATGCTAGAGTGCGTCGAACCCATGCACGCATTCGACATGAGCCTCCAGCATTCCTTTCCCATCGGTACGCCCGGCGTTTCCTGGGGGGCGGCAGAGCGCACCGAATGGCGCCGGCGCCAGCGCCCGAGCCGCAGCTACGCCGCCGATGTGCTGCCGCGGATCGAATCGCAGCGCGATGCGTTCGAGGTGGTCCGCTATGGCGAACTGGACTACGGCGAGGACGGCACGTTCCCGTTGTTCGCGCTGAAATCGCTGGACTGGGACGGCGCCTTGCCGATTGCGCTGGTGACCGGCGGCGTGCACGGTTATGAGACCAGCGGCGTCCACGGTGCGCTGGCGTTCGTCGAGGGGCATGCACGGGAGCATGCCGGCCGCATCAACCTGCTGATCGCGCCTTGCGTGAGCCCGTGGGGCTACGAGCGCATCCAGCGCTGGAACGCACTGGCGCTGGATCCAAACCGCAATTTCATCGAGGACAGCCCCGCGCCGGAAGCGGCCGCGCTGATGGCGTTCGTCGCACCGTTCCAGGATCGGGTGCTGGTGCACATCGACCTGCACGAGACCACCGACAGCGACGAAGAGGAATTCCGCCCCGCGCTCGCGGCGCGCGACGGCAAGCCATTCGTGCCGGGCACCATCCCGGACGGCTTCTACCTCGTCGACGACAGCCGTCGGCCCAGCCCCGGTTTCCAGCGCGGGATGATCGATGCCGTGGCGCAGGTAACCCACATCGCCCCGGCCGATCCGGACGGCACGATCATCGGCTCGCCGGTGGTCGCGCCTGGCGTCATCGAATACGACTGCAAGGGCCTCGGGCTGTGCGTGGGCATGACCGATGCGCGCTTCGTCACCACCACCGAGGTCTATCCCGACAGCCCGCGCGCCACGCCCGAGCAATGCAACCGGGCGCAGGTGGCCGCGGTGCGTGCGGGGATCGCATATGCGTTGGAACATGCGGGTTGAACGATTCGCCATGCTCGGATAGCGGCACCATGGCTGCAGTCATCCACAATCTCTGCTGGTGCGGTGGTGTCGCCCTGGCATTGGGCGGGTGCACCGGGACGGCTACATCCTCGCAAGCACAGGCGGATGGCGAGGAACCACGCCTCGAGCGATCGGGCCAGCCCATGAACCCGCAGCGGATCGCGGCGCGTATCGCCTTGGCCCGGGGTTCGGCCATGATGGGCGACGAAGCCGGGGTGCGTACCCAGCTGGAGGCGATAAACGAGGAAAACCGGCGGGCTGTCAAGCTGCCGGACATGTCGCGTCCGATCGATAGGGAGCGTGCCCGGGGCATCGTGCGCGGGATCGATGGCGTCCGTTCGGTTGCCTGGGTGGATCGCAGCAACCTGCTGGTCAGGGTAGGGGGTGCGAAAATGCTCGATCAAACGATGATCGACAGGATATGCATTGGCTTGCAGCCGTTGGGCGATACGCTTGCGGTGGTGGTGAACCTGCAGGACGCTGCCGCGCGGAGCCATGGCGGAATGCAGACCCTGAGCCGCAACTGCCAATTGCAGGGCGAGGATCGCGCGATGTTCCAGGACCGGCGGAAGATGGATGCCCTGCCCGAAACCTGGCGGCGGCAACAGACCGCGAACAAAGTCGGTGCCGCGACGAAAACTTCCGACGAAGCGATGGACATCATCAGGGACAGCACGCCCGAGATGTGACCGCGCGCGCCGGCCCGGATGCGGCTTCCGCTCAGCGCACGGGCACTGCCGGACCCGCGCGACTCACTTTCCGCCGCGCTGCATCGCCCTGACCGCCGCCAGCGTTTCCTTGACATGGCCGTCGGGCTTCATCGCGTCATGCACGTGGCGGATGGTCCCGTCCGGCGCGATCACGTAGGAGATGCGCGACGACCACGACGGCTTCAGCGCGAGCACGGCGTCGTATTGCTTGGCGATGCCGGCGCCGGCATCGGCGGCGACCGGGAACTTGCCGCTGCAGACTTCGTTGTCGGCGGAGAACTTCGCCAACTGGTCGGTGTTGCCCGCGGTCACGCCGATCACGCTGGCGCCGGCCTTGCGGAATTCGTCGATCGACTGCGAGAACAGATGGGCTTCGATGTTGCATCCCGACGTATACGCCGCCGGGAAGAAATAGACCACGACCGGCCCTTTCTTCAACGCATCCGAAAGCTTGAACACGAAACCCTTGCCGGCGAGATAGGCAGGCGCGCTGAAATCGGGTGCCTTGGCGCCGACCTTGAGCGCGGCCGAGGCCGGGAAGGCCAGCAGCGAGGACAGGACGAAGGCGATGGCGGCGAACGGCGTGTGTTTCATGGCGGACTCCTGCGGCGCGGGATGGGATGGCATGCGAGCGGCCGATGTACGGCCGCCCGCATGCGGCGGTCAGGGTTTCTGCGCGGCCAGCGCCTGGATGGCCGGCGGCAGATCGAACGCGGAGGCGTCCGGGGTGGCGGAGTCGAAGCTGTCGATGCGGATCACCTGCTTCTGGCCCATGCTGGTGACTTCGGTGACGGCCGGCATCTTCATGCCGTCGAAATCGCGGTATTCCTTGATCACGCTGACCATTTCGAGATCACCCATCGGCGATTTCTGCTTGCCGCCGCTGGCCAGCATCAGGCCATCATCCACGCCGTAGCAGTCCCAGCTCTTGCGCCCGGATTTCCACTCGATCTCGACCTTGTAGCAGCGCTTGCCGTCGAATTCCGCGAACCCCTGGGTGGCCATGCGCGAGACGAAGCGGGGCAGGCGGCGAGTGGCATCGGGGTGGAGCGATTCGATCTGCTGTGCCCGTTCCACGCCATCCAGAATGCGCGGCCCCTGGAACGGATCCAGCGCCCAGACGATCCCGTCCTTGATCCCGCTCTGGATCACGCCCATGCCGGGCAACTCGATTTGGGTCGCCATCCGGTCCGGCGCCATGGCCCACACGACCATCGGCGCGGTCATGTTGGCGGCCGGCATGGAGAAGCTGCCTTTCATCGTGCCCTGCGCGCTCTTCTCGAGCTTGTCCAGCCCGCCGGAGGCGGCGATGTGGCGATCCACCAGCGTACGCGCGTCGGGCAGCTTCTCGGCATCCTGCGCGGCGTGTGCGGGTTTCTCCGCGGCTTGCGGCACCGGCCGTGCAGCGGCGGGGATCGCCAGTGCGAGCGCGGCGGCGAGCAGGGCGTGGCGGGGAAGGGTTTTCATCGGGCGGGTTCCTTGCGGGAGACGTGAGGAGTGTCGGCGATCCAGCGGCGCGCCGCATCGAGCGCATTGTCGCGGCCGGCGAGGAGGGCGGCCGCGGTTGGCGGCGTCGGTTGGTCGGGCTGGATGCCGCGACCTTCGAGCCGTTCGCCGTTGGGTGCGGTCAGGTCGGCGATGGCGTACATCAGGCGGTCGCCATTGGGCAGCGTCTTGGCGACCGAGGGCAGGGCCATGCCGGCGGAGCGGGTGCCGAAAATGCGCGCGCGATGCGCGGCCTGCAGGCCGGAAACGAAGACTTCGGAGGTGCTGGCCGATCCGCCGTCGACGATCAGCGCAAGCGCACCGTCATAGGGGCTGAGCAGCTGGCCGGCGTCGCTGACCCGGCGCGGCAGCGCCGGCAGGCGCGCGCTGCTGCCGCCGGCGTTGATGTAGCCCAGCGGCGTGGGACTGTCGACGAGATACCCCCCGACGCCCATCGCAGTGCCGATCACGCCGCCCGGATTGCCGCGCAGGTCGATGACCAGGCCGCGGCATTGGCGCACCTCGTCCAGCGCGCCGGGGAAGGCCTGGGCAAGCGCGGGCGCCCACAGGTTGAAGCGGATCACGCCGATGCAACCGCCGTCCGCCAGCGGCAGGCGCTCATGCGCGAGATCGAACACCAGTGGAGGAAGCATGGGCATGTTGACCGGGGTGCCGGGCGCGGGTTCCGGCGCCAGCTCGAATTCGTGCAGCTGCCCGCCGCCGTCGCGCAGGCCCAGCGCGACCGTCCGGGCCATGACGGAGGCCTCCAGCCGCGAGCGCAGCGCCCCGTCCACCTGCAGCATCGCGGCGCGGCGCAAGGTGTCGTCCTGCATGCGGGCGATTTCGTTGAGGACCGCGGATACCGGCCGTCCGTCGATGGATTCGATCGTCCAGCCCGGCCGGATGCCCTGGCGGCCGGCCGGCGAGTCGCCACGCACCGTTAGCACGGTCGCGCGACCGTCCACCAGCGCTGCCCGCATCCCGGTTTCGCGTGGGCGCGGGCTGGCCGGGGGTTCGGCATCCGCGCTCCCGCCGGCGGCCAGTTCGCCGACGGAAGCCGGGATCAGGGTGAAATGGGATTCGCCGATTTCCTGCAGCATGGCGAGGATGCTCCGCCGCAGCGCCTGCACATCGCGGGCCTTGGCGGCCTCGGGACGGTGCCGCTCGCGCACCGCGTCCCAGTCGACGCCCTTGCCGCGGACATCGTACGGACTTTCATCGACCAGCCGCCAGGCGGCGTCGAAGGTCGCAAGGGACAGCGCCGGGTCGATCGAGGGCCGCGGCGGCTCCTTGGCCGCCGCCGTGGCGAGTGCGGTCAGGCAGGCGAACAGCAGGATGCGGGAAACAAAGGGTGTCTTCATGCATACAGGGTAGGCCAAGAGGGTATTGGACAGGCCCTGCCGTTGGTCATGCGGCTGAACGGAGAAAGCCCGGAGTGCGGCGGACAGCCAGCGGTTAGACTCCGGAATCGACCGCACGCGCACGCCATCGGAGACATCATGATCGTTCGTCCCTTGACCCGCACCGCCCTCGCCATGGCAGTGGCGGCCGCTTCGATCACCGCTCCCGCGCGGCAACCCTGCGAAGACGGCGGCACCTGTGCTCCGACCGCCGTTTTCGCCGACGGGCAGGCCGGTGGCGGCGAACGGATCGAGGCCCCGCGTTTCGGACGCTGGGGCTTCGATGCCTCCGGCATGAACCGCCAGGCCCGGCCGGGCGACGATTTCTTCGAGTACGCCAACGGCGGTTGGGCGAAACGCACGCAGATTCCGGCCGACCGCTCCAATTACGGCGTATTCAACGGCCTGCGCGACCTGTCCGAAGCGCGCGTGCGCAAGCTGGTCGAGGCCTATGCGCCCGGCAACCCGGCCACCGGCGGCGATGCCGCGAAGATCGCGGCGGTGTACCGCAGCTTCATGGACGAGGCGGCGATCGACAAGCTGGGCCTCGCCCCGCTCGAGCCGGAACTGGACGCCATCCGCGCGATCAAGGACAAGCCCGCCATGGCCGCGCTGATGGGCCGGACCAACGCGCAATTCGGCGGCAGCTTCTTCGCTGTGGGCGTCAGCGACGACCAGCGCGACCCGGACCGTTACACGCTCTACCTCAGCCAGTCGGGCCTGGGCCTGGGCGACCGGCAGATGTATCTGGATGCCAAGTTCGCCCCGCAGCGCGAGCGCTACCAGCAGTACGTCGCGCAGATGCTGGGCATGATCGGCTGGCCGGAGCCGGCGCAGCAGGCGGCGGCGATCATGGCGATGGAGACGCGCATCGCCGAGGCGCACTGGACGCGCGCCGAAAGCCGCGATCGCGACAAGACCTACAACCCGCTGGAGATGGACAGGCTTGATGCGTTCGCGCCGGGCTTTGCGTGGGGCGATTACTTCAAGGGGGCGGGCGTCGCGCAATCGCCGGTGGTCATCATGCGCCAGAACACCGCGATCCCCGGGCTGGCGGCCATCTTCAACGACACTTCGCTGGATACGCTCAAGGCCTGGGCCGCGTTCCAGGTGATCGACGAGGCCGCGCCGCTGCTGTCCAAGCCGTTCGTCGATGCGCGCTTCGGGTTCCGCGACAAGTTCATGTCCGGCCAGCCCGAGCAGCGCGACCGCTGGAAGCGCGGCGTCGCCCTGGCGGAATCGACGATGGGCGAGGCCATCGGCCGCGACTACGTCGGGCTCTACTTCCCGGCCGAAGCCAGGGCCAAGATGGACGTGCTGGTCGCCAACGTGAAGGCGGCCCTGCGTGCGCGCCTGGAAAAGCTCGAGTGGATGGGTCCGGAAACCAAACGCGAAGCCTTCGCCAAGCTGCAGGGCTTCGGTCTCAAGATCGGTTACCCCGACAAGTGGCGCGATTATTCCGGGCTCGAGATCCGCAACGGCGACGTGATCGGCAACGCGCTGCGCGCCCGCGCCTTCGAATGGGATTACCGCCGCAATCGCCTCGGCAAGCAGGTCGACAAGCTGGAGTGGGGCATGACCCCGCAGACGGTGAACGCCTATTACAACTCGGTGAAGAACGAGATCGTGTTCCCGGCGGCGATCCTGCAGCCGCCGTTCTTCGATCCCAATGCGGACGATGCGGTCAACTACGGCTCGATCGGCGGCGTCATCGGCCACGAGATCATCCACGGCTTCGACGACCAGGGCCGCAAGTCCGACGGCAAGGGCGTGCTGCGCGACTGGTGGACGAAGGAAGACGCCGCCAAGTTCGAGGTGCAGGCGGCCAGGTTAGGCGCGCAATACGAGAGCTACGATTTCCCGCAGCTGCCGGGCATGCACATCAACGGCAAGGTCGCGATGGGCGAGAACATCGGCGATCTCGGCGGCCTGACCATCGCGCTGGAAGCCTATCGACGCTCACTGGCCGGCAAGCCGGCGCCGGTGATCGACGGCTTCAGCGGCGAGCAGCGGCTGTTCCTGGGCTGGGCGCAGGTCTGGCGCACGCTGTGGCGCGACGATGCCCTGCGCCAGCAATTGGTGAACGGCCCGCACTCGCCGGGCCAGATCCGTGCGTTCGCGCCGTTGCGCAACATCGACGCCTGGTACGACGCGTTCGGCGTGAAGCCGGGCGACAAGCTCTACGTCAAGCCGGAAGACCGCGTCCGCATCTGGTGATCGGCATCGGATGAAGTCCGGAACGGACGGGCCGCCTTGCGCAGCCCGTTCCCGCCGGGGCTGGCAGCCCGCACGCGCCGCAAGCCGCCATCGGCATGGGAGAATGCGCTCCCGTCCCGCCGTGCCCCGCCATGCGCCTCAACAAGTTCATCGCCGACAGCGGCTTCTGCTCGCGCCGCGAGGCCGATCGGCTGATCGCCGCCGGCCGCGTGGCCGTCAACGGCGAACGCGCGCGCATCGGCACGGAGCTGGCGGAAGGCGGCAGCGTCGCCATCGACGGCGAGAAACTGGCCGCGCGAACCGCTGTCGCAGGCAAGCGCCGCCATGTCTACATCGCGCTGAACAAGCCGGTTGGTGTCAACTGCACCACCGAGCCGGGCGTGAAGGACAACATCGTCGATTTCGTCGACCACGAGCAACGCATCTTCCCCATCGGCCGATTGGACAAGGATTCCGAGGGCCTGATCCTGCTCACCAGCAACGGCGACATCGTCAACGAGGTGTTGCGCGCTGAAAACAAGCTGGAGAAGGAGTACCTGGTCGCGGTGAACCACCGCGTCGACGAATCCTTCCTGCGCGGGATGAGCCGGGGCGTGCCGGTACACGGCCAGACCACGCTGCCCTGCAAGACCGGCAAGCTGGGTCCGTACGGCTTCCGCATCGTGCTGGTGCAGGGCCTGAACCGCCAGATCCGTCTGATGGCGGCGCATTTCGGTTATCGGGTGAAACAGCTGGTGCGGGTGCGGATCGGCGGCGTCAAGCTTGGACACCTCAAGCCTGGGCAGTGGCGCAACCTCACCGATGCCGAGTTGCACGCATTGCTGCCGCGGCGGGCAGAATGGTGAAAGTGGCCGCCTGACGGTCGGGAGGAGTGGGGAATGCAGCAGGCACCTGATCCGGCGGAAGACGCTCCCGACCACCCCTTCCTGACACCCTGCACGACGCTGGACATGCGGGCGCCGCTGCGCTGGTTGCGCGCCGGCTGGCACGACCTGCGGCGCGCGCCCGTGCTGACCGCGGTGTTCGGCGGGGTGATCGTCGTGGTGAGCATGCTGGTCGCATGGCTGGCCTGGGAACTCGGTCGCTTCGCGTTGCTGGCGACGTTGCTGTCCGGCTTCGTCTTCGTGGCGCCGCTGATCTGCGTGGGCCTTTATTGCGTCAGCCGCGCGCTCGAACGCGGCCGCACACCGCGTCTCGCGGACTCTTTCGCGCTGGCGCGGCGGGTGATCGGGCAGGCTGCGGTGTTCGCGCTGGCGCAGGGCGTGATCGTCCTGTTGTGGTCGCGTGCGGGCATGGTGATCACCGCACTTTCGCCGATCGTCGAGGGAGACCGCGTCGCGCTTGCCGAATACTTGGCCATCGGCTCGGCGGTCGGCGCGATCTTCGCCGCCCTGACCTTCGCGGTCGCGGCGGTGTCGCTGCCGATGATCGCGGACCGCGATGTGGACATGATCACCGCCGGCATCTCCAGCGTGAACGCGGTGTTGCGCAACAAGGGGCCGATGGCGCTGTGGGCCGCGATCATCGTCGTGCTCACGGTGCTGGGATTCGCCACGGCCTTCATCGGCCTGGGTCTGGTGATGCCGTGGCTGGCCTATGCCAGCTGGCACGCCTACCGGGAAACGCTGCAGGTCGATGCCTGGCCGCTGCTGCCGTAGGCGGTCAGCCGCTGGACGCCAACGAGCGCAGGACGGTGCCGGCGAGACCGTCCAGGCGATTCTTGTCCACCAGCCCGCTACTGTGCGCGATGGCGCCGGCAATGGCGGGGTCGCCGGGATCGCCGCTGCCACTGCAGAACACCACCGGCACGCCGGGCTGGCGTTCGCGGATCCAGCCGAACGCGTCGGCGCCGGTATAGCCGGGCAGGCGGGAATCGCACAGGACGAGCGACCAGGTTTCCGTTGCCAGCGCATCTTCCAGCTCGCGCCGCAACTCGACCATGTGCAGGGTGAAATCCAGGCCGGCCGCCTCCAACGCCATCCTGATCATTTCCGCGTCGTCCGGATTGTCTTCCACGAGCAGGATGCGCAGCTCGGCCGGGCGACGCATCGTCGGGTCAATCCTGTTGCGGTGCTTGGTTGAAGACCGCCCAGAAGCGGCCGAGCACCTTCACCGCGTCGAAGAACTGGTTGATGTCGACCGGTTTCACCACGTAGGCGTTGACGCCGAGGTTCCAACTGCGGGCAAGGTCGGTTTCTTCCCGCGAGGAGGAAAGGATCACGATGGGCAACTGCCGGAATGCGCCGTCCTCGCGCAGTCGTTGCAGCACTTCCAGCCCGTCCATGCGCGGCATCTTGATGTCGAGCAGCAGCACCGCAGGATCGCCGGGCTCGCGGTCGGCGAACTTGCCCTTGCGCATCAGATATTCGAGCGCCTCGACGCCGTCCTCGACATGGACCAGCGGATTGGCCAGGTTGGCTTCCCTCAGCGCGTCGATGGCCATTTCGGCGTCGGCGAGACTGTCTTCGGCAAGCAGGATGGGGCGCAGGTCGTTCATCGTTCGTCTGCCGTTCGTGGGGTCCATGAAGGATTATCCAGCATTTGCGGAAGCGTGAACCGGAACGTCGCGCCTTCGTCGGGCCGCGCTTCGGCCTGGATGTCGCCGCCGTGGCGCGTCAGCACGCGCTTCACGTTGGCCAGGCCGATGCCGGTCCCGGCGAATTCGCTGGCCTTGTGCAGGCGCTGGAACACGCCGAAGAGCTTGCCCGAATACGCCATGTCGAAGCCGACGCCGTTGTCGGCGACGATGAACTCGTGCTGCCCTTCATCCCCGGGCCGGTAGTCGATATCGATCCGGGCGACATCCCGCGTGCCGGTGTACTTGACGGCGTTGCCGAGCAGGTTGGTCCAGACTTGGCGCAGCATGTTTTCGTCGCCGAGCACCACAGGCAGGGGGGCGATCCTCCATTCGATGCGGCGCTCCGGCGATTCGCCATCGGCGGTGGCGTCCAGCATGGCGCGGATCTCGGACACCATCGATTGCATGTCGACCGGCTGCAGGCGCAGCGCGCTGCGGCCGAGGCGGGAATAGACCAGCAGATCGTCGATCAGGGCGGCCATGCGCCGGGCCGATGCGTCGATGGTGTCGATGTAGCGCAGCGCTTTTTCGTCGGCACCGTCGCCCAGGTGGCGCTGCAGCTTCTCGGCGAAGCCGGAGATGTGGCGCAACGGCGCGCGCAGGTCGTGCGATACCGAGTAGCTGAAGGCTTCCAGTTCGCGGTTGACGTCCGAGACCTGCTCGATCTTGCCCTCGAGCTGGCGGTTCAGCCCGGAGATCTCCTCTTCCGCGGCCTTCTGGTGGCTGATGTCGCTGAGCGTGAGCAGTGCGACTTCGTCCACGCGGTCGGGCAGGTTGATGCGGCGGGCGTTGAGCAGCATCGTGCGGTCGACTCCGTCGGCCGTGGTCTGCCTGACCTCGAAATCCCAGAGTTCGCGGCCGCGGCTGACCACGTCGCGGAGCCGTTGCAGCGTCTCGCGGTGGGTCCAGGCGCCGTTGCCGATCCGGCTGAGGTGCAGGCCGTCGATTTCCCCGCTTTCACCGCTGCCGCCGTACATCTCGTCGAAGGCGGTGTTGTGCATGACCACCTTCTTCTGGCTGTCGATGAGCGCGATCGGATCGCGGATGGATTGCATCACGGCCAGCGCGCGGGCGTTGGCGGCGTTGGCATCCTGTTCGGCCACCGCGCGCCGGCGCTGCTGGCGCAGCGTGATCCACAGCAGGAGGCAGAGCAACGCGATCTGCCCGAACACCGCGGAAACCGATATCCAGTGCCCATGCCGGCGCAACGCCGCGGCTTCGCGGGTCTGGCGCTCGAGCAGGAGGCGCTCTTCCTTCAGTACGCCCATGGCGGCGTTGCGCATCGGGAATTCGTCGACCATCAATTGCAGCAACCGCTTGCGTTCCACGGGGTCCGTGACGTCGATGATGCGGCCGGTCAGTTCCACGCGCTGCTCGATGCGGGTCTTCAGTTCGCCGACGCGGACTTGTTGCTCGGGATTGTCGTGGGTGAGTTCGATGAGGGTGTCGAGCAGCTGTGGGATCGCCTGTTGGCTCTCGGCAATCCTGCGGCGGATGTTCGGCACGTCGATGCCGGCGACCAGCATGCCGGCGGAGGATTCCAGGTCGCGGACCTCGAACAGCAGCCGGCTGGCGGTGGCCTCGACGTGGCTGATGTGCGCCAGCATCGTGTCCGCCTGCTGGATCCGCTGGCCGGACTCCCTGAGCAGCAGGTACGGGCCGGCCACCAGCAGCGCCACGAAGGCGTACAGCAGCCATTGGAAACGCCAAAGGTTCATTCGGGCCTGCGATTGGGGCGACCAAGCATCATCCGATACCCGCACGCGCGATTCAACGCAGCATGCCATGCTCGATGGCCGATCCATCCGCAGGGGATTCATCAACATGAGCGGGAAGCATCGTGACCGGGACGGATCCAAGGCTGCGCCGCCGCTTCCGGGCACCGCCGGATGGCGTCCTGCCAGCTGGCTCGATGCCGGCGAGATACGCCGGCGTGCGCGCCGGCGCAATGCCGTCTATCTCGCCGTGGCGGCGGGCTGCCTGTTGCTGTTCGTGTTGTTGATCGACCTGCTGCTGGAAAAGACCCGCGGCAGCGCCGGCCGCTCGCCGGCGGCGACGGTGTCCACGCCGCGCTAGCATGCGCCACCGTCCCTGCCGGCCGCCACGATGCCCAATGCCGCCACCCTGCAGTTCCTCGCGCTGCTGACCATCTCCAACGTCTTCATGAACCTGGCCTGGTACGGCCACCTCAAGTTCAAGGGCAGCCCGTTGTGGCTGGCGATCGTCGCGAGCTGGGGGTTGGCCCTGTTCGAGTACTGCTTCATGGTGCCGGCCAACCGCGTCGGCAGCGGGGTGATGAGCGTGACCCAGATGAAGATCCTGCAGGAGTGCATCACCTTGGTGGTGTTCACCGGGGTGGCGTGGTGGATGTTCGGCGAGTCGCTCAAGTGGAACACGCTGGCTGCCTACGCCTGCCTCGTCGCCGCGGTCGGGTTCGCGTTCTGGGGCAAGCCCTGAGTCGCGGGTAAAATGGCGGCATGAAGCTCAATATCGCCGCCTATCATTTTGCCGATGTGGCTGACGTGCCCGCATTGACCGATGCCGTGCGCCATCGCGCCGAAGCGTTGGACCTGCTCGGCAGCGTGCTGGTGGCGGGCGAGGGCATCAACCTGTTCCTGGCCGGGGGCGAGGCCGATGTGCGCGGCTTCCTCGACTGGTTGCGTCAGGATGCGCGTTTCGCCGGCATCCTTGCGAAGGAAAGCTGGAGCGCGCACGTGCCTTTCGCGCGCCTCAAGGTGAAGGAAAAGCGCGAGATCGTGCCCTTCGCCGGGCGTCCGGCCGGCGTCGGCGAGTCGCGCGCACCGAGCGTGGAGGCGACGAGGTTGCGTCGCTGGATTGCGCAGGGCCATGACGATGCCGGCAAGCAGCTGGTGCTGCTCGACACGCGCAACCGCGAGGAGATCGGCTACGGCACGTTCAAGGATGCGCGCACCCTGCCTATCGACAACTTCAACGACCTGCCCGAAGCGGTCGAGGCGATCCGCGATGAATTGCGCGATGCCACGGTCGTCAGCTTCTGCACCGGCGGCATCCGCTGCGAGAAGGCCGCGCCGTGGATGCACGCCATTGGCCTGGACAACGTGTTGCAGCTGGAGGGCGGCATCCTGCGATATTTCGAGGAAGTCGGCGGCGAAGGCTACGACGGTGGCTGTTTCGTCTTCGACGAACGCGTCGCGCTGGACCCCGCGCTCAGGCCTCTGCGCGACGCGCCGGTGCCGCGCGCATGAACGAATGGTGGTTGCTGGTCGCCGCGATCGTGGTGGGCTGGCTGGCGATCAAGGTCGTCGGCTGGGTGCTGAAGTTGGCGCTGTGGGCGGCCCTCGCCGGCATCGCCTATTACTTCTTCGCGCAGGTGTTCGGTTGGCCCTGGCCGTTCGCCTAGGCCGCCATGCCCGCCGCGCGTCCCGAGGCCCAGGCCCACTGGAAATTGTAACCGCCGAGCCAGCCGGTCACGTCGACCACTTCGCCGATGAAATACAGGCCGGGCACATGCTTGGACATCATCGTGGCCGATGACAGGCCGTCGGTGTCTACGCCGCCGAGCGTGACTTCGGCCGTGCGATAGCCTTCGGTGCCGCTGGTGGTGATCGGCCATGTCGAAAGCGTGCGTGCGATGTCATCGAGTTCGCGGGCGTTGAATTGCCGCATCGGGCGATTGGGCAACCAATGCTCGGTGAGGCGTTGGGCGAAGCGCTTGGGCAACACCTCGCCCAGCAATGTCTGCAGTTGGGCATCGCGACGTTCGGCTTGCCAGCGCGAGAGCAGGGCGGGGATGTCTGTCCCCGGCAAGAGGCCGATGGCGAGTGCATCGCCCTCGCGCCAGTACGAGCTGATCTGCAGGATGGCCGGGCCGCTGAGGCCGCGATGGGTGATCAGCATCGCGTTGCTGAAGGACTGCTTGCCGCATCGTGCCTCGATGGGGAGCGACAGGCCGCTGAGGCCTTCAAGGCGCTCCAGATGCGTGCCGGACAAGGTCAGCGGCACCAGGCCGGCGCGCGTGGGCAGCACTTCATGGCCGAATTGCCGCGCAAGCTGATAGCCGAATCCGGTTGCGCCCATGCGCGGGATGGACAGTCCGCCGCTGGCGACGACCAGCGACGAAGCCTTGAACGCACCGCGCGAGGTGCGAGCGACGAAGCCGCCATCGGTATGGTCCATCGATTCCACGCCGCAGCCGGTTTCGATGCGCACGCCGGCCCATTCGCACTCGTCCAGCAACATGCGCACGATCTGCTTGGATGATTCATCGCAGAACAGTTGCCCGAGTTCCTTCTCGTGCCAGGCGATGCCGTGGCGATCGACCATGCCGATGAAATCGGCGGGCGTGTAGCGCGCCAGCGCCGATTTGCAGAAGTGCGGGTTGGCCGAGAGATATTGCGCGGGCGTCACGCTGGTGTTGGTGAAATTGCAGCGTCCGCCGCCCGACATCAGGATCTTCTTGCCGCAGCGCTCGGCGTGTTCGATCACGGCCACGCGCCGGCCGCGCTGGCCCGCGGTGAGCGCGCACATGAGGCCGGCCGCGCCGCCGCCGATGACCAGGACATCGCAATCGTTCACACCCACTCCCGCGAGGGCAAGGTGTAGCGACGCTCGGGCCGGCCCACGAGATCGAGGAAAGCGTTGAACACCGCCTCGGCCCGGGTTCGCATGGGGCTCAGATGAGTCTGGGTATCAGTCATCACCTGGTCCGCATCCACCGGATGGCCGTGTTCCGCCAGCTCATGCAGATACGCGCGATTGGACAGCCAGCGCGCGATCAACGGTTGGTCGACCTCCATGTGGAACTGGAAGCCATACGCGTTGTCGCCATGGCGGAACGCCTGCGGCCCGCACAGTGGCGATTGGGCCAGATGCGACGCGCCTGCGGGCACGGCGAAACGATAGCGATGCCACTGGAACACCGGCGCACCATCGACGTGATGCGACAGCACGGGGTCCGCGCGGCCGGCATCGGTCAGCGAGAGCGGGTGCCAGCCAATCTCCGGCGTCTCGTGCCGGACCACGGGTGCGCCCAGCACGTGCGCGAGCAATTGCGCACCGAGGCAGATGCCGAGCACCGGCTTTCCCTGCGCCAGCATCGATTCGATCGCGTGCATTTCCGTCACGAGATGCCGGCGATCCGCATGATCCTCCACGTTCATCGGCCCGCCGAGCACGATCAGCCCGCGATAGCGATCGGTGGCGGGCACGACATCCGGCTTGCGCTCGAAGTTGACGAAGCGCATCCGGTGGCCGCGCTGGCGAATCAACGCATCCAGCGTGCCCAGTGGCTCGGCGGCGACATGCTGGAAAACCAACAATCGCGACATGGGGGCTTAGCGCGGATCGCGCGGCTTCTTCGGACCGCCCTTGTTGAAGCCGCCCGGACGCTTGTTGAAGCCACCGGGTTTGCTCCCGCCCGGCTTGAAGCCACCGGGCTTGCGCGGACGATCACCGCCCTCCTCGCCGAAGCGCGGCTTGTGGCCGAACTTCGGGCGATGCGAGGGTTGGTTGAGGTCGTCATCCGTCGCCAGCTTCATGCGGATAGGGCGACCGGCCACGCGCACATTGCCCAGGAACTGCAGCAGCTCCGGCGGCATGCCTTCCGGCAAATCGACCAGGGTGTAGTCGTCGCGGATGTCGACGCGGCCGATGTAGCGCGCTTCCAGCTCCGCCTCGTTGGCGATGGCGCCGACGATGTTGCCGGGCTTGACGCGATGCTCGTGGCCGACCTCGATGCGGTAGGTCTGCATGCCGACGTCCGGGCCGTCGTGCGCGGGGCGGGGCGGACGTGGGGCACGTTCGCCATCCTGGGCGCGTGGCGCGTAGTCGTCGTTGCGCGCGGGCTTCTCGCGGCGCTCGCGCGGCGGCGGGGGCGGCGGATCGTTGGGCAGGAACATCGGCGCATCGCCCTGCACCAGTTGCGCCAGTGCGGCGGCGATCTCCACCATCGGCACGTTGCGTTCGCGTTCGAAATCTTCCAGCAGGCCGCGGAACATCTCCACGTCGCTGCCATCGAGCGCCGAATTGATGCGATCGCGGAAGCGGCCGACGCGTTGCTCGTTGACGTCCTGCGCGCTCGGCAGTTGCATCGGCTCGATCGGCTGGCGCGTCGCGCGCTCGATCGCCCGCAACATGCCGCGCTCGCGCGGGGTGACGAAGAGGATCGCCTCCCCCTTGCGGCCGGCGCGACCGGTGCGGCCGATGCGGTGCACATAGCTTTCGGTGTCGTAGGGGATGTCGTAGTTCAGCACATGGGTGATGCGCTCCACGTCCAGCCCGCGTGCGGCGACGTCGGTGGCGACCAGCACGTCCAGCTGGCCGTCCTTGAGGCGCTGGATGGTGCGCTCGCGCGACTTCTGGTCCATGTCGCCGTTGATCGCGGCGGCGGCGATGCCGCGCGCACTGAGCTTCTCGGCCAGTTCCTCGGTGCCGAGCTTGGTGCGCGCGAACACGATCATCGCCTCGAACGGCTCGGCCTCGAGGATGCGGGTGATCGCGTCCAGCTTGTGCAGGCCGCTCACCAGCCAGTAGCGCTGGCGGATGTTGTCGCCGGTCGTCGTGGTGGACTTGATCGCGACCTCGACCGGATCGCGCAGGTAGGTCTGGGCGATGCGCTTGATTGGCGGCGGCATGGTGGCCGAGAACAGCGCGATGCGCCGATCCGGTGGGCATTTCTGCACCACTGCCTCGACATCGTCCACGAAGCCCATGCGCAGCATTTCGTCGGCCTCGTCCAGCACCAGCGTGCGCAGCTTCGAGAGGTCCAGCGAACCGCGGGTGAGGTGGTCGATGACGCGACCGGGCGTGCCCACCACGACCTGCACGCCGCGGCGCAGGGCCTGCAACTGCGGGGTGTAGCTCTGTCCGCCGTAGATCGGCAGCACGTGGAAACCGGGGATGTGGTGGGCGTATTTCTGGAAGGCCTCGCTGACCTGGATCGCCAGCTCGCGCGTCGGGGCCAGCACCAGCGCCTGCGGCGCGGCCAGCCTGGGATCGACCTGGGCGAGAATCGGCAATGCGAACGCAGCGGTCTTGCCGGTGCCGGTCTGCGCCTGGCCCAGCACGTCGCGTCCTTCCAGCAGCGGCGGGATGGTGGCGGCCTGAATCGGCGAAGGGGTTTCGTAACCGACTTCGGACAAGGCTTTCAGCAGGAACTCGGGCAGGCCGAGGTCGGTGAAGCCGGGCGGAGCTGGGGTGCTGGGGGTTTCGGCGCTCATGGCGGGTCTCCTGCGCATGGCGCATCGTGGATCGTGGGCGGTCATTCTACGCCCGCGCTTGAGTTAGCGGTCGCCCGGCCGCATCTGTGGTCGATGGAATTGCGCTTCGACAACCGCCTCCCGGCTGCCCTGCCGAAGGACCCAGAGCCGGGCAACCGCATCCGCCAGGTCGAGGGGGCCGTGTGGTCGGCAATCGAACCGACGCCGGTGGCCGCCCCGCGCGTGATCGCGGTGTCCGATGAGATGCTGGAAGCACTGGGCCTGACGAAGGCCGATGCGGCCAGCCTGGAGTTCGCGCAGGTATTCGGCGGGAATGCGCTGTTGCCGGGCATGCAGCCGCATGCCAGCAATTACGGCGGACATCAATTCGGCAGTTGGGCGGGCCAGCTGGGCGATGGCCGCGCGATCACCCTGGGCGAGGCGGTGGCCCCGGATGGCCGGCACTGGGAGTTGCAGCTCAAGGGCGCGGGGCCAACCCCGTACTCGCGCCGCGCCGACGGTCGCGCGGTATTGCGATCGTCGATCCGTGAATTCCTCTGCAGCGAGGCGATGCATCACCTCGGCATCCCCACCACGCGTGCGCTGTCGCTGGTTTCGACCGGCGAAGCCGTCGTGCGCGACATGTTCTACGACGGCCGCCCAGGGGCCGAGCCGGGTGCGATCGTGTGTCGGGCCGCGCCTTCGTTCATGCGCTTCGGGCATTTCGAGCTGCCGGCCTCGCGCGGCGATGTCGGCCTGCTGCGCCAACTGGTGGATTATTCGGTGAAGCACGATTACCCGCGGCTGCGGGGCGGGGGCGAAGCGCTCCATGCCGCCTGGTTCCGCGAGATCGCCGAACGCACCGCGCGCCTGATGGCCGAGTGGATGCGCGTGGGGTTCGTGCACGGCGTGATGAACACCGACAACATGAGCGCACTCGGGCTCACCATCGACTACGGCCCGTATGGCTGGGTCGACGACTACGATCCCGATTTCACGCCCAACACCACCGATGCGCAGGGCCGTCGCTATCGTTTCGGCTGGCAGCCGCGCATCGCGCTGTGGAACCTGCAGCAGCTGGCCGCCGCACTGTCGCCGTTGTTCAAGGACATCGCACCCTTGCAGGCGGGCCTGGAAGCCTATGGCCGCGAGTTCGCGCGTGCCGATCGCGAAAACATCGCCCGCAAGCTGGGCCTGTCCGGGTGCGACGACGAGGCGCTTGTGTTGATGCGCGAGTTGCAGGGCTGGATGCAGTCGGCCGAAGTCGACATGACGATCTTCTTCCGCACGCTCGGCGAACACGACGCCGATGCGTTGACGCCGGAGGCATTCGCCGATGCCTTCTACGACGCGTCCAAACGCGATGCCCATGCCGATGCGCTGTCCGCATGGCTGGCGCGCTACGTCGAGCGCGTGGCCGGGGATGATGCCTTCGATGGCGTGGCCCGGCGCGAGACGATGCGCCTGGCGAACCCGAAGTACGTCCTGCGCAACTGGCTGGCCCAGCAGGCGATCGAGCGTGCCGAGGCGGGCGATGAAACCGGCATCCACGAACTGCTGGAGGTGATGCGACATCCGTATGACGACCAGCCGGGACGTGAGCATTTCGCCGGCAAGCGGCCGGATTGGGCGCGCGGAAAAGCCGGTTGCTCGATGCTGTCCTGCAGTTCCTGAGCGGGTCGCGCCGCCCGGTAGAATGAAGGGATGCCCCTGATCACTTTCAGCGCCGTCGATTTCAGCGTCGGCGGCCCGCTACTGCTGGACAAGGTCGACCTCGCCATCGAGCCGGGCGAGCGCATCGCGCTCATCGGCCGCAACGGTGCCGGCAAGTCCACGCTGCTGAAACTCCTGGCCGGCGAATTGAAGCCGGACGATGGCGACATCCGCGTCGAGTCCGGCCGTCGCTTCGCGCGGCTGGAGCAGGAAGTCCCGCAGGATGCGCACGGCAGCGTGTTCGATGTCGTCGCGCAAGGCCTGGGAGATGCCGGCGCGCTCTTGGCGCGTTACCACCACCTCATCCATGAAGCCGACATCGACACCGATGCACTGGCCAGGGTGCAGGCGCAGATCGAGGCCGCGCAGGGCTGGTCGCTGGATCGGCGCGTGGAGGAAACCTTGCAGCGCCTCGAACTGGATGGCGATGCGGATTTCGCCCGCCTGTCCGGCGGCATGAAGCGCCGCGTGCTGCTGGCGCGTGCGCTGGTGGCCGAACCCGACCTGCTGCTGCTGGACGAGCCGACCAACCACCTCGACATCGCCGCCATCGACTGGCTGGAAGGGTTTCTCAGGCAGTGGAGCGGGGCGCTGGTGTTCGTCACCCACGACCGCCGCTTCCTGCGCGCGCTGGCGACGCGCATCGTCGAGATCGACCGTGGCCGCGTGACCAGCTGGCCGGGCGATTGGGACAACTACCTGCGCCGCAAGGAGGAACGCCTGAACGCCGAGGCGCAGGAAAACGCGCGCTTCGACAAGCTGTTGGCGCAGGAGGAAGTCTGGATCCGCCAGGGCATCAAGGCCCGCCGCACCCGTGACGAGGGCCGTGTGCGCCGGCTGAAGGCGATGCGCAATGAACGCGCCGCGCGCCGTGACCAGATCGGCAAGGTGCGCATGGACATCGCCGAAGGGCAGTCCTCGGGCAAGAAGGTGGTCGAGGCCAGGGCCGTGTCCTTCAGCCATGGCGAGAAACGACTGGTGCGCGACTTCGACACCGCCGTCCTGCGTGGCGACCGTATCGGCCTGATCGGGCCGAACGGCAGCGGCAAGACCACGCTGCTGAAGCTGCTGCTGGGCGAGCTGCAGCCCGATGCCGGCGAGGTGAGGCAAGGCACGCAGCTGCAGGTGGCCTATTTCGACCAGTATCGCGCCACCCTGCGCGAGGACTGGAACGCGATGGAGAACGTCGCCGAAGGCAGCGATACGGTGGAGATCGGCGGCAGCAAGAAGCACGTGCTGGGCTATCTGCAGGATTTCCTGTTTACCCCCGAGCGCGCGCGTGCGCCGATCACCCGGCTATCCGGTGGCGAGCGCAACCGCCTGCTGCTGGCCAAACTCTTCGCGCAGTCGTCCAACCTGCTGGTGATGGACGAGCCGACCAACGATCTGGACGTGGAGACGCTGGAGTTGCTGGAGGAATTGCTGGCCGACTATCCCGGCACCCTGCTGCTGGTCAGCCATGACCGCGACTTCCTCGACAACGTGGTGACCTCCACGCTGGTGATGGAGGGTGAAGGCCGCATCGGCGAATACGTGGGCGGTTACAGCGACTGGCTGCGGCAGCGTCCAGCGCCCGCACCGGAACGCGCGGCAACGCCGGTCAGGCCCGCGCCGCCGCCACAAGCCACATCGCCCATGCCGCCTGTCGCGCCGGCAAGGAAGAAGCTGGGCTACAAGGAAACCCGCGAGCTGGAGGCGCTGCCGGAGCGGATCGAGGCGATGGAGGCGGAGATCGCCGAGCGCAGCGCGCGAATGAACGATCCGGGTTACTTCCAGCGTGATGCCTTCGAGGTGCAGGCGGACAATGCCGCGTTGGCCGATGTCCAGGCCGCGCTCGATGGCGCCTACGCGCGTTGGCAGGAGCTTGACCAGTCCTGAGCCGATGCTGCCTGAACGGTGGGCATCGGCCTGTCTTGCGCTGACCCGGCCTTCACCCCTGCGGTGGCTTGATGAGGGCATCCAATCCGGGACCTTGCCATGATTCGTTTGCATCGCTGGATGATCGGTGCCGTCGCGCTGGCCGCGTCGCTGGGCCTGTCGGGCTGCATGGGCATGGGTGGCCTGGGCGGGTATCCCGGGAGCAGCTCTCCCGGCGGCCAGTCCTATCCCTATCCGGGGCAAGGCTATCCGCAAGGCGGGTATGGCCAGTCGATCACCGGGAGCGTCGATGGCGTCGACCACGGCAACGCGCGTTTCATCCTGCGCGAGGATAGTGGCTACGGCAATCGCGTCGAGATCAATTACGACCGCAACACCGTGCTGCACTACAACGGCCAGCAACTCTCGCCGAGCGGCCTGGAGAACGGCGATCGCATCCGCGTGCAGGCCGCGCAATCGAACGGGCGCTGGTGGGCGCAGAACATCGAAGTGCTGCAGGACGTGCGCGGCGGCTACGGCGGAACGCAGCCCTATGCGACCGCCATCACCGGCTCGGTGACCTACGTCGACATGCGCAATCGGTTGATCCACTACACGCAGGGCGGCTACAGCGGCGGCAACCAGCGCGTGCGTTACGACGACAACACGTTCGTCGAGTATCGCGGCATGCGTTATCGCGCCGACCAGCTTGAACGCGGCGACGTGATTCGGATCGAGGGGCGGATGACGAACGGCAACGAATTCCTTGCCCAGCGCATCGTGGTGGAGACCAGCGTGCGGCAGCGCTGATCCACGGACCGGACGCGTGCCGGTCGCTTGGCACGCACGGTCAGTGGCGGAAGGCGTCCGCGTCGTCGTCGAGTTCCGCTGGCGGGATTCGAGCCAGACAGATCAGCGACCAGAACGCGATGTCGTCCTCGGCCCAGTTCGCGCTGGCATCCTCGAGGATGCCGATGAGTGTCGATTCCAGCTCCGGTGCGTCGGCGTGCAGGTCGTCGATGCCGCGCCAGACCAGCAGGCACGGGGTGGCGTCGCCCAGCCAGGACAGGTCGTTGAGCCCATCGGCCAGCGCATCCCAGTTGCGGCCCCAGTCGGCCGGAAACTCCAGTGCAAGGTGGATGCGTTCGATCAGCTCGCGCTTGCCGTCGGCACCGGTCAGGTCGATTTCGTATACGGCGACCTCCTCCTCGCGGGCGATGGCCTGCAGCGGCGCGACATCGGCGCACATCACCCGATAGACGCCGGCCTGGCGGGCATTGCGCAGGTCCAGCGGGTGCGAATCGGCTTCGCTCATGGGCGCACCTCGAAACGGCGGAAACTGTCGTAATGATCGTCGGTGTAGTACCACTCGCTCGGCGGTCGACCGCCGGTGACGATGCGGCGTGCGCCTCGGTGACCGAGGCCGGGCGTGTCGACGGTGTATTCGCGATACCAGCCGCGCGGCTTCTGCGGCAGGCGGCGTTCGCGGTTGCCGAAGGTGCCGCCGTCCTGCCGATGCGGGAACGGTCCGCCGCGCTGGATCAGGGCGATGGTGTCGTGGGCCTCGGACGGCAGGTCGATGCTGGTTTCGGGGCTGCCGCCGGGCGGCGCGACCGGGCGCGTGCGCTCGATGGCGGGTTCGGTCGCATCGGGGCGCGGGGGCGCGGACGAGGGCGCCTCGCGCGATGACCACCAGAACCAGGCGAGGCCGGCGATCAGCAACAGCGGGATAAGCCAGGGGTTTTTGCGCATGGCCCAAGTCTAGGGCAGTCTGTGGCGCAGGACTTGGTCGGCGACGGGAGGCAGAGGATGGCGAAGCAGGGTGCCCGTCGGCGCGATGCCGGCATCGATGCCTACATCGCGCGCGCCGATCCGGCGTTCCAGCCGATGCTGGAAACCTTGCGCGATGCCGTGCATCGCCACTGCCCGGACGTGGAGGAGGCGCTGAAGTGGCGTGCGCCGAGCTTCCTCTACCGCGGCAAGATCCTGTGCGGGATGGCGGCGTTCAAGCAGCACATGTCGTTCGGTTACTGGCAGCACGCGGCGGTCATGGGCGGCGATGCTGGGCGCGTGGGCATGGGCAGCTACGGCAAGATGCTCACCCCTGCCGACCTGCCGAAGGCGACCACGCTCAAGGCGGACATCCGCAAGGCGATGGCGCTCATCGACGCGGCCCAGGCCGGCGACGTACAGGTCAAGCCCAAGGCGGTGAAAAGAGCGAAACCGGCATTGCCGGTGCCCGACGACCTGGCATTGGCGCTGGCCGGCACGCCCAAGGCACTGGCGCATTTCGATGCATTCCCGCCCAGCCATCGCCGCGAATACATCGAGTGGATCATCGAAGCCAAGCGCGGGGACACCCGCGCCCGCCGCATCGCCCAGGCCATCGAGTGGCTGGGCGAGGGCAGGCATCGGAACTGGAAGTACGAAAACTGCTGAGTCCGGGCAGAGCTGCGACGGCCACAATCACTCCGGCGCGACATCCACACGCAGCACCGGGTAACGCAGGTAGTCGCGATCGTAGGCGGGATGGCGGCGGTAGAAGAAATCCAGTCGCTGCGAAGGCGACTTGGCGAAGTCCTCATCCTCAAGCAGGCGCTTGTCGAACGCCGCCTTGAGCGCCGGGTCATCGGCCAGCATCTTTTGGGCCTGTTCTTCGGCGACGTAATCCTCCATGTACTCCTTCTGCTCGAAGGCATTGTTCATCTCGCCCCAGGCGGCAATGGCATCGGGCGCCTGCGGCTCCAGCAGGTTCATCACCAGCCGCGCCTTGGGCTGGGCAATGGGCACGAACAACGCGCCGGCCATCAGCTTGCGCGTCCCGGCCTGCCAGCCGCCGTCGAGCGTGACGCGCTGATGGCCTTCCACCGACATGGGCGAGAACTTCGCCTCGCGTGCGCGGAAGGTCTCCGCTGCGACAGCGTCCAGGGCATGGCCGATCACGTGGTATTCGATGCCATGCGTCCTGAGCTTGGGTTCGACGTACGGCGCCCATGCGACGGGCACGAGGTACCCGGCGAGCGGTGCCTTCACCTCCAGCGCCGGCGCCACCTTGTCGCGCAACGGGATCTTCCAGACCTGCGGCGTGGATTCGTCGTAACGCGTCATCAGCGCGCCGGAGATCGTCGACGGCGTGCGGGTGTAGGCATAGCCCTGGAAATCGATGGTGCGGGCATCGTCCAGCACTTTCCACGCCAGCGGCACGGATTGGCCGCCCAGTCGGCTGGCACGTGCATCCGATGCCTTGGCCTCGGCCTGCCATTGCTTGCCATCGGCGGCCACCAGCTCCAGCAAATCAAGCACGGTGTTGCGGGTGGCGCGCACGCGCTCGGGATAGGTGCGCCAGCTGTGGGTCTCGACCAGGATGCCGATGCGGTTGCGCAGCACGAAATAGCCGTGCGAGAAGCGCGGCGTGGACACGCCCTCGGCGAAACCGGAAGCCGGGTCGTCGTCCCTGACGAAGCTCGGATAGAACGCGACCGGCTTCGAGCCTTGGGCCGTCAGTTTCCCGATGATGCCGTCGCGCAGAGTACGGCCGACTTTCTGCAGCCCGGCGTCGCCGGAGTTCACCGGCTCGGCGGTAATCGAGATGTCGTGCTGGAATTTCGCGCCGTCGGTCACGTGCAGGTCCATCGCCACCAGGGGGTCCCACTCGTCCACCAGCTTCAACATCGCTTGCATTTCGGGGCTGTCGGCCTTCACGTAGTCGCGGTTGAGGTTGTAGCGCTGCGCCGTGGCGCGGAAGCCCATTTCTTCAGGACCGCGCTGGTTGGGGCGGTTCCAGGCGCGGAAGTTCTCGTGGCCATCCACGTTGAACACCGGGACGAACACCAGCACCTGTCCGTTCAGCACACCGGGTGCGGTCTTGCCGGCCAGCATCTCGCGCAGCAGCCAGAACACCGCGTCCTTGCCGTCGATCTCGCCTGCATGGATGCCGCCTTGCACCAGCACTGTCGGCAGCTTCTTGGCGCGGGCATCTGCCGCAGTCAGCGCACCGGAAGTCGAAACGATCATCGCCTTCATCGGCCGGCGCTCGGGTGTTGTGCCGAAATCGAGACAGCGCACTGAGCGCGGGTAGGCCTTGGCGAACTCATCGCACAGGGCGATCACTTCGTCGTAGCGCCCGGTCTTGTGGAAGCCGCTACGCTCGGCCAGGGTGGTCAACGCCGGACGGGCAGGGGATGTGGCGGACGCCTGCTGGACAGGCGAGAGGATGGCACCCAGCGCAATGGCGAGCGAAGCGGAGCGGGCGAAACGCGTCATGACGGGCACCTCGGAAGACGAAGCCCGATGTTAAACGCGCCGGCGTGGCGGCGTGGTGGGCCGGAGGTCATGCCATCATGTCGCCCATGCAAATGACCCCGGACACGCTTTATTACTCGCCCGGCGCGGCCAGCATGGCGGTGCACTGGCTGCTGATCGAGCTGGATCGGCCGCATCGGCTGGACCTGGTCGACACGAAGTCCGGTCGGCAGAAATCGCCCGAATACCTGGCCCTGAACCCGAATGGCGTGGTGCCGACGCTGGTCATGGATGGCGTGCCGCGTTTCGAAACGGCCGCTTTGCTGATGACGCTGGCCGATGCCGATCCGCAGCGTCGCTTCGCCCCGGCCATCGACGCCCCGGATCGCGCCGACTACGTGCAATGGATGTTCCATCTCGCCAACGCGGTGCAGCCGCTGTTCCGCCTGTGGTGGTATCCGGGCGAGCCCGCCGGCGATGTGCATCGCGATGCGGTACTGGCGCATACCCGGCCACGCATCGAGGCCGTCTGGCAGCGGCTGGACGACCAATTGGCCAAGCGTGGCCCCTATCTGCTGGGCGATGCGCCTTCCGCCGCCGACCTCTACCTGACGATGCTGCTGCGCTGGTCCCGCGACATGCCTGCACCCGGCGACAGCTGGCCGCGCCTGGCCGAACTGGCCCGGCTGATGAAGGCGCGTCCGGCCTTCGCCGAGCTATATGCCCGCGAAGGGCTGGAGGCGTGGCGTTGAGCCGCTTGCCCCACGTCACTTTGATCCATCGACCCGCCATCCAAGGAGCCGCCGAATGAACGCGACCCCGCAAGTCCCCGATGCCACCGCACGCATGCCGCGGCAGATTCCCTTCATCATCGGCAACGAGGCTTGCGAACGCTTCAGCTTCTACGGGATGCGCAACATCCTGGTGCCGTTCCTGATCAGCTCGATCCTGCTGGGCTACCTGCCGGCCGGCGCCGAGCGCGAGGCGATGGCGAAGGAGGTCTTCCACACCTTCGTGATCGGCGTGTATTTCTTCCCGCTGTTGGGCGGCTGGCTGTCCGATCGCTACTTCGGCAAGTACAACACCGTGCTGTGGTTCTCGCTGATCTACTGTGCAGGCCATGCCTGCCTTGCGATGTTCGAGGGCAATCGCACCGGGTTCTACACGGGCCTGTTCCTGATCGCGCTCGGCTCTGGCGGCATCAAGCCGCTGGTGGTCTCTTTCTGCGGCGACCAGTTCGACCAGACCAACAAGCACCTCGCCAAGATCGTGTTCGACGCGTTCTACTGGATCATCAACTTCGGCTCGTTCTTCGCATCGCTGTTCGCGCCGCTGCTGCTGCGCCACTACGGGCCTGCGGTGGCGTTCGGCGTGCCGGGCATCCTGATGTTCATCGCCACCCTCGTCTTCTGGATGGGGCGCAAGCAGTACGTCAATGTCCCGCCTTCCGGGCCGGACCCGGATTCCTTCCTCAACGTGGTCAAGACGGCGCTGCGCGAGAAGCAGGCGGGCGAGGGCAACTGGGGCACCCTGATGGCGCGGGTCGCGATGCTGGTGGCGGCAGCCTTCCTCGTGATCGGCGTGCTGGATCTCGTCGGCGCCGCACCGGCGTGGTGGCCGGAGAAACTCGGCTTCGTGATCATGGCCTGCTCGGCGCTTGGCATCATGATCGCGTTCGGTGGCTGGGGGGCGTCGCTGCAGCTGGATCGCGCCCGCGGCAAGCATCCCGATGCGGCCGTCGACGGCGTGCGCGCGGTGCTGCGCATCCTGATCGTGTTCGCGCTGGTGACGCCGTTCTGGTCGCTGTTCGACCAGAAGGCCTCGACCTGGATCATCCAGGGCAACGCGATGATGATCCCGCACGACCAGTGGTGGTGGCCGAGCTGGCTGATCAAGGAACCGGCGCAGATGCAGGCGCTGAATCCGCTTCTGGTCATGCTGCTGATCCCGTTCAACAACATCGTGCTGTATCCACTGCTGCGCAGGATGGGCTTCGTGGTCACCGCGCTGCGCCGGATGGGCTGGGGCATCGCGATCTCCGGCGTGTCCTGGGTCGTCGCCGGCGTGCTGCAACTGTGGATCGATGGCGGCGCGGAAGTCTCGCTGGCCTGGCAGAGCCTGCCGTACCTGTTGCTGACCTTCGGCGAGGTGCTGGTGTCGGCGACCGCGCTCGAGTTTGCCTACAGCCAGGCGCCGCACGCAATGAAGGGCGTGATCATGGCCTTCTGGTACCTGACCAGCACCTTCGGCAGCCTGTGGGTGCTGTTGACCAACGCGGGCGTGCAGAACGATGGCTTCAAGGCGATGATCGCGCGGACCGGCCTCAGCGAGCCGGCCTTCCTGATGTTCTTCTTCGCCGGTTTCGCGTTCATCGCCGCGGCGGCCTTCGCCTTGTATGCGCGGCGATACCCGATGCAGGACAACTATCGGGTGTCGGGTGTCGCGGCATGATGACCTTCATCATCATTGCGGTCACGGCGCTGGTGTCGTGGCAGGCGTTCAACAATCGCCGGCTGATGGATCGCCTGATCCTCTGGCCGCCGGCGATCAGCCGCTACCGCCAGTACGACCGGCTGCTCACGCACGGGTTCATCCATGCGGACTGGCCGCACCTGCTGTTCAACATGATCACGCTGTTCTTCTTCGGGCAGCAGGTGGAACAGGTGGCGGGGGCGCTGCCGTTCCTGTTGTTCTACCTGTCGGCGATCGTGGCCGCCATCCTGCCGACCTACCTCCATCACAAGGGCGACGCCCATTACCGAAGCCTGGGTGCGTCCGGCGGGGTGTCCGCCGTGCTGTTCGCCTTCATCGTGCTCTCGCCGTGGTCGAAGATCGTCGTCTTCCCGATCCCGTTCGGCATCCCGGCGATCGCCTATGCCGCGCTGTACGTTGGCTATTCGATCTGGATGGACCGGCAGGGCGGCGACAACGTCAACCACAGCGCGCACCTGTTCGGTGCGCTGTATGGCGCGATCTTCATCATCGCGACCCAGCCCGGCGCCTGGCCGGCTTTTCTCGGCCAGATCGGTCTCTAGCCGTCCCGCGGGGCGGTGGTTCACGCCTGCCCCGTGGTCGCTCCCGTAGTCTCCCCGAACCGGGTTTCCCGATGCCAACGCCAGGAGAATCACGATGTCCGATATCGCCCACCGTTCCGAACGCCACCGTTTCGTCACCGAAGTCGACGGGCATGAAGCCTATGTCGAATACCAGCGCGAGGGCGACATCATGACCATCACCCATACCATCGTCCCGTCCGCCATCGGCGGTCGCGGCATCGCCGCGGAGCTGGTCCGGGCGGCAGTCGATCACGCCCGGCAGGAGGGCCTCAAGGTCATCCCGGCCTGTTCCTATGCGGCCGCCTGGTTCGCCAAGCACCCCGACTACGCCGATCTGGAGGCGTGAAGGGCGCACTGTACCCATCGCACGCGGTTTTGGTGTATGGTGCCGTCACTGTTTAGGCGGGATCACGGGACATTGTGATCTGATGCGGTTGATCGTGTGGTCGCTCATCGCTTGCGTGTTGCCCCTTGCTCGACAGTCCGGCCACGTGCCGTGTAAATCCAACCTGTTCAAGGAGTAATACAATGTCCGATCGTCAGACCGGTACCGTCAAGTGGTTCAACGATGCCAAGGGCTACGGCTTCATCACCCCGGAGAGCGGTGCCGACCTGTTCGTGCACTTCCGCTCGATCATCGGGAACGGCTTCAAGTCCCTGAAGGAAGGCCAGCCGGTCACCTTCAAGGTCGTGCAGGGCCAAAAGGGCCTGCAGGCCGACGAAGTCCAGCCGCTCTGAATCTCGCGCGGTTCCCCGAAAACCCGGCTCCGGCCGGGTTTTCGCTTTCATGGATGGGATGTCTCGCGCCATTACCCCGGCGTCACGCAGCCCGGCTTATCCTTCCCATCCCCGCATCCGCAATTCCCCTGTTCCGATCCATGCGCCGTTCCTTCCTACTGCTGGCCCCGTTGATCATGCTGTCGGCCTGCCAGCGCGAATCTGCGCCGGAGCCCATGCCCGCCGGTCCACAAGCGCCTGCCGACGTCGTTCCCGCGAAAGCGGCCCCGCTGCAGGACGTCATCGAACGCACCCCGCGCTATCTGGTCGGCATTACCTATCCCGCCGTCGCCAACGACTATCCCGTCCTGGCGGACGCCTTGAGCGACTTCGCGGGCCGTGCGCGCGGCGAATTGATGGAGGCGGTCCAGCAGGTGGCCACCACCGATTCCGACTCGCCCTACGACCTCAGCCTCAACTTCGTGGAGACGCTGAAGCGCCCCGACGTGGTGGTGGTGTCGGCCGACGGCAGCCTCTACACCGGCGGCGCGCACGGGATCCCGCTGGTCGCCCGCTTCACCTACCTGCCGGCCAGCGGGCGTCTTTTGCAGGCCAGCGAGCTGGTCGACAACGAAGGCGGCTGGAAGGCCATTTCCGATTACGCGCGCCGCGCATTGAGGAAGTCGCTGGAGGAGCGCATGGGCGCGGAGGACATCGAGGCCGGCCAGCGCGACGCCGCCGTCAAGAGCGCCATGGGGATGATCGACGAGGGCACGCGCCCGGTCGCGGAGAATTTCAGCCAGTTCGAGCCGATCCCCTCGGCAAACGGGAAGTGGTACGGGTTGCGCTTCGTGTTCCCGCCGTACCAGGTCGGCCCCTATTCCGATGGCACCCAGACGGTCGAGGTGCCGGCGAGCGTCCTGCTGCCCTATGTGGCGCAGCCCTATCGCGCGTATTTCGCCGATACCTGATGGTGCCCGGGGATCGGGGGCGGCCCGAGACCGGCCCCCGATGCGATGTCGTCCTCAGCGCTTGGCGGGCTTGGCGGTCAGGCCGCGGCGCTCGAGCAGGTAGCGGATCTGCGGCTCTTCGCCGGAGAAGTCGCGGAACAGCTGCAAGGCGTCCTTGCTGCCGCCCTGCGAGAGCAGGGTCTGGCGGAAGCGGTCGCCGTTGGCGCGGGTCAGCCCGCCGTGCTCCTTGATCCACGCCACGGTGGTCGCATCCAGCACTTCCGACCAGATGTAGGCGTAATAGCCCGCCGCATAGCCGCCCATGATGTGGCCGAAGTAGGTGGTGCGATAGCGCGGGGGTACCGCCGGGTAGTTCACCCCCACGCGCTCGAGCGCGGCGGCTTCGTAGCCAAGGATGCCGGAGGCATCGGGCAGCTGCTCGGCGCGGACCTGATGGTAGGCCTGGTCGAGCAGTGCGGCACCGAGGTATTCGGTGGTGGCGAAGCCCTGGTTGAACTTGTCAGCGGCCAGCACCTTGTCCAGCAGCGCCTTCGGGATCGGCTTGCCGGTCTGCCAGTGCACGGCGTAGCTCGAGAGCACCGACGGCCAGGTCGCGCCCATTTCGTGCACCTGCGAGGGGAACTCGACGAAGTCGCGCGGCACGCTGGTGCCGCTGAAGTACGGGTACTCCACGTCCGAGAACATGCCGTGCAACACGTGGCCGAACTCGTGGAAGGCGGTGTTGACGTCGTCCCAGGTCATCAGCGCCGGCTTGCCCTCGCTGGGCTTGGTGACGTTGAGGTGGAAGGCGACCACCGGCTTCCTGCCGAGCAGCCTGGACTGGTCCACGTACGAGCTCATCCACGCGCCGCCGCGCTTGGAGGGACGCGCGAACGGGTCAACCACGATCAGGGCCAGCTCCGAACCGTCGGCGTTGAAGGCCTCGTAGACCTTGACGTCGGGGTGGTAGACCGGCAGGTCGGGGCGCGGCTTGAAGGTCACGCCGTAGAACTGGCCGACGAAGTTGAACACGCCCTTCTCGATGACGTTGTTCAACTCGAGGTAGGGCTTGAGTTCGCCTTCGTCGAAGTCGTACTCGGCCTTGCGCACCTTTTCGGTGTAGAAGTCCCAGTCCCATGGCTGCAGCTTGAAGGTCGGCTCACCCTTGGTCTTCTGCTCGGCATCGATCATCGCCTGCAGCCTGGCGCCTTCCGCGCGGGCATTGGCCACGGCGGGGGGCGCCAGCTGCGAGAGCATCGCGTTGACGGCTTCGGGCGTCTTGGCGGTCTGGTTGGCCAGGGCGAACGCCGCGTAGTTCGGGTAGCCCATGATCGCGGCGCGCTCGGCACGCAGCTTGACCACGCGCGAGACGATCTCGCGGTTGTCCCACTGGTTGCCGCGGCTGCCGCGCGCCAGCGAGGCCTTCATGATGCGCTCGCGCAGCGCGCGGTTCTCCAGCTGGCCCAGCAGCGGCTGGCCGGTGGTGTTGAGCAGGGCGATGCGGTACTTGCCTTCCTGGCCCTTGGCCCTGGCGGCGTCGGCCAGCACCTGGATCTGCTCGCCGGACAGGCCGGCCAGCTCGTCGCGGCTGTCGACGACGATGGCCGAATCGTTCACCTCGGCCAGCACGTTCTGGTTGAAGCGGGTGGTCAGCGTGGCCATCTCGCTGTTGATCGCCTTGACGCGCTCCTTCTGCTCCGGCGTCAGGTTGGCGCCCGAGCGGACGAAGTCCTCGTAGTATTTCTCGACCAGGAGCAGGCTTTCGGCGTCCAGGCCCGCCTGGGCGCGCCCCTCGTACACGGCCTTGATGCGGGCGAACAGCGCGGGGTTGAGCGAAATCGCGTCGCGATGCGCGGAGAACTTCGGCGCGTACTCGGCCTGCAGCTTCTGGATCGCATCATTGGTGTTGGTGGCGTTGATGCCGCTGAACACCGTCAGGGTGCGGCCGAGCGTCTGCCCGGTGCGCTCCATGGCAACGATGGTGTTCTCGAAGGTGGCGGGCGCCGGGTTGTTGGCGATAGCCTCGAACTCCGCGCGCTCCTCCTGCATGCCGCGGTCGAAGGCCGGGGCGAAGTGCTCGATCTTGATCTTGTCGAACTGCGGGTACTCCCACTGCAGCGGACTGGGCGCGAATAAAGGATTGTCGGCGGTGGCGGGCATCGATGCGCTCGGCGTGGCGGGAGTGACCTGGGAGGCGGGAGCGGTCGCGCAACCGGCCAAGGACGCGGTGATGGCCAGCGCCAGAGCGTTGGCGAGCAGGCGGCGGGAAGGTAGGGGCATCGAGAGGGCCTTTGCGTATCCGGAAACGTTCAGGGTATCGCATCCGATCCGCCCGGGGCCCTGTCTGCCGGACCCTGCCGCCTGAACGGCGGCCACGGGCATTCACGCAATCCCGACCCCGGTCAGGGGAAGCTCGACCTCCCGTTTTCTTGATGGAGTCCATCGATGTCCGACGTCACCAGCGTGATGACCGCCAATCCGTCCTGCTGCCAGACCGGCACGCCGCTGCCGGACGTGGCGCAAATGATGATCGATAGCGACTGCGGCATGATTCCGGTCGTCGACGAAGCCGGCCGCCCGGTGGGTGCGGTGACCGACCGCGACATCGCCACCCGCATCGTGGCGGCCGGCATCGATCCTTCCACCTGCGGTGCCGGCGACGCGATGACCTCGCCGGTCAAGACCGTGTCGATGACCACCAGCCTGTACGATGCGACCTGCGTGATGGAGGCGGAGAAAATCCGCCGGGTCATCGTGGTCGATGCCGAAGGCAAGCTGGCCGGCGTCGCCGCCCTGGCCGACCTGGCCTTGGCCGGCAAGGACCAAGCCACGGCGCAGGTGGTCAAGGAAGTCTCGGAGCCCGGCAAGGCCTGATTGTTGGCTGCACGGCTCGGGATGACGCCGTCTCCGGTTGGCGCTCGGGCATGGCGCGGCAAGGTGGTTGCCGCGCGGCGATGGGCGGGCCTATAGTCCGCCGCATCCGCTGATTCCGGCGAGGGGAGAATGGCCATGCGGCAATTCCCGTCACGCGCCCGGGCGCGTTTTTGCTTCTTCTTCGCGCTGATCGCACTCGCGGCTTCCGCCATGCCGGCGCTGGCGGCCGAGACGCTGCGCTACGTGATCCTGGTCGATGGGGGCAAGCAGGCCGGGCACCAGACGACCGAGGTGGGCGATGACGGCATCGTCCGCACCGAATTCATCTTCAAGGACAACGGACGCGGCCCGGAGCTGAAGGAAAGCTACCGCCTTGCGCCCGACGGCAGCTTTGCCGATTACCAGGTCAAGGGCACCTCCACGTTCGGCGCTCCGGTCGATGAATCCTGGCGCGTAAAGGACGGTGTCGGCCGCTGGAAGACCACCTCGGATGGAGGCACAGCGCCGCAGAAGGATGGCGCCCTGTACTGGTCGTTGGCGGGTACGCCGCAGTCGTATGCGCCGATGCTGGCGGCCCTGGCCAGACGCGGCAATGCCGGGGTGCCGCTGATTCCCTCGGGCACGCTGAAATCGCGGGTGGTCGATGAAGTCACCCTGACCCGCGGAGGACAGGCCCGCCACCTCCGTCTCCTGGTGCTCACCGGCGTTGGTTTCACCCCGATGTTCGTCTGGTCCACGACCGACGAACATCCCCGCATCTTCGCCTCCATCGTGCCCGGCTTCATGCAGATGATCGAGGCCGGTTGGGAGCAGGATGCGGCGGGGCTCGAAGTCCGCCAAAAGACCGCCGAAGCCAAGGCGCTGGTCGATTTCAACAACCGCCTGTCGCACGGCATTCCGGGCACCACCCTGATCCACGACGTGCGCATCTTCGACAGCGAGAAGGGCACGTTGAGCGTGCCATCTTCGGTGCTGATCCGCGATGGCCGGATCCTGCGCGTCGGCGAGGGAAGCTGGGCCACGGGCGATCACGTCGGCGCTGCGCTGGACACGGCCAGCATCGTGCGCACCCTCGATGGCGGCGGCCGCGTGCTGATGCCGGGCCTGTTCGACGCGCATGCGCACACCACGCGCTGGAACGGGGGGCTGGATGTGGCCGCAGGCGTCACCAGCATCCGCGACATGGGCAACGACAACGAGACCCTGCAGCAGATCATGGCCGAGGAGCGCGCGGGCACGTTGCTCGGCGCAAGGGTGGTGCCGGCCGGTTTCCTGGAAGGCGAAAGCCCGATGTCGGCGCGCAACGGTTTCGTCGTCAAGGACCTCGACGGGGCGAAGAAGGCCATCGATTGGTATGCCGCGCACAAGTACCCGCAGATCAAGATCTACAACTCCTTCCCCAAGGCGATATTGAAGGACACCGTGGCCTACGCGCACGAAAAGGGCTTGCGTGTGAGCGGCCACATCCCCGTGTACCTGCGTGCGCAGGATGCGGTTGATGCGGGCTACGACGAGATCCAGCACATCAACCAGTTGATGCTGAATTTCCTGGTCGACGACAAGACCGACACGCGCACGCTGGAACGCTTCTACCTGCCGGCCAGGAAAGTGGCCGACCTCGATTTCGACTCCGCGCCCGTGCGTGACTTCGTCGAATTGCTGGCGAAGAAGCAGATCGTCATCGACCCGACGCTCGCCACCTTCGATTTCCTGCGCCAGCGTCCGGGCCAGATGTCGCAGGCCTTTGCCGCCGTGGCCGACCACATGCCGCCGGACGTGCAGCGCGGCTTCCGCGTCGCCGAATTCGACATCCCGGACGATGCGACCGCGGCGCGCTACGACAAGTCGTACCTGAAGATGGTCGAGTTCGTCGGGCGCATGCAGCGCGCCGGCGTGCCGATCGTCGCCGGCACCGACAATCTGCCCGGATTCACCCTGCAACGGGAGCTGCAGCTGTACGTGGATGCCGGCATGACGCCGGCGCAGGCCTTGCAGACCGCGACCTGGAATCCGGCGAAATATGCGCGCGTGTCGGGGGATCGCGGCAGCATCGTGGTCGGCAAGCGCGCGGACCTGATTCTGGTCGATGGCGATCCGACCCGCGACATCGCCGACATCCGAAAGGTGGCCACGGTGATCAAGGGCGACACGGTGTACTACCCGGCCGAGGTTTATCGCGAGCTGGGCATCAAGCCCTTCGCCGAGCCGGTCAAGCTGGTCGAGTCGTTGAAGAAGGATTGATCCAGGCGGCCGCGCTCAGTCGAGCGTGGCCGGCCCGGCCCGGCGCAGGATGTCGCCCGCCAGCGGCGTCCATACGGACCATGCGTGACCACCGGGACGGACCTGCACATGGCCATCGGGCAGCACGGGCGCGAGCAGCGGAATCGCCGCGCGCAGGTAATCCGCATCGCCATGGCCCACCCAGACGTGACGGACGAGGGCCGGATCGGACTGCCAGCCCTGCAGATGCCGCCACAATTCGCGCTGGAAGCCGTCGGGGCCGGCCTGCTCCGGCCCGTCGCCGGGCTGCCAGCGGGACAATCCACCCGCCGCTGAAATTTCCTCCAGCAGCGGTGGCTCCCCCAGATACGGTGCCATCAGCACCATGCCGGCGATCTCGTCGGGATGGGCGCGCCGGTACATGATCGCGCCCATGCCGCCGAGCGATGCGCCCAGCAGCCAGGTCTGCCGATACGCCTTGCCGGCACGCGCCGGCGTGATGATCTCGCGCTGCAGGCGTTCGACGGCGCGCCCCTCCATGTAGACGTTCAACGCCAGCCCGGACAGCAGCACGTCGGCATCGGGCCAGGCCGATTGCACCGCATCGGCTATGCCGGCGCGTCGCAGCGCACGGATATCGTCGCTGCGTCCGGGCAGAACCACCACCAGTCGCGTCGCCGGTTGCCTCGGCGCCGGGACGAGCTCGCTCGGCAATGGCCGTGTCAGGTCGGCGCGCGGGTAGCAACCCGCCAGCAGGCCGAGCTGCAGCAGCACGAAGAGCGCGGAGCGACGACGCATGGGGATCTCCCGCGACGGATCCGCCATGCTAGGCCGCAGGCCGGAAAGGCGCGTGAGCGCCGCAGGTCACTTCTCGACGAAGGCGCGCTCGAACACGTATTCGCCCGGAGTGCCGATGCGCGGCGCGGCATTGAAGCCGCGCGCATCGAGCAGGGCGCGGAAATCGGCCAGCATCGCCGGGCTGCCGCAGACCATGGCGCGGTCGCGGGCGCCGTCGAGCGGCGGGATGTCGAGGAAATCGGTGACCCGGCCATCGGCCAGCATGTCGGTGATGCGCCCGCGATGGTCGTGGCCGCGATACTCGAACGCCTCGCGCGACACCGCGGGGAAGTACAGCAGCTTGTCGCGGACGATGTCGCCCAGCAGCTCGTGGTTGGGCAGGGCGGTCTCGAAGAGCTCGCGATAGGCGAGGTCGGCGGCGCTGCGCACGCCGTGGCAGACGATGACCTTCTCGAAGCGCTCGTAGGTTTCCGGGTCCTGCACGATGGACAGCCACGGCGCCAGGCCGGTGCCGGTACCGAGGAGGAACAGGTTGCGGCCCGGGTGCAGGTCCGAGATCAGCAGCGTGCCGGTCGGCTTGCGGCTGACCAGCACCGGATCGCCCACCTTCAGGTGCTGCAGGCGCGAGGTCAGCGGCCCGTCCTGCACCTTGATGCTGAAGAAATGCAGGGTCTCCTCCCAGTTCGCGCTCGCCACCGAGTACGCGCGCACCAGCGGCTTCACCTTTCCGTCGGCGTTCTCGACCTGCAGGCCGATCATCACGAACTGGCCGTTCTCGAAGCGCAGCCCGGGATCGCGGGTGGTGGTGAAACTGAAATAGGCGTCGGTCCAGTGGTGGAGCTCGAGCACGGTTTCGGTGAAGTAGGGCGATTCGGACATTTCGGGCTGGTTTCTGGCAACCCGCGCATTTTACCGGTCCCGGCACCTGCGCATTGACCTCGAGCAAACCGGCGGCAGGGCATCATGCCCGCATGCCATCGATCCGCACGCTCTGGACCATCGGCCATTCCACCCGTCCGTGGCCGGAATTCACTGGCATGTTGCAGGCGGCCGGCATTGAGGTGCTGGCCGATGTACGGCGTTTCGCCGGCTCGCGGCGCAATCCGCAGTTCTCGCGCGACGCGATGCCCGGAGCACTGGCCGAGGCCGGCATCGAATACCTGCCGATGCCGGCGCTGGGCGGTCGCCGCAAGCCAGCGCCGGACTCGCCCAACACCGCGTGGCGGGTCGATGCCTTCCGCGCCTATGCGGACCACCTCGCCAGCGCCGAATACGTCCAGGCACGCGAGGCCTTGATGGAAGTCGCATCGCACCGCCTCACCTGCGTGATGTGTGCGGAAGCGCTGTGGTGGCGATGCCATCGCCGCCTGATCGCCGACGATTTCGTCGCGCGAGGCTGGGAGGTGATCGACCTGATGGCACCGGGCAAGTCCGAGCCGCATTCGCCCAATGCCGATGCGGTGATGGTGGACGGCGTATTGCAGTATCCGGGGCCGCAGGCGGGATTGTTCTAGCGCCCCTCAGTCTTTGCCACGCACATAAACCATGGTGGCCTTGCCGTCCGCCCCCTTGCGGGACTCCAGCACATAACCCTGGTGCGCCACGAACAGGTCCTTCAGCTTGCCGAAGCCATAAGTGCGGGTATCGAAGTCCGATCGCAGCCGCTGCAGGTTACTGCCCACCGCGCCGAGGTGCGCCCAGCCTTCGTCATCGGACGCCGCATCGACCGCCTCGCGCAACAAGGCGTCCAGCTGTCGATCGGTCTTGAGTTTGGCCGGCGTCTTGCCGGGCTTGGCCGGGGCCTGTTCATCGCCCAGATTCTCGGTATAGATGAACTTGTCGCAGGCGGCGACGAAGGCCTGCGGCGTCTTGCGTTCGCCAAAGCCGTAGACGGTCAGGCCCTGCTCGCGAATGCGCGCGGCCAGGCGGGTGAAGTCGCTGTCGCTGGAGACGATGCAGAAACCGTCCAGATGACCGGCGTAGAGCAGGTCCATCGCGTCGATGATCATCGCGCTGTCGGTGGCGTTCTTGCCGGTGGTGTAGTTGAACTGCTGGATCGGCTGCAGCGAATGCGCGAGCAGCCCGGACTTCCATCCGCCCAAGTGGCCGGACGTCCAGTTGCCGTAGGCGCGGCGGACGCTGGCATTGCCGTATTTGGCGATCTCGGCCAGCAAGGCGGGCAGGCGCGCGGGATTGCTGTTGTCGGCATCGACCAGGATGGCGAGGCGGGGCGCGCGGTCGGTGTTGTCGGGCATGGCATGGGCTCGCGTTGGGTCGCTTGCAGCATACCGGCAGGCGCGTGGACTATCGGTAGCCGGCCGCCTGCAGCTCGAACAATTCGGCGTAACGGCCACCTTGCATCATCAATTCGGCGTGGGTGCCGCTGGCCTCGACCCGGCCATCGGCCAGCACCAGGATGCGGTCGGCCATACGCACGCTGGAGAAGCGATGCGAAATCAGCACGGCGGTGCGGTCCTCGGACAGCTCCTTGAAGCGCTCGAACACCTCGTACTCGGCGCGGGCGTCCAGCGCGGCGGTCGGCTCGTCCAGGATCATCACCTGCGCATCGCGCATGTAGGCGCGGGCGATGGCGATCTTCTGCCACTGGCCGCCCGACAGGTCCATGCCTTCCTTGAAGCGCCGGCCTATCACCTGGTCGTAGCCCTTGGGCAGCCCGGCGATGACTTCGTCGGCCATGCCCTTGCGCGCGGCTTCGGCGATGCGGGCGCGATTGTCCATATCCTCGATGTCGCCAACGCCGATGTTCTCGGCCGCGGTCAGGTGGTAGCGCACGAAGTCCTGGAAGATCACCCCGATGTTGGCACGCAGTTCCTCGGTGTCGTAATCGCGCAGGTCGCGCCCATCCAGCAGGATACGGCCTTCGTCCGGGTCGTACAGGCGTGCGAGCAGTTTCACCAGCGTGGTCTTGCCGGCGCCGTTTTCGCCGACCAGCGCCAGCACCTCGCCGGCGTGCAGTTCGAAAGAGAGGTGGCGCAGCGCCCAGCGTTCGGCGCCGGCGTAGCGGAAGCCGACATCCTCGAACACGAATCCGGTGCGGATCGGGCGCGGGACGGGCAGGGCGCCTGGCCTGGACACGATCTCCGGCTGGATGCGGAAGAACGAATACAGATCGTCCAGGTACAAAGCCTGGCTCGCCACCTGCGAGAACCCGGTCAGCAGGCTCTCCAGCAGCTGGCGCAGGCGGCGGAAGCTGCCGGCGAGGAAGGTCAGGTCGCCGATGCTGAAATCGCCGCGCACCGTGCGCCAGGCGATGTAGCCGTAGGCGACGTAATAACCCAGCGTGCCGAGCGCGGCCAGGAGCGTGCCCCAGAACGCGCGCTGCCCGGCCAGGCGGCGGTTGGCGGTGTAGAACTTGTCGGACAGGGTGCGGAAGCGCTCGATGAAGAAGCGGTTGAGGCCGAAGATCTTCACTTCCTTCGCGGTCTCGACGCTCGCGCCCATCTGGCGCAGGTATTCGAGCTGGCGCCGCTCCGGTGTCCACTGGAAGTTGAGCGAGTAGTTGAGCGCGTTGAAATGCGACTCGCCGACGAAGGCCGGGATCAGCGCCACCGCCAGCAGTACCATCAGCCACGGCGCGTAGGCCAGCAGGCCGGCGGCGAAGCTGATCACGGTGATGACGTCCTGCGCCTGCCCGAACAGCTGGCCCATCAGGTTCATCCGGCCCATCGTCTGTCGGCGGGCACGGTCGAGCTTGTCCTGCAGGTCGGCGTCCTCGAAATCTTCCAGGTCCAGCGTCGCCGCATGCTCCATCAGGCGAATGCTGGTCGCATTGGTGAATCGCTCGGACAGCAACGTGTCGACATAGCCCACCAGCCGGCCGAGCAGGTCCGAGAGGATGGCGAGGCCGAATTCCGCACCAAGCAGCCGGGCCAGGTGGTCGAGCTGCCCACCGTGCCACGCGGCGGTGAGGTTGCCGGGCACGTCGAGCGCGATCAGCCGCACCGCCTCGTCGATGATCAGCTTGCCGATGTAGAGCATCGCGATCGGCAGGAAGGCGCGCACCAGCCGCAGGCCGATGCTGGCCAGCGTCAGCGGCTTGCTGGTGCCCCAGATCTCGCGCAGGAACGGCGGCACGTTGCGCATCGCCGAAAAACGCTGGCGGAAATCGAGTTGCTGCGGGGGCAGGGGCGGTGGCATCGCGGCAGATTATGGCGGCCGGCGTGATGTCGATGCGAGGCGCGCCGCGGCCGACGCCGCGTCATCGTTCACTCGCCGCCCTGCCAGCCGATGCCAAGCGTGAAGCTGCGGCCCGGCGCGGGCTCGAAGCTGCGGCCGTTGGATTCGTTGACGATGACCGAGCCGATGTAACGGCGGTCCAGCAGGTTGTCGATGCGGGCGAAGGCGTGCCAGCCGGCGTCCTCCGGGCTGCGCCAGCGCAGCGACAACGCGTAACGGCCATGGCCGGGGGCGGCGATGCTGTTGGCATCTTCGGTGGTGATCGCGCTGTTGCCGGTCGCCTCCAGCGCCATCGCCAGCGTGCGGTCGGCGCGATGCCATTCGAGCGCGGCGAATCCCTGCACGCGCGGGATGCCGGGGATGCGGCGCCCGGCCTCCACGCGCCGGACCGTGGTTTCGCCGCCCCGCACGATCACCGTTTCCCAGCCTTCGCGGAAACGGGCATCGATCAGGTTCGCGCTGAGGCGATACGATAGGTTCGGGTGCAGGTCATCGACCAGCGCGGCCTCCAGCCCGTCACGACGCGTGCGTCCGGCATTGCCGTAGCTGCTGCGACCGCCGCTGGAGAACACCTGCACGATCTCGTCGCGGCCTTCGATGCGATAGATGGCGATGCTCGCCTCCAGCGCGCGGTCGCGCCAGCGCAGGCCGGTTTCCGCCGTCGCGAAGTGGGCCGGGTCGAGCCGGGTATTGAGTCCACTGGCCCCATCCGGTCGGTAGGCCAGCTCGGTGACGGTGGGGGTTTCGTAGCCGCGTCCGAGGCTGGCGAACCATTCGCCTTTGCCCAGGCGGCGCGCCAGTCCGGCCGAGAATGCGGTTTCGCGATAGCGGAGCGTCCCACTGTCGTCGCCATTGCCGGCGGCGATGTAATGGTCATTCGATTCAAAGCGCAGCGCGGCGTGGCGCACCGCGGCCAGCATGGACCAGTCGCTGCCGAAGCGGCGTTCTCCACTCAGCCAGAACTCGCGGCTGCGCACGTGGTTGGTTTCGTCGCGGCGCAGTCGGCCTTGCACGCCCAATGCATTGCCGACGAAGTTCTCGTAGCCGCGTCGCGCCTCCCGCAGTGTGCCGAGGTCGATGCCGGTGGCCCAACTGCCGTGGGCGCCCTCCACCTGATGCGAAAGCGAAAGTCCGCTGCTGGTGCGGCCCAGATCGATCACGCCGCCGGCATGCGACGGCGGACGCTGCACGGCGACCGGGATCGCGAGGAACTGATCGACGTCGCGTCGGGTATGCCACAGCGCCACGTGCGTCTCGCGGCCCTGTGCGTAACGCCAGTCCCAGCGCAGCCCGGCCTGCCGTTGTCCGATGCGCTTGCGGGTGTTGAAGGCCAGCGCGACCGAGTCTGTGCCCAACGGATCGACCTGCCACTGCGCGGAGGTGAGACCGAGCGGATCGTCGGTCCATGGCTGGTCCAATGCATCGAGGACGAACGTCAGCGTGTGCGCCTCGCCCGGCGTCCAGCGTGCGAGGGCATGGGCCTCGTCGCGCCGCGCGGCGCTGTGCGGGCGGTGGCCATCGGTCGCGAAACGCATCAGGCCGATGCGGCCTCGCCAATCGCCCGCCGCGCCATCCGCACGCAGGGACATTCGATGGCTTTCATCACTGCCCATCCAGCCCTGAACGCGCAGCCGGTCATCATCGCGCAACTCGCTATGGCCGATGATCGAGCCGCCGGCCGCGTTGCCGTACTGCAGCGCCAGCGGCCCGCGCAGCACCTCGATGCGGTCGAGCATCGACAGCGCGAAGCCCGAGGCCTGGCCTTGACCGTCCAGTGCGGAGGCGGGGATGCCGTCCGTGACCAGCGACAGTCCGCGGATGCCGAAAGTGCTGCGCGCGCCGAAGCCGCGGCTCTGCAATTGCAGGTCCTGCGCGTAGTTGTGGCGCTCCAGCGCGATCACCCCCGGCACGCCCTGCAGGGTTTCGGCCAGGCTTACCTGGCGCTGCGCATCGCGCAGGTCATCGCCCTGCAGCACGGTGACCGCGCCCGGGAAGCGGGACAGCGGGATGCGATGACCGACGACACTGACGCCGTCGAGTTGCTCGGCCCCGGTGTCCTGCCGGGATTGCGTCGGGGCAGCGGGCGATGCGAGCAGCAGCAGCAGCGGGAAGGAGATCGGCATCCGCACAGGATGCCGCCTAGCCTGCGGACTCCGCCAGTCGCTTGAGGTTTCCGAGCCCTTCCTCGAAGTCCTTGCCGATCATCGCGTCCATCGACACGAATACCGACATCAACTTGGAGACGAAAGTGTTTTCGCCCCGCATCGACCAGGTGACCCGGGAGCCCGCGCCGGCGGGCTCGATGTCGATATCCGTCCGCGCCTTGGAAGCGAACGGCTCGATGAAGGCCAGGTCGATCCCGACCTTGCGCCCCGGAACGGACTCGACGATGTCCATGCGGCCTTTGCCGGCATCCTTGTTGCCTTGCCAGGCATAGCCGGCGCCGACGCCCGAAGCCGGTCCGCTGTAGGTGACCTGCATCGCCGGGTCGAGCTTTTGCCAGGGCGACCAGTTGGGGAAGTGGTGGAAATCGTTGACCAGGCCGTGCACGCGCTCGGGGCTTGCGGCGATGTCGATGCTCCGGCTGACCTGGTAAGTGTCCGGACGCGTTGCGGCATAGGCCATCAGGCTCGCGATGGCCACAACCAGGACGATCAGTATCTTCTTCAGCATGGTGGTCCTCCCCCGGATCGGCCGATCATAGGCGCGGCTAGTAGAATGACGTTTTTGCGCCGCAGCATCCCGCCATGACCGCACGCCCGAGCATCTCGATCAAGCAGGAAGACTTCATCCAGTCCGTCGCCGATGGCCTGCAATACATCAGCTACTACCACCCGGTCGATTACATCAGGAACCTCGCCGCCGCCTACGAGCGCGAGGAATCGCCCGCGGCCAAGGATGCCATCGCCCAGATCCTGATCAACTCGCGCATGTGCGCCGAGGGCCACCGCCCGATCTGCCAGGACACCGGCATCGTCACCGTGTTCCTCGAGATCGGCATG